>JBDUEM010000083.1:0-27173 GCA_040002435.1 Bryobacteraceae bacterium
GCGGGGGACCCGGATTCGGACGAAAATGCGCCTTAGCTGCGAAGGTTGGGTTAGCCTGCGCCTTGCTGATCGGCCGCTTCCCGTTCACGATGGCCGATGTATAGCTTTTGCTGGTCCCCCACAGCTTGCCCAGCTCCGTCTGCTTCATGCCGCTGCTTTCGAGTAGCGAACGCAGCATCTGGTCTGGCGGAAGGTCCGGCATCGGCACAGTTCGATCCTCGTACCCGGTCACCAACCCCACCAGGAGCTGAAGTAGCGTGCTCGCCTCAGGCGACCTGTCCCGGTTCATCATGGACTTGATCACCGCCGAAGCGCGCGCGCATTCGTCATGCGACTCAATCGGCCGAGGCAGCGTCTTCGCAAGTAGACGTCCATAGCGCTTGATGTCAAAGTCAAGCCCTCTCATTTTGCGCCGCCTCCGCTGCTGCTATTTCGATCCTATTCCTTCTGCATAATCAACGCGAAGAACATCGCTCTAAGGTGGTATGGGCTAACTTGAACACCAACAGGTCACCAACTTTGTCTTCCTGCTGAATTCAGACAAATCTGACCCCCATCCAAATTCCCGGTCACAGCTGTCCCACATTTATTTTCTCAACCCGCATCCACCCTGAAATCAGCACCATGCTCACCCAACCAACCTCCACACCAACCGGACCCTAGCTCGTTTCCGGCACCTCCATCCCTATACTCATTCCAGCAAAGGAGGTTCGCCTCAAATGAACCCAGAAACTCTTCTCACACCCTGGCCCAAATGCGAGTTCTACCGCTTGGGCGAAATCCACCTCTCCGAACCCGTGGATTACGATTTCCGTCTCCATTGGGTGCGCCGCGTGAACAAGCGCGACCTCGCCGGCAACTTGGGAACCCGTTTGTCTTCCCCCCGCCAGGCTATCGTAAAAATTTCCATACACGGCTACTTCCGGGTTCTCACGTGCTCCAACTTTGACGGAACAAAGCGGCGTCTTCGCGTCTTCCGGACCGCGATGGTGGAGCCGGAACTCTCCGTCGAGGCCGCCGCCCCTCTGCCCCGGCCATTCGATACCGACCCGGTTCTCAAGACTGTCTTGCACCAGACCAGCGTGCGGGACGCCATTTACCATCAGGCCGCAAAAGTTCTGAAGTCGAAATATCTTGGTTTTTGCAAAGAGGTTTTCGCCAAATTCAGCAGGCAGGAACCCCTCCTTGACGTCATTTACCCCAACACCGTCGAAGGTGTCGCCGCCTGGTATCGGGGTCTGGAAGGCGATTTCACCACCGCACTGCATCAGAGTTCCGGCATCGAAACCCTCCGCGCGGACCTGAGCGACGCTTTGCCCTATGACACGGAAGTCGAACTCTACCTTCCCAAAATCGAAAAGAAGGACTGGAAATCCCCCGCCGCCGCACTCGAACGCTCGCCCGTAAGGTCTAACGAAGCGGCAGGCCAGATCTTCGTCGGCTGGCCGGAGCAACACGTAACCGAGGGAATGCTTCGTTTGGCCGGATTCGCCTGCGCCAACAGTACAACAGGAACCCTCCATCACGCCACCGTAGCCCACAGCGGCACGCCGTGTGAGGCTTCTGCCGGCGGCCGAAGCATTCCACTCGCTTTCCTGACAAGTTGGTTTGAGGCTCCGGGCGACCGTGAATGCACTTACACTCCTGCCTATGGGGATATCTCCCTTGCCGTGCAGCAATTTCTGCGCCAGGAATTGCCCCGCCGATGGTTCAGCAAACGCGAACGTTACGCCCGCATTGCCGACTCCCACGCCATGCTGGTTTACCAGTGCAGCCGACCCTTCGTGGGCCGAACCCGCACCGAACTGACATACGAATTCCAGAATCCCGATTCCATGAAGCGCTTTTACAAGACCGCAAACCTGGCCTTGCCGTCCGAACTGGATCGCATTCAGGAAATCCTGAGCGGTTCCGCCCACGCTGGTCGTTATCAGCGAATTTTCTCCCGCGATATAGTGGCAGCCGTCGCCGCCCGGCGTCGTAATCTGGACCGGCTCATGTCAGCCGAGTCCAGCATCATTGAGTGCTTCATCGAGTTTGGCAGGGCCGGCCATGAATTCCGCCGGCGCATGCTAAGCCATCCGGAAGAAACCGCGGAAGGAATTGTCCGCTACGCCTCCGATTTCGCCAAAGCGCTGACGTGTCGGACCAAACGAATTCACCCGTCCCTCGACTGCGGCGACTTGGTCCTTCCTCTTCTGATGAAAGCCTCCACTGCCCTGAACCGCACTGTCCGCGGCCCTTCACTGGACGGGTACTTGTGGGTAGCCTGAGAATTGGCTTCGTTTCGTAGAATGCTCCAAATCGCACGAACGAACCCAATCAATTGGTTCTGTTTCGCAAAAATAGCCTGCGAACTTTCTTTCCGTGCGGACACTTATGGACGGGACACCAACCATGAAACTCTTATCCAAAGCCCTGCCGGTATTAACCTTGGCCCTCTGCGCTTTTGCAGCCGATGCGCCCAAGGCCGCCTCGAAAGCCAAGCCGCAGCTATCCGACGCGGCCATCGAGCAAAATATCCGCGCCAGGTACGCCAAATCGAAAATCGCCCCCGAAAAGTTCACCGTCAAGGTGCAGGGTGGCGTTGCCACCATTGAGGGCAAGACGGACGTCATCCAGCACAAGGGTTCCGCGACGCGTATGGCCAAGACCGGAGGGGCAATCCAGGTTATCAATAGGATTCAGATCAGCGAGAGTGCCCGGCAGAGGGCATCTTCGAACCTGGAAAAGGGCCGCAAGAAGGCGGAGGTGAAACGCCTCTAAGCTTTCCGGCTTCATGTAAAATCGAAGTTCACATGAAGCCTTTTGTCCTTTTTCTCTCTTTCTGTGCGCTCACCTTCGCCCAGGAAATCCGGGTAGCCGGCGGTCTCGCATCGGAACAGGTATTACAGCGGGATACTACCAACAAAGCCAATGCCAAGCTGGTGGGCTCTACGAACGAGCTCGACGGCAAACCCATTGAAGTCCGTATCATGGCCGGCCGCCGTCTGGTTAGGAACTGGAGCGCAGTTGGTACTCCGCAGAACGGCGCATGGACCGCCGAAGTGGCCGGAATCCCCATGGGCGGACCCTACAAAGTAGAACTCCGCTGCGGCCCGGCGCCCGTAGTGGCCTTCGATAACATCCTCGTCGGGGATCTCTGGGTCCTTGCGGGCCAGTCCAATATGGAAGGAGTCGGCGACCTGGTCGATGTTCAGCCTCCCGACCTGAAGATTCACAGCTTTGACCTGACCGATACATGGCTGGTAGCAAAGGAACCACTCCACACTCTGGTGAGCGCCGTCGACAAGGTCCATTGGCCGCGCAACACCGCCGGAGACCAGGTCCGGACGGAAGGGGAGGCGCTCACCACTTACAACGAAAAGCGCAAGAAAGGCGCCGGACTGGCACTGCCATTCGCGGCGGAGATGCTTCGGAAGACCGCAGTGCCTATCGGTCTGGTGCCGTGCGCACATGGTGGAACTTCTATGGCGCAGTGGGATCCAGCACTGCGCGACCGCGGAGGCGATTCGCTTTATGGCGGGATGATCCGGCGCGTAGCCGCCGTCGGTGGGAAGGTCGCGGGAGTGCTTTGGTATCAGGGGGAATCGGATGCCAACCCGAAAGCCGCCCCGGTTTTCGCCGCGAAGTTCGCTGAGCTCATCGCGGCCATCCGCTCGGACTTCGGACAGCCGGATCTGCCGTTTTATTATGTGCAGCTTGCGCGGCATATCAACACCCAGAACATCGTGGAATGGAATCAGATTCAGGAAGCGCAGCGGCTGGCTGAACTGTCCATTCCCCACACGGGAATGGTCGCCGCCATCGATTCTTCTCTCGATGATGGCATCCATGTCAGCACCCAGGATCACAAGCGCCTCGGCAAGCAATTCGCGAACATGGTGCAGGGAAACTTGAAGCGGGGTCCGCGGCCTGTTTCAGCCAAGGTAGTACCCGGCATTTACCCAAATACGAGCTTCGTCCGCGTGGCCTACTCGGACGTGAACGGCCGCCTCGAATCCGACGGCCGCGTCAGCGGCTTTTCCATCCATTCTCCTCAGGGTGAGCCCTTGACCGTCATTTTTAAGACGATTGTCGATCCCGCGGACCCGTCGGCCATTCTGCTGGCTTTCGCCGGCAAGCTGCCCGAGGGCGCCGTGCTGCATTATGGATTTGGGAAGGATCCGTATTGCAATTTGCGCGACTCGGCGGGCATGAGTGCGCCGGTTTTCGGCCCCATGGTTATCGAATAGCAATCGAATAGCGCATGTTAAACTGAGGGAGAATCCCCATGAAAATCTGTTGCCTGGCCCTCTTCTTGTCGCTGTTGCCCGCTGTCGCCGAAGAGGTGAAGCCCGAAACCGTGGTGGCCGTTGTGAACGGAAAGCCTTACACCGCGGCGGATATTGAGCGTCTGATCGCTCCGCTGTCTCCGGTGCGCCAGCAAATGGTCCATCGGGATCCGAAAGCATTTCTGGAAGAGTACGCCATGTTCGACCTGATTGCCGACATGGCGGAAAAGGCGAAGGTGTACGAGAAGAGCCCCTACAAAGAGCAGATCGCGGAAATGCGCCGCCAGATCATCGTGCAGGCTCAGGTGAACGAGTACAAGAACGCGCTCCCTATCATGCCCGAGGATCAGAGGAAGTACTACAACGCGAATCTCGACAAGTACAAAGAGTCGAAGGTCAAGATGATCTTCATCCCCTATGCCGCGGCTCCGGTTGCCGACGCAGCAGGTAAGAAGCCGCTCACCGAGGCCGAAGCCAAAGCCAAGGCGGAGTCCGTGGTAAAACTGGCGCGGACAGGGGAGGATTTCGTAAAACTGGTCAAGGAACATTCGGGAGATCCTGGTACGAAGGGCCGCGATGGTGATCTCGGAATCGGAATCCGTCCGTCCAGCACCAACGTGCCGGAAGCAGTGAAGACGGCGGTTCTCGCCATGAAGCCGGGCGATGTCAGCGATCCCATCAAGCAGCCGAACGGTTTCGCCGTGATCCGCGTGGAATCTGTGATGCAGGCGCCCTACGAATCGGTGAAGGACGATATCTTCAAAGAGATGAAAGATGCAGAAGTCCGCAAGCTCGTCGAAGACACCCGGAAAAAAGCCACGGTCAAGATCGAGAACAGCGAGTACTTCAGCCAGCAGAAATAAGAGCCTGCCCCAGCTTTCCGGCGAGCCCATCCGGGTCTCGTTCCAGCCTTCGTTAACGGCGCATCGCGGCAAGCTGCTGTCGGGCGCCAGCCAGGGGGAAGCGGTGCACGGAGCATCTTTCCTGCGCCGCCGGGAAATTATCCTCGAAGCGGAACTGCTGCGCACGCCGGGACGTTTGTCCCGGATCTTCGTCCATGAAGTGTTCCACTTCGCCTGGGTGCGCCTGGGCAATCAAAAGCGGTGCGCCTACGAGGCACTGCTGCAATCGGAACTGCGGCGGGGAGCCAGGGGCGAGCTGGGTTGGTCGGCGGAGTTGTTGAAGCAGACGCTAACGGAAAGGGACAGGACCACCCGCAGCCGGAAATGGCGGCACTACGCCTGTGAAAGCTTCTGCGATACCGCCGGATGGGCCTTCGGCGGAGGCGCCCGGTATGCGGAGATGACGCTCGCTGGCCGGTTCCGGAGCAGCCGAATGCGATGGATCAGATCCGTTGCCGATATAATTAAGGTTTAGGAGAACCCCAGTGGCCTTACCCACAACCCGTGCGCTTGCGGCAGTCCTCTTCACCGCCGCCCTGCTCGTCAGCAGTTGCTCGAAGGCGGAGCGCGCGACTCACGCGGCTCCAAAGCCCGCGTCCGCCCGCAAGGCCGCTCCCCCTTTTACGCTGAAGGACGCAGAGGGAAAAACAGTCAGTCTCGAAGACTACAAGGGAAAAGTGGTTCTGCTCAACTTCTGGGCTACCTGGTGCGGACCCTGCAAAATTGAGATTCCGTGGTTTGTGGCATTCGAGCAGAAGTATAAGGACAAGGGCTTTTCGGTAATCGGCGTATCGATGGACGAGGAAGGCTGGACCCTTGTGAAGCCGTTCCTGGCGGAGGAAAAGATCAACTACCGTGTGCTGTTGGGAAACGATAGCGTCGGAACCCTCTACGGTGGAGTGGACTCCCTGCCGACCACTTTCGTGATCGACCGCGAAGGCAACATCGCCGCCACCCACATCGGGCTGGTGAGCAAGAGTGATTATGAGGACGAAATTGTTCAACTTCTGGACGCCGAGCGTACTGCTGTTAGGGCTGATGCTCGCCCCGCTAACGGCTCAAATTAGCACGGTCCTTTCCGTCACCCCGCCTGAAAAGATTGCGGGCAAGCGCAATGAGACTGTCACCGCGGATTTCAAGCTCCAGTTGCGTAGCGGCTATCACGTCAACAGCAACACGCCGAACGACGAGTTCCTTATCCCTCTGCGCTTCACCTGGACCAACGGTGCGGCCGAGGCGGGCGAGGTGATCTTCCCGAAGCCGCAGCAGGAGAAGTATGAATTTTCCAGCAAGCTTGTCTCGGTCTTCAGCGGAGAGTTCAAGGCACAGGCTAAGTTCAAGCTGATTTCCACCGGAACCATGATCGGCAAGCTGCGCTACCAGGCCTGCAGCGACAAGGCTTGCCTGCCGCCACGCACCATCGAAGTCAAACTGCCGGTGGTCGTTCAGAACTAGAATTTGAGAATACTGATCATCAGGCCCGGCGCCATCGGCGACTGCATTGTTTCGTTGCCGGCGATGGAGCATCTGCGCGCCGATTACACCGAAGTCTGGGTAGCCTCGCAGAATGTCCCGCTCATCCGCTTCGCTGACAAAGTCCGGGGCATCATTTCCACCGGCCTCGACCTGGTGGGAATCACCGAGCCGCCCATGGCGGAGCTTAAGCAGTTTGATTCCATCGTGTCGTGGTACGGCGCCGCCCGGCCGGAATTTCGGGATGCGGTCGCCGGGCTGCCTTTCGAGTTCCACAGTGCCCTGCCCTCGGGCGAGGGTCACGCCGTTGATTTCTACCTGCAGCAGGTTGGCGGGAAGCCGGGGGCGATGCCGCGGATTCGACGCCGCAGAAAGACCGCTGGCTTCGCCGCGATTCACCCGTTCTCCGGGAGTCCGCGCAAGAACTGGCCGTTAGAGCGGTTCCGGGCAGTCTGCCGCAGCCTGCCGTTACCCGTCCAATTCTGCGCCGGGCCGGAGGAGCCGCTGGAGAACGCAGTGCGCATTTCGAACCTGTACGACCTGGGCTGTTGGCTCTCCGAGGCCGAGTTCTACATTGGAAATGATTCTGGCATCTCGCATCTGGCGGCGGCCGTGGGTACGCCGGTGTATGCCGTCTTCGGCCCCACGGATCCGGCCGTATGGGCGCCGCGCGGAAAGTGTGTTCAGGTGATCCATCGCGATCCGATCACTGATGTCAGCGTGGAAGAGGTGCTGGAAAAGCTATGTTAGACTACTCAGCGATGCGTACCCTATTGCTCGCAACGGCCCTTTGTAGCGGACTGTTCGCCGCGGATTTTGAGATCCTCACTGACAAGGTGAACAACGCCTACGGACTCTCTACCGGTCCGGATGCAGCGCTCTACATCTGTGAGATCGGCAACCATATCGTCTCGCGGCTGGATCTGAAGACGAAAGAGCTGACAGTGGTGGCCGGCAACCGGCAGAAGGGTAACGCGGGGGATGGCCTGGCCACGGAAGCGACGCTGAACGAACCGTATGAAATCCGCTTCGACAAAGCCGGCGACATGTTCTTCGTGGACATGCAGAACAACGTGGTGAAGCGTGTGGACCGCAAGTCAAAGAAGATTTCCACCTTCGCCGGCAACGGGACTTCCGGTTTCAGCGGAGATGGCGGCCCGGCTACGCAGGCGCAGTTCAAACAGCCGCACAGTATTGCGTTCGACCACACGGGTGGGCTGCTGATCTGCGACATCGGCAACAATCGCATCCGGCGGGTCGACCGCAAGACGGGGCTGATCAGCACCTTCGCGGGCACCGGAGAGAAAGGTCCAACCCCCGACGGCGCGCCACTGGACGGAACACCGCTGAACGGACCTCGCGCGATTGACGTGGACGCGAAGGGCAATCTATACCTGGCCCTGCGCGAAGGCAACGCCATCTTCCGCATCGACCCCGCGGCGAAGGTGATCACCCACATCGCCGGGACCGGCGAGAAAGGCTACACCGGCGACGGCGGACCCGCCAAGACAGCGAAGCTTTCCGGACCCAAGGGGGTTGCGCTCTCCCCGGATGGCGGACTGTACATCGCGGATACCGAAAGCCACACCATCCGCCGCATCGATCTCAAGGACGGCACCATCAAGACGGTGCTGGGCGATGGCACCAGCGGACCGCTGAAGAGGCCTCATGGCGTCTTCGTGGATAAAAAGGGTGTTCTGTATGTCGCCGACAGCGAGAACAACCGGGTGCTGCGGCTAGCGAAACCCTAGCTCGCTGATGATTATTCCCAATTGGCGGCGGTCGCCGCCTGTCGAAAAGGTCTTGTCGACGGAGATGGTCAGCGTGCGGCCGCTGACGGGCTTCGTCGTCAGTGTATAGCCGCCCGGCTTGTCGTAAGTCTTGTCTTCCAGAACCGCGCCGTCCAGCGAAACAGTCACCCGGCGTGCCGGCGCAAGATCGGGGATGTTGAACACCACATGTAACGGCTGCGGCTGAGGCGGAGGCTTCAACAGGATCACAGCCCGATCGCCCATCCAGCGCCAGGAAGTCTCGGTTGCGAACAGACCGCTGACAATCTGGTTCTCCGCCTCCGGCGCATTCATCGTCAGGTACGATTGCGTAGGCTTACGCTCCACAACCACCTGAAGCCGCACCCTGTCGATCGGCTGGGTCGAGATGTCGAAGGGTCGAAAGCCTGCGTCCGCCGTCGAATAGCCGGACTTTGAGCCCAGCCCGATCAGCCGAAGGGGAATCAGCGGCGTGATGTCCCGTTCCGCCAGTGGCGCCAGTTGCCCGCCGCCGGTGGTCACCGCAACCGGGTAGCCGAGATCGCTTGAGATCAGCAACTCGCCAGGCCGCAGTGCCTGACCCAGCATCACGGGAAGAGCTCCGTCCGACTCCGCATAGAACTGCACCCACTCACCGTTGATCCAGGTGCGCTTACTGAGAATCTGGTCTTGGAAGCGGCTGACAAACTGCCGGTAGCCGTCCCAATGCTGATAGTTCACCACCGCCAGGGCGAGACTGAGCACCAGTTGCAGCGCAAACGCGGGCCGGGCCCATCGCAGGTCACGAACCGCCAGCAGGACAACAGGCGCGGCCATGGGCAGCAGGTACCGTGCCGATCCCGCGAAGAAAATGACGAGTGACGAGGCGAAGAACACCAGTACCCAGGCCTTCAGAAACTCCGGCCGTCTCTCGATACAGAAAGCCAGCACCATTACAC
Organism: Bryobacteraceae bacterium; assembly: GCA_040002435.1. Lineage (GTDB taxonomy): Bacteria > Acidobacteriota > Terriglobia > Bryobacterales > Bryobacteraceae > JANXXV01. The sequence continues at coordinate 9,357 of JBDUEM010000083.1, forward strand.
CGATCCCGAAGGAGACCCAGAATAACGGATTGGCATCGATAAAAATTCCCGCCGCGCCCGCCGCGACGCCGTACATCCAACGTTTTCGGAACGCCACTGCCGCCAGTAGCGGGAATACAATCCAGCCGGTATGGACCGTGAGCGCCGCGGCGTTCTTGAGCTTGTTTGCGATCTGCTGGAGTCCGTAGGTTTGAAAATAGCCTGCCAGAACCGTCGCCGGAACAGTGCCGCTCGACTGCTTCTCATAGAGTTGATAGGCGGCCACCACCGCGGGAGCCACCAGAACGCCTAACCAGCCGGGGCGCCAGATCCGGTCGCGCTGCCAGAGATAGTAAGCCAGGATGGGCGCGGCCGCGACAGCCTGGTACGCAGCCATGGAAGCAAGCGCCAGACCGGCCGCGCTCGCAGCCAGCAATACACCGGATCGACGGTCAACAGCCGAAACAAAAAGGGCAAAGCCAAGCATCCAGAACGCCAGGAACGGCAGATCCGATTCGAGGGAGGTACCGTTGATCACAAACGCCGGAGTGGCGACGAATAAGAGGGTCGCCCAAACCGGAGCCGACGAAAACCGGCGCGCCAGGGCGAGCATCGAAAGTGCCGCGATCAGCGAGAAGCCGATATAGGCGGCATGAAAGGGAACTTCGTAGATGTCCCCGAAAATGGCCAGCAGGGCGGCAAGCGCCCAGGCATTCAACGGCGGATGAGGATAACCTTGCATCTGCACCATCTGCCCTTGAAAGGCGTAAGCGAGATGCGTGGGATGCAGCGGATCGATCTGAGCGTGCTGCGCCATGGCCAGATATTTGGCATCGTCGCCTTGAATAGCCTGGTTCAGAAAAGGCAGCCGGATCAGCAGCACCAGCGCGGCTATGAGAAGTGATTGACGGAGCATCCGGGCGGAATGCCCATTATCAATCAGCCGCGATGCTCGCTGTGGCCTTCGGCTTCCAACGGACAATCGGCTTGCGGGCGGCCGTGACTTCATCCACCCGGCTGGTGCGTGTGAGATAAGGTGCGTTCAACACCATCTTCGGATCCGTTTCCACTTCTTCGGCTATGGAGATCAGCGCCTGCACGAAGAGGTCGATCTCGCGCTTGCCTTCGGTCTCGGTGGGCTCGATCATCAGAGCGCCGTGGACAATCAGCGGGAAGCTCACCGTGTAGGGATGAAAGCCGTAGTCGATGAGGCGCTTGGCGATGTCGCCGGTTCGGACGCCTTTCTTTGCCTGCCGGTCGTCGCTGAAAACGCACTCGTGCATGGACGGTTTCTTATATGGCAGGTCGTAGTAGGGCTCCAGCATCTTACGGATGTAGTTTGCATTCAAAACTGCATCCATCGTCGCGCGGCGCAGCCCATCGCCGCCGTGAGCCATGATGTAAGCCAGCGCGCGCACCAGCACTCCGAAGTTGCCGTAGAACGCACGCACCTTCCCGATGGAATCCGGCAGGTCGTAATTGAAGGCCCACTGATCGCCCTCGCGCTTCATTCGCGGGTAAGGCAGAAATGGCTCCAGATGCTTCTTCACCGCGACCGCGCCGGAACCGGGTCCACCGCCACCATGAGGGGTGGAGAAGGTCTTATGCAGGTTCAGGTGCATCACGTCGATGCCGAAGTCGCCCGGACGCGCGATGCCAACCAGGGCGTTCATGTTCGCGCCGTCCATATAGACCAGTCCGCCCTTGGCGTGGATAATCTTGGTGATCTCCACGATGTTCTCTTCGAACACGCCGAGGGTATTGGGATTGGTAATCATCAATCCAGCCACGGTTTCATCCATCGCCGCTTCCAAAGAAGCCACATCCACCAGTCCACTGGAATTCGAGGCAATGTTCTGCACTGCGTAGCCACACATGTGAGCGGTGGCGGGATTGGTGCCGTGCGCCGAATCGGGAATCAGAATCTTCTTCCGCGCGTCGCCCCGCTTTTCCAGCAGCGACCGCATCAGCATGATGCCGGTCATTTCGCCATGCGCGCCGGCTGCAGGCTGCAGGGTGACGGCATCCATGCCGGTGATCTCGGCGAGGCATCGCTCCAGCTCGGCCATGATCTCCAGGGCTCCCTGCGAAAGCGACTCCGGTTGATAAGGATGGGCCCAGGCGAGCGCCTCGGTCCGTGCCACCAGTTCGTTCACCCTGGGGTTGTACTTCATGGTGCACGAGCCAAGCGGATAGAGTCCGAGATCGATCGCGTAGTTCCAGGTGGACAGGCGCGTGAAGTGCCGGATGGTCTCCACTTCACTGACTTCGGGAAAGCCTTCAATCTCCTCGCGAACGTGGTTTTCGCCCAAAACCGTTTTGGCATCCACTGCCGGCACATCCAGTGCGGGCAGTTGGTAGCCCTTCTTGCCGGGCGAGCTCGATTCAAAAAGCAGCGGCTCGTTCTGCGTCAGATGTGGCGTAGTTTTGAGGATCATGTCAGAATGCGTTCTTCACTTCATCCATGTGGCCGCGCTTATTCATCTCGGTGGCGCAAAGCAGCATGCAGTCCTTCAACTCAGGGTAGAATCGTCCCAGCGGAAGGCCGCCGATGATCTTCTTGCCAAGCAGCTTTTCATTCACAGCTTCGGGCGCCGTCCCATTGCACTTCACCACAAGTTCGTTGAAGAAAGGTCCGGCGAAACGCTTCGGCAATCCATCGGCGAGGTAGTGGGCCTTGGCGAGGTTTTGTTCCGCCAGCTCACGCAGCCCTTCCTTGCCATAGACGCTCATAAACACCGTCGCCATTAACGCGATGAGCGCCTGATTGGTGCAGATGTTCGAGGTCGCCTTCTCCCGGCGGATGTGCTGTTCGCGGGTGGATAAGGTGAGGCAGAATGCACGGTTGCCGCGCGAATCTTTGGTTTCCCCGACCAGTCTGCCCGGGATCTGCCGGATGAACTTTTCCTTGGTGGCGATGATGCCGGCAAAGGGACCGCCGTAGCTGGGCGTGATGGCGAACGATTGCAGTTCGCCCGCGACGATATCGGCGTCGCGCGGCGGCTCGAGCAATCCGAGCGATACGGCCTCTGTGAACACCATTACCAGCAGCGCGCCGTGCTTGTGCGCCAATGCCGCCGCTGCCTTGATGTCCTCGACGATGCCGAAGAAGTTGGGAGACTGTACGATTACGGCCGCCACCTGATTGCTGAGCCGCGCTTCGAGGTCAGCCAGATCGAGTGCGCCCGACTCCGAATCGTAACCGAATTCCGTGATGGGCATTCCCTGGTGCTGGGCATAGGTTCGCAGCACTTCGCGGTACTCGGGGTGAACGGTGCGGGAAGTGAGTATCTGGTCGCGGCCGGTGATTCTCACCGCCATCATTGCTGCTTCCGGAACGGCCGACGACCCGTCGTACATGGAAGCATTGGCCACTTCCATTCCGGTCAACTGGCAGACCATCGTCTGAAATTCAAAGATGGTGGTCAGCGTACCCTGCGCAATCTCCGCCTGGTAAGGAGTATAAGATGTGAGGAATTCACCACGCGATACAACCGTATCCACCAAGACCGGACGGTAGTGGTAATAGACTCCAGCGCCCAGGAACGACGGGTAACCCGTGGCGTTATGATCAGCCTGTTCGCGGAAATAGTCGACGATCTCGTACTCGGATTTACCGTCGGGAATGTCCAGTGCGCGGTTCAGCTTTACATCGGCGGGCAAATGCGAAAAGAGATCTTCGAGCGAGCCGGCACCGCAAACTTCCAGCATCTCGCTGCGTTCCGACTCCGACTTCGGTAGATAGCGCAATCAGGATTTCTCTCCTATGTAGGTTTGATAATCGGCGCAGGAAAGAAGGTTCATTAATTCCGCGGGAGTGGTGAGTCGAAGCTTCACCAACCAGGCCACGCCATGCGGGTCGTCGTTCAGCTTTTCCGGGCTCGTGGTGAGCATTTCGTTCACTTCCACAACCTCACCCGAAACCGGCGAATAGACGTCGGAAACCGCTTTCACCGATTCCACGGAGCCTAGCGTCTTCCCTTGCGCCACAACCGTGCCGACCCGCGGAAGGTCAACGTACACAATATCGCCAAGTTCGTGTTGCGCGTGCTGAGTGATGCCAATGGTCCCGACGTCACCCTCCGCAGACACCCATTCATGTTCCTTCGTGTAACGAAAGTTTTCTGGATACATTATTTTGCTCGCTTATAGAATGGAGTTGGAACCGTTATAGCGTCCACAGGTTGATTGCGGACCATAATTTGAATGGTGCGTCCCACCTCTGCCGCTTCTACCGGCAGATAGCACAGACCAATGTTCTTGTTCAACGTGGGGGACGGTCCACCGCTGGTGACGAAGCCGGCGGGTTTGCCGTCCAGCCATACTTCATAACCATCGCGGCCGATGCCTCGTCCGATCATCTCAAAACCGATCAGCTTGCGGTTGAGACCGGTCGACTTCTGCTTTTCAAGCGCCGCCTTGCCGACGAAGTCGTCCTTATCGAACTTTACGATCCAGCCGAGGTCCGCTTCCAGGGGATTGATGGAAGCATCTATCTCGTGGCCGTAGAGCGCCATCTTCGATTCCAGCCGGAGTGTGTTCCTCGCTCCGAGGCCGCAGGGCTTGATGCCAAACTCGGCGCCGGCATCGAGAATCTTATCCCACGTTGCGGGCGCTTCGTCCGGCGCGATATAGATTTCGAAGCCATCCTCGCCGGTGTAGCCAGTGCGGGCGATTCGAGCCCAGACGCCGGCCACCTCGCCATCGGTAAAGTGGTAGTACTTTATCGGCGCGAGCGGGGTCGCCGTCATCTTCTGTAAAGTGTCGAGTGCCCTGGGGCCCTGGATGGCAATCTGGGCATAGCGGTCGCTGGCGAACTCGACGATCGCTTTCATGCTGTTTTTCAGCACGATGTGATCGAAGTCTTTTTCCTGGTTCGAGGCATTCACGCAGATGAAGAAGTGGTCGTCGTCCACCTTATGTACGAGGATGTCGTCCACAAAGCCGCCATGGTCATATAAAAGACCAGAGTAGTGCGCCTGGCCAATCTTCAGTCTCGATGCGGCGTTCGAGGAAACGTAATCGACCAGATTCAACGCATCCGGACCGCGGACCTCAATCTCCCCCATGTGACTGACATCAAAGACGCCAACGGCATTTCGAACCGTATTGTGTTCGTCCAGGATCCCTGAATACTGCACAGGCATGTCCCAGCCGCCGAAATCCACCATCTTCGCCTGCATTCGACGATGTACCGCATTGAGAGGGGTGGATTTAAGCGCAGAATTCTGGCTCATGGAAAACCCAATCTAACAGGGAGTCGATGACGACGTCAAATTACCTAAGGTGTTCCATTGTGTGTTATAGTACTTTAGTACGGAAAGATTTTACCTTAGGGGTAAATTTTACCCCCATGGGGATCGTAGGCTTAGTTACATTTACTTCGTATCTAATTGAGGCCTATCAAGGTCAATGGTTAGGCGGAGTTGGTCCAAGGCTTGCAAGGTTAGCACAAGGAGGTTAAGCGATGAATGCCTTAACAATTGGAAAAGCGTCAGTGGCCCTGAGCACGGTGTTTCTACTTGGATTCGGAACAACTGGGTGCGCGACGAAAAAGTATGCCAGGGGCGTGGTGGCTCCTGTAGAAGCCCGTGTCTCGACTAACGAGAAGAAGACCGCCGACCATGCCTCCGCAATCGGGGAGCTGGAGAACGGTCTGTCCCGAACCGACGAAAAGGCGACGGACGCCGATCGTAAGGCAGTCGCGGCCGGACAGGAAGCTGCTAAGGCCAATTCGGCTGCAGGTGTGGCGCAACAGAGCGCCGACCAGGCGAAGCAGAGCGCCGATCAGGCTCGTCTAGTTGCGGATAACGGAATGACCCGGATTGGCGAAGTTGTGGAGAATTTCGACAACTACAAGCTGGTCAATACCGAGAAGGTACTGTTCCCCTTCGGTAAATCAAACCTCACGAAGGACGCGAAAGGGCAGTTGGACGCCGCAGTAGGTAACATCACTTCCGCCAAGAATTACGTTTTGGAAGTACAGGGCTTTACCGACAAAACCGGAAGCGTAAGCAGCAATATTGTGCTGAGTCAGAAACGCGCCGACGAAGTGGTTCGGTATCTGACCACGCAGCATCATATCCCGCTGCGCAAGATTCATGTGCTTGGTTTGGGCGCGGATGAGCCGACCGCCGACAACAAGACGCGAGACGGACGCAAGCAAAACCGCCGCGTTGAAATGAAGGTGTTCGCCCTTGATCTGGGAAGCGGCCCGGTGAAGTCCGGAACGCAAGCATCCTCGAAATAAAGTTCGATCTGGCTAGGACGTTTCAAGCGGTGGCGCAAGCCACCGCTATTTTTTTGTGTGCGCGAGCCGTTAAACCGATGGAGGTGTCTTCGAAGGAAAGCGCAGGTGGAAGGTTGTGCCGGTGGCCGGGTCGCTGTCGAAGCTGATCGAACCGCTGTGTAGTTGCATCACCATGAATGATTCGGCGAGACCCACCCCTTTACCGTCCGGCTTGGTGGTGAAGTACAGATTGTAAATGCGGTCGCCGATCTCGGCCGGAATGCCCGCGCCGGAGTCCGCTACGGTGACATCGAATTCGTCGAAACGGTCTTCAATCCCTACCCGCACTTCCCCGCCTTCCGGCATCGACTCCAAAGCGTTCGTCAGAACATTGAGAATCGCCTGTTTCGACAACACCCGATCCGCCAGCACAACGGGATTCTGAAGATTCGAAGCAAAGCTGAAGGAGATCTTCCCCGCACCCGGCAGCATTCCCGTCTGAGCCAACACCTCGCGCACAATTTCAACAAGATTGCATTCCGTCATCTGTAAGTCTACCGGGCGATTGAAATTCAGGAAGGTTTTTACGACGCGATCGAGCCGCAGCAGTTCCTTCGCAGCTATGTCCAATTCGCCGGCCAATTGCGGCTGATCTTGCCCTACCTTCGACCGGGCGAGATCCAGATGCAGCGTGATTCCATTGAGCGGATTCTTGATCTCGTGAGCGACTCCGCTCGTCAGCCGATGTATTGATGCGATGCGGCCTGAGACGTCAAGGTCCGACTGCAACTGCTGCGAAATCTCTCCGTCACGTAAAGTCACCAGGGTACCCAGGGGCTTGCCGTCGGATCCATCCACTGCTTCCACCCGCAAGAGCAGTCTGGTGTCGGACATGTTGTTTCTCGCATACTGGACGGGCCGGCCGAAAACCGAGGTGCGCAGAGAAACGGCTGAGTGAACCGCGGCTCCTAACTGAGTCCACGCGGGAAATACATCATCAATGTATTTCCCGACCAGTTCGTCGCGACTCTTCCCCAGCAGCCGCTCGGCGGCGGGCCCCGCGGTTTGCAGGCAACCTTCCACGTCGAAAAGAAGCACTGCCTCTTCGAGTCTCTGAATCATCTGGTCGATATTGGTGCGGAGGTTAGCGGCGTCGTCGCGGGCGCCGTGATATTGCTTTCCCAGGAGACTGAGCTTCACTTGCAGACTGGATAACTCCGCCGATTCAAACTGCCCCTCTATTTCCTTGGATTCTCCGGTGGAGATGCGCTCGATATCGCGACCGATTCTTTCCAGCGAACCGGCGACCATGTCCGAAATGACAATTCCCAGTAACCCGGCGAGCAGAATGGACACCAAGGCTACCACAAGCAACTGACGCAAGGCGGGGAGCAGATTCGCACGCAGCAATGCCGACGAGATCACCACCTGCGTCCTGAGATTGTCGCCCGCGGGGCTGCTGATAATAAAGTCGTCCCCCGATCTGAGCAATTGAAACAACTTGGCCCAACTCTGACGCTCCCGCGCATTGGAGAAAGAGGGCCGGCTTGGAGCGGATTGGCCGATGCGCTCACGATAAGCGGAGGAAGCCACTATGCGGTTCCGGCTGTCAGTCAGTAGGATCTCGCTCACAACAGCGGAATAGCGCGCGGACCTCTCCAACAACCGGCTGAGGGCCGAACTCGATATTGCGACTGATTGGGGATTAGTGGAATGCGGCGCCAGATCCAGGTAGCTGCTGACTTGTGATGCCACGAGGCGCGCGCGTTCTTCGGCGTCAGCAAAACTTTCCTCAACGGTGCTTTGAAGATTTAGAACCGAGAGTGCCAATACAACAGTAACGACGAGTCCGAAGATCGAAATTCTCAGGCGATTTCTTAGAGTCAATGCATTCATGCAGGAGAGCACGCACTACAGCAATGAGACGCCCGGGTGTAACGTCCGTTACCGATTGTTCAGGAATAAAGCGAGTTAGGCAGATGTGGTGACTTCGGCGTCCGCAGAGCCATACTCTTTTAGTTTATTAAAAAGGGTTTTCAAACTGATACCGAGAATTTCGGCGGCGCGAGTTTTATTATTTTTGGTGTGCTGCAAAGTAATCTGAATGAGGGCCTTCTCCGCATCGCCTACGGTGGCGCCGACCTGCAGCTTGACGGAATCGGGCTCGTGGGCGTCTGGGATCTGACGGGATCCGAGCGAGACTCCGAAGTCACGCGGTAAATGGTGCACAGTGATGGTGCCTTCGCCCGCGATGATGACTGCCCGTTCCATCACATTGCGCAGTTCCCTGACGTTGCCCGGCCAATTGTGCCGCTTCAGCTGATCCATGACGTCGGCACTGATCTCAGTGACCTTGCAGCCGTGCTTCTTATTCAAATCGCGGATGAGAGCCTCGGCAAGCACGGGCAAATCGCCTTCGCGGTTGCGCAGCGGAGGCAAAGCTACCTGAAATACATTCAGACGGTAGAATAAATCCTCACGCAGTTCACCCTTTCGGAGGGCCTCGTCCAGAACTTTATTGGTGGCGGCGATGATACGCACGTCCACTGTAATTTCGCTCTTGCCTCCGAGCCTGCGGACCCTGGAATCTTCCAAAACGCGCAGCAGCTTGGCTTGCGTTCCGACGGGCATTTCGGCGAGTTCATCCAACAGAAGCGTTCCGTGCTGGGCGAGTTCGAAGCATCCGGCGCGACGTTCCACGGCTCCGGTGAAGGCGCCCTTTTCATGTCCGAACAATTCGCTTTCCATCAGTGTTTCGGGCATGGCCGCGCAGTTGATGGCGACGAATGGTCCACCGCGGCGCGGGCTCAGATGATGAATGGCGCGTGCCACGAGTTCCTTACCCGTGCCACTTTCACCTGTAATGAGAACCGCCGCCTTGCTTGGGGCAACCTGACGGACCAACGAGAAAACCTGATGCATGGCGGGCGAGGAGCCCACCAGGTCCACGAGGACACCTTGATAGCTGAGCTGGCGCTGCAGCCGTTCGGTCTCCTCCGCCAGCCTGCTTTGCGAGGCCGCACGCTCCAACAGAATGCGCAGTGCCGCGGGCTGAATGGGTTTTTCCAGAAACCAGAACGCGCCCAGATCGTGGATTGTCGCGATGGCCGTCTCGATGTTTCCGAAAGCCGTCAGCACGATGGCTGGCGGCATATTGCCCTGACTGGTGAGCCGCTTCAACAATTCGAAGCCGTCCATGCGCGGCATCATCAGATCGGTAACCAAGACCTGAACCGGGCCTTCGGCAAGCTTGTCCAGGGCTTCCTGGCCATCACCCGCAGTCTCCGCGGTGAATCCCCACGACGCGACCATGCTGGCCAGGCCCGTGCGCTGGCTCTCCTCGTCATCGACAATCAACACCTTCGCTGCCAACGGGCTTACAACGCTATTCATTGCAGTCATTGTACTGCGATTGTCTCCCCAATGATAAAATTTGGAATCGGTAACTGGAGGCGGAGAAGGGTACGCCGCGTAGCAGGGACCGCTTATTGGACGCGAGGCCGAGGCGAATGTTTCGTTTGGTTGCCCACTTGCTGAGCAAGGACGTTTGGTACTTATCCACACATGAGATATTCTTACGGGATTCTGTTGGCGTTGCTGCTACCGGCTTTGAGCGTTCCCGCGTGGCCGCAACGGGAGCTATCGGGATCGGAGCAAATCAAGCTGGCTTTGGAGAATCTGGCGGACACTCGAAGCGTCCTGGTGATCGCGGCTCATCCCGATGATGAACCCACTTCGCTGCTGACCTACTTTGTACGAGGGCGACACATTCGGACGGGATACCTGTCACTCACGCGCGGAGAAGGCGGGCAAAACCTGATCGGCTCCGAGCAGGGAAAGCTGTTGGGCGTGATCCGGACGCAGGAACTGCTGGCGGCAAGAAGGATTGATGGGGCCGAACAGTTTTTCACGCGAGCAATCGACTTCGGCTTTTCTAAGACGCCGCAGGAAACCATCGCAAAATGGGGGCACGAGCCGCTTCTGTCCGACGTGGTTTGGGTGATCCGGCGTTTTCAGCCGGACGTGATTGTGCTGGTCTGGTCCGGCACGACTCGCGATGGACATGGCCAGCATCAGGAGTCGGCGATTATCAGCCGTGAAGCATTCGCGGCCGCGGCGGACAAAAATCAGTTTCCGGAGCAACTGAAGTATGTCCAGCCCTGGCAGACCAGGCGCATGTATCAGCTGGGCCGAAGGACGTTCGATCAGTATCGTCCCGCCGCGGAAGTGGCAGCCGATAAGACGCCTCCCGAGAAGACGCTGGATATCGACACTGGGGAGTTTTCGCCGCTGCTGGGACATTCCTATAACGAAATTGCGGGGATGAGCCGCAGCATGCACCGCAGCCAGGGAATGGGCTCGGCCGAGCAGCGGGGTTCCTCCGTGATGTGGCTGCTGCCTGTCGGCGGCGATGCCAGCTTGGAGGATGCGCTGCAGGGAATTGAGAACGGCTGGAAGCGGCAGCCCCAGGGTGCGGCGATTGACGATCTGTTGTCGCGTGCGTTCGCATCATTCGATGCCGAGCACCCTGAGAAGACCATCCCGCTGTTGACGCAGGCGCGCCCGCTGGTAGCGGCAATTACGACTGGCTGGGCCGCGCGGAAGCTGGAAGATCTGGATGAGGCGATCGCGCTGTGCGCCGGACTGTGGCTGGATGCGGGAACGGACCGGGCAACGGCAGTACCTGGGGGAACGGTGAAGATTACGGCGACGGCGATCAATCGATCCCCGGCGCGTGTGGTGCTGATAAGCGTGAAGACGTCGGGCGCCTCCGGAGCGCCGGAGACGGATTCCCTGGCAGACACGCTTGCCTACAATAAACCGGACAAGAAGACTCTCACCTGGACAATTCCCGAATCACAGCCCTCATCGCAGCCATTTTGGCTGAGGAAGCCCAGCCACGGCGACATGTACACTATCGAGAATCAGCAGTTGATCGGAGTTGCCGATGCGCCGCCGGTTCTGCAAGCCACCTTTCGCTTGCAGGTTGGCGGGACCGAGATTGCGGTTCAAAGGCCGGTCCATTTCCGGTATGTGGACCGGGTGCGCGGTGAACTGACGCGGCCTCTCGCCGTTGTGCCGCCGGTTGCCCTGGGGGTCGAAGAGAAGGCGATTCTCTTTCCCAATAGCGACGCACGATTGATTGATGTAGACGTGAAAGCGAACAAGCCTGAGACTGCGGGAACGGTGAGCGTCACCGTGCCTCCGGGTTGGAAAGCGGAACCTTCGTCGAGGCCCTTCCAACTGGCAGTCACCGGTGAACAGGCGGCGCTGCGGTTCAAAATTACGCCGTCAGCCGCGGAGGGCCGCGGTGAGTTGCGCCTACAGGCCTTGATGTCAAATGGAGCGCAAGTGGGCTCCAGCATGGACGTGATCAACTATACCCACATCCCGCCGCAGACTATCTTCGAACCGGCTTCGGCGGCGGTAATTCGCGCCGACATCCGGACGCTTGCCCATAAGGTGGGTTACATCATGGGCGCGGGCGACGAGGTGCCGAACGCGCTGCGGCAGATCGGGTGTGAAGTCACTTTGCTGGATGCCGATTTTCTGGCCCGCGGCGATCTGAATACCTTTGATGCAATTGTGGCCGGGGTGCGCGCCTATAACCTGCGCCTGGATCTTCGCGCCAGCCAGCATCGCCTGATGGATTATGTCCAACAGGGCGGGACGTATATTGTGCAGTACAACAACCTGGGATTTGGTGCGTCCGCCGCCGACGATCTGAAAGGTCTGGAACAGATGGGGCCATATCCAATCAAGCTGAGCCAACAGCGTGTGACCGAGGAGAACGCGCCGGTCCACTTCCCCGACCCCAAGCATCCCCTGCTGCAATCTCCAAACCAGATAACGGAAAAGGATTTCGAGGGATGGATTCAGGAGCGCGGACTTTATTTCGCCTCGAGTTTCGATTCACACTATCAGACATTATTCGATTCTCACGATGCAGGGGAACCGCCCCGCACCGGAGGAATGCTCTTCACCAGGTACGGTAAGGGCGCGTACTTCTATACCGGTTACTCATGGTTTCGTGAGCTGCCCGCGGGCGTGCCGGGTGCGTTCAGAATCTTCGCGAACCTGCTGAGCGCCGGTAAGACCCTGCGATGAATGAGCCCAGCGAGCCGCCTCCGTTCCTGGGAACCTGGAAACGCGTTTACACCGTGGTGCTAATCTACGTGGCGTTGCTGATTTCGGCGCTGTACGTGTTTTCGGTTGTCACCGCACCATGAAGCCACTCGATTGGGTGGTGATGTTCGGATGGCTGACCTTTCTGGTTTCCTACGGACTGTGGCGCGGCCGCAAGAGCGGCACCGTTAACGACTACCTGCTGGCGGGGCGCACCATGCCGTGGTACGCCATGGGCCTCTCCATCATGGCTACGCAGGCGAGCGCCATCACGTTCATCTCAACGACGGGCCAATCCTACGTGGACGGTATGCGGTTTGTGCAATTCTATTTCGGGCTGCCTGTGGCCATGGTAATTCTGTCCGCCACCGCCGTACCCATCTTTCACCGGGCGAAAGTATATACGGCATACGAGTACCTGGAGAATCGTTTCGACGCGAAGACGCGGGCTCTGGTGAGCGGAATCTTTTTAATCCAACGCGGCCTGGCGGCGGGACTGGCTCTATACGCGCCGGCCGTGGTGCTGTCCGTGATTCTCGGCTGGTCGGACCAGACCACGACCATCCTCATGGGCAGCCTGGTGGTGATCTACACGACTACCGGGGGTATCAAAGCAATCACCTGGGCAGACGTGCAGCAGATGGCGGTCATTTTTGTCGCACTGATTCTCGCCCTGTTTATGGCCATCCACCTGATGCCGAGGGAGGTGAGCTTTCTCGATGCTGTGACGCTGGCGGGCGCTTTCGGAAAGCTGAAGGCAGTGGATACGCACTTCGATTGGAACAACCGTTACAACATCTGGAGCGGCTTGATTGGCGGGATGTTCCTGGCGCTCGCCTATTTCGGATGCGACCAATCGCAGGTGCAGCGCTACCTCACCGGAAAGTCTGTGGCGCAGAGCCGGCTGAGCCTGCTGTTCAACGCGGTGGCGAAAATTCCCATGCAGTTCTTCATTTTGTTCATCGGCGCTATGGTCTTCGTGTTGTTCATGTTCGTGAAGCCGCCGGTGATTTTCCATCCGGTGGAGATGGAACGCGCCGCGCAATCCGCGGAATTCAAGCCGGTTGAGGATCGTTATAACGCCGCGTTTGAGGCGCGCAAGCAGGCGGCGCAACGCTACCTGGACGCGGACCACCGCGGGAAGACGTCGCCGGCCGATCTGGAGGTGTTGCGGTCCACGCAACGAGCCTTCGACGCCGCGCGGCAGGACGGCGCGAAGCTGGTGGACAAGGCACGCGGGTCTAACGGTTTCAATGACACCAATTACATCTTTCTCAGTTTTGTAACAAACTACCTGCCGGTTGGGGTGGTTGGCCTGATCATCGCGGTGATCTTCTCGGCGGCTATGTCGGCGGTGTCCGGTGAGATCAACTCGCTGGCCACAGTGACGGTCATCGATGTTTACAAACGACATTTTCGCAAGTCCGGGACCGACCGGCATTACCTTTGGGCATCGAGGATTGCGACGGCCTTTTGGGGCGTCTATGCGGTGATCTTTGCGGGGCGCGGCGGCGGATTCGGTGCGTTGATTGAGGCAGTGAATATGATCGGGTCCCTGTTTTACGGCGGAATGCTGGGGGTCTTCGTGCTGGCGTTCTTCTTTCCGAAAGTGGGTGCGAATGGCGCGTTTTTTGGCGTCATTGCAGGCGAGGCGGCTATTTTTGCCGCTAACCACTACACCAGTATTTCCTTTCTTTGGTACAACGTGATCGGCTGTCTTGTGGTACTGGCTACCGGGGTAGTGATTTCCAAGTTCGCCGTATCTGCTAAATAATTCTGGAGGGGGTTCGCGCCATCCAAGGCGATGGCGGCGGTGCTGGGGCACCTCCGTCCAATTAGCGCCTAGATATCCAGGCTGGCGATTTCAACGGTGCTGCGGTGTCCGTCCACGACAACGATTCCGCTTTCGGTCACGTGGTGAAAGTGGCGGTCTTTTTCCAGATCGTAACCAATCTGCGCGTCTTCCGGCACGCGGACATTTTTGTCCAGAATGGCGCGGCGGATCTTCGCGCGGCGGCCGATGTCACAGTTGTCGAAGATGATGGAATCTTCCACCACCGCTCCGGTGTGGATGCGAACGCCACGTCCCAGCACAGAATTCCGTACGGAACCGCCGGATAGAATGGTGCCGCCGGCAACGATGGAGTCGATCGCCTGACCGCGGCGGCCTTCGTCGTCGAAAGTAGTCTTCGCCGGAGGGTCTGAATAGCCGGCCGTGCGTAGCGGCCACTGTTTGTTGTACAGATTCAGAACGGGTGACACCGCGCGGAGGTCCATGTTGGCCTCGTAGTAGGCATCAATCGTTCCTACGTCGCGCCAATAGACTTCAGCGCCTGGAGGGTCGCCGGGAATGTGGTTCGTATTGAAGTCATAGGCGTACATTTCCGAGCGCCCAATGAGGGAAGGCAGAATGTCGCGGCCGAAATCGTGTGAGCTTTCCTCATTGGCGGCGTCGGCGTACAACTCGCGCAGCAGCGTGCCAGTCGAGAACACGTAATTCCCCATCGACGCATAGACGCGATCCGCATCGCCAGGCATCGTGGGAGCGTTCGCATCCTTTTCATGAAATCCGACTATGGCGCCTTCCGGGGAAGCCTCGATCACACCGAACTCGGTGGACAGCTCCTTGCCCACGGGAATGGCCGCGACGGTCACCTGGGCTCTCTTATGCTCGTGAAACTCGATCATCTCGCGGATGTTCATGCGGTAGATGTGATCGGCGCCGAAGATCACCACCAGGTGCGGATCAGCCTGTTCAATCAGGTTAATATTCTGGTAAATTGCGTCCGCAGTGCCCCGGTACCACGTCTCTCCGGGGGAGCGCATCTGCGCGGGCACCGGAATGATGAAGTGGCTTTTCAGAAGGCTGTTGGATTCCCAGCCATCGCGCAGGTGCTGCAGAAGGGACTGGCTCTTGAACTGGATGAGAACGTAGCTGGAATAGATTCCGGAGTTCAGCAGGTTGCTAAGCACGAAATCGATGATCCGGTATCGTCCTCCGAAAGGAACGGCGGGCTTGGCCCGCTCCTTGGTAAGGGGGTAGAGGCGGGTGCCCTTGCCGCCGGCCAGCACAAATGCAAGTACTCGGAGTTGCATTATCGTTGATCCTCGGATTGACTAGACGACTAACTTGCCATTGTGGCAGCAGAAAGCCATCGAGGCAACAAACATTTTCGGCTTTGGTGTTTTGGCTCCGGAAGTTGTGATATTTTGACCGTACTTGCTCTCAATCAAAACTCAACCCCTGACAGCTACGCACCGCTGGTCCATCGTCGGCCTGCTGTTCCTCGGCATGATCATCTCATACGTGGACCGGTCGAACATCTCCGCGGCGCTGACGTTGCCCGAATTCCGGCAATTATTCAAGCTCAACCCACAGGATGTAGGGGCTCTGCAATCGGCGTTCTTCTGGTCGTATGCGTTTCTGCAGGTCCCGGCCGGATACGTTGTGGACCGGTACGGCGTGAAATTTCCCTACGCGATTGCCTTTGTATTCTGGAGCCTGATTTCGGCCGGCACTGCCTTTACCGGGACGTTCTATCAACTGTTTGGACTGCGCCTGCTGCTGGGTGTGGGGGAATCGGTGGTGACTCCGGCCAGCCTGCGCTGGATTCGCTACAACGTACATGAGCATCAACGTGGGATGGCTGTGGGTATTTTGTTTGCGGGCGCGAAGATGGGCCCCGCCATTGGCACACCCCTCGCGGTGCTGCTGCTGTCGCAATTCGGATGGCGCAGTATGTTCGCGATCCTCGGCTTCGGAGCGCTGCTGTGGCTGATTCCGTGGATGCTGATGGTGCGCAACGACGACCGCGCGCTTGAAGCCGAATCCACAAAGGCAGCGACGGGGCCGCAGGTTCCGTTCAGTTCGATATTCCGCTCGCCGGTGATCTACGGGATCATGATCGGCACGTTCTGTTACAACTACTTCGTGTATTTCAACATGACATGGCTGCCGCTGTATTTTGTGAATCGGCGCCACCTGACGCAGAAAGACATGGCGATTTACACGTTTTTCACATTCACGGGCATGGCCGTAACCGCCATCACTGCCGGGTGGGTGGCAGACCGGCTGATTGCGAAAGGCGCGGATCCTGTGACAATACGAAAACGATTCACCATCGCGGGCTTTCTGGTTGCCTCCACGGAAATCATTGGCGCGTTGAGCAATTCAAACGAAGTGGCCCTTACGTTCGCGATTGTCTCGTTGGCGGGGCTTGGTCTGGCAACGGGCAACTATTGGGCACTGACGCAGACGTTGATGCCCGGCGCTGCCATGGGCCGCATCGCGGGCCTGCAAAACTTTGCCTCGAATGCATCGGGCATTGTCGCGGCTTGGTTTAGCGGGTGGTTGATTCAGAAGACCGGCAGCTACGATGCGCCAATGCAGGCCATCTGGCTTATCCTGATCACCGGGGTCGCATCCTATGTATTCCTGGTGAGGAAGAAGTATGTTTAGTGATATGAAGAAAAGCATTCTGTTCACCGCGGCGGCCTCGTCCGCACTGACGCTGCTGGCGGTCTTTAGTTTTGGATTCGCGGCTTTGCCGTCGGAGGTGAAATTGGAAAACAAGCGCGTGAAAGTGACCACCGTAACTTATGTACCCGGCGTGCCCCGGGAGCGCTACACGCGGCCCACGGACCAGGTGATCGTATTTCTGGATGACTGCAAGTATGAACGCAAAGATTCCACTACGGGCGAAAAGACAGTCCGGCAGCGGAAGTCAGGCGATGTGATCTGGCACGATAAGGGCGAAGATGCTCCCGTGTTGACGAACCTGGGTACGAAAGCGTACCGGACGCTCACAATCGAAGTTAAGTGAGCGACGTCAGAGGAAACTATTTCATGAATGCAACGGTAATCGGCTCCGGCATGATGGGGCCTGGAATAGCGGTAACGCTCGCGTTGGGCGGAGTGCAAGCGGTCATCTTGAGTCGAAGTGACGATGGAGCGGCGAAAGGATTGGCAACGGCGCGGCAGCAACTGGCGCTGCTGGAGGCGCACGGGCTCGCCACGGCCGAGAAAAGCCAGTGGGCCTTGGCGAATATCACGACGTCCACGGACTTTGACGCTGCGATTTCCGGCGCCGATCTTGTGGTGGAATCGGCTCCGGAGAATATGGCGTTCAAACAGGACCTGTTCGCGCGTATGGATGCCATTGCGAAGCCGGAGGCGATCCTTGCCAGCAACACGTCAGGGTTGAGCATCACCGCGATTGCCGAACGCTGCACCCGGCCGGAGCGTGTGCTGACCACGCACTTCTGGAATCCGCCACATTTGATGCCGCTGGTGGAACTGGTGAAAGGTGCGAAGACGGCTGACCACGTGGCACAGCGTGTCCGGGAACTGTTGCTGGCGTGCGGGAAGGTGCCGGTGATCGTAAAGAAGGACCGTCCGGGGCAGTTGGGCAACCGTCTGCAAATGGCACTGGTGCGCGAGGCGGTGAACATTGTGCAGGAAGGCATCGCGGACGTGGAGGATG
>JBDUEM010000084.1:0-26920 GCA_040002435.1 Bryobacteraceae bacterium
GGATAATCTGCTGGTAGAGCCACCAGCGCGGATAGTATGTCTGCCCTTTGAGATTGCGATGATAAAGCCCGTGTTCTCCAACCAGGACAACACCATCCACCGCAAGTTCCTTTCCCCCGAGGGTTAGGGCTTCACTCACGGTGTTGAAGATGTGAATGCCTTTTGATTTGCAAACCTTCTGACCCAATCCGCTTTCCTGAAGCTGATGGATGTAAACGGACACAACGTCCACCCGCGAAGGAGTATGGGCACCCTGCCACCAATAGCCGTCCAATAGCTTGGTGATGATCCAGTCCGCGTGTGAGCCGGGAGCAGCCCAATAGGTGACAACACAGGCGATACGAGGCCGTCTGGCCGCGGCATGCGAAATAGAACCCGCTGCAATGCCGGCCAAAGCCGCGTTACCGGCCATTCCGAGCATTTCGCGCCGCGTGAACATTGGGTTCGACGCGATCCCGTCATTCTCAGCCACGTAAAGACTCCTTGCGTTGCACGGTTGCCCTCATTGACGCTAGATTATATCGCTGCGCGATATTTTCACGCGATTCTTGCGTAACCTTGAGGAACCAGGGATGAAGGCTGGGCGGTACGTTGCGTTTCCTCACGGTCGCGGTTCAGATAGCGATGCGGCTAAAACTGCTTGGCGAGCGCCTCTTCGTACACCCGATGGATCAAACCTGAAGCTATTGGGGTAGGTCAACTCTCCGCGCCGGGATTGTCACTCCGAATGCCCCTTTCGGGAGCCTCCATTCAGTCCCTCTCCCGTGCGACGGCTCGCCTGACAGGGCTTCCAGGAGTCGTAATCATGATGCAGCCAAACCAGCTTGCTGCTTGGGTCTCCAATGCCATAATGACGCTAGGTGATCCAATGATCTTAGAAGCCCCCTCCGCGCTCGAGCAGGAGCTGAACCCGTGGCTGGCCGCCGAAATCCGCTTCAATGAAGCTGCGCGGCGTCTGAACCTCGATGACGGCATGCGCAAGATACTCGCCATGCCGGCCCGTGAACTCACGGTGCACATTCCGGTCACCCTCGATGACGGCCGCATTGAAGTATTCACCGGCTATCGTGTGCAGCACTCCATCGCGCGCGGTCCGGGCAAGGGCGGCATCCGGTTCGCGCCGGACGTCTCGCTGGACGAAATCCGCGCTCTCGCCTCCTGGATGACCTGGAAATGCGCTGTGGTCAATATTCCGTTTGGAGGAGCTAAGGGCGGAGTCATTTGCGATCCGCGTGTGCTTTCTGAATTTGAACTGGAGCGTATCACGCGCCGTTATACCGCGGAGATCCTCGATTTCATCGGGCCTGAGACCGACGTGCCGGCGCCGGACATGAACACTAACGAACAGACGATGGCCTGGATCATGGATACCTATTCCATGCACAAACGCCACACCGTCACCGCCGTGGTCACCGGCAAGCCGCTCGATCTGGGCGGATCGCGCGGCCGTCCGGAGGCCACGGGGCGCGGCTGCCTCATTGTGTCGCTGCAAGCGCTGAAGCGCCTGGGCAAAAATCCTGAGGACACTTGCGTCGTCATCCAGGGCTTCGGCAACGTCGGCGGGATGGCGGCCAAGCTGATGGCGCGCGCGGGATTGAAGGTGGTCTGCATCATCGAATGGGATGGCGCGGTCTATAACAAAGACGGCCTGAACATCACCAAGCTGATGGAGCACAAGAAGGAAACCGGGTCGATCACGGACTTTGAAGGCGCGGAGAATATGGACAAGGATGAAGCCATGTTCCTCGATTGCGACCTTCTGGTCCCGGCCGCCCGCGAGAACGTCATCACCACGCAGAACGCCGCGCGCATCCGGGCGAAGATCTTGTGCGAAGGCGCCAACGGTCCCACTACTGCGCCTGCGGACGAAATTCTCGCGGATAACAAGGTGTTTGTAATCCCCGACATTCTGGCTAACGCGGGTGGGGTTACGGTGTCGTACTTCGAGTGGGTGCAGGACCGGCAGGGCTTCTTCTGGAACGAGGATCTGGTGAACCAGCGGCTGGAAGAAATCATGGTGAACAGTTTCGATGCGGTGGTGGAGTACGCAAGGAAGCACCAGGTGAATAACCGCACGGCCGCCTACATGGTGGCACTGGACCGGGTGGCCTTCGCCGTCAAGCTCCGTGGAATTTACGCGTGAGGAAATCCGGTTGAGCGGCGAGCCGTCCACGCCGCTGATGCGGCAGTATCACTCCATTAAGCAGCAGGTTCCGCAGGCGTTGCTGATGTTCCGGCTCGGGGATTTTTACGAGCTGTTCTACGACGACGCCGTTACGGCCGCGCGCGAGTTGGAAATCACACTCACCTCGCGTAACAAGGAGAAGGGCCAGGCGATTCCCATGTGCGGCGTCCCGCACCACGCCTCCGAAGGCTATATCGCGAGGTTGATCCAGAAAGGCTACCGCGTGGCGGTGTGTGAACAGACCGAAGACGCCAAGCTGACCAAGACCCTGGTGCGGCGCGAGATCACGCGCATCGTCACTCCCGGGACGGCCACTGAATCGAACCTGCTGCGCTCGCACGAGAACAATTATCTTGCCGCCGTAGTGCAGCACGGAACCGAAGCCGGGCTGGCGCACGTTGATATTTCTACGGGGGAGTTTCGCGTTACGGAGATCGATGCGGCGGAGGTTCCCGCGGCCTTGGAGAACCTGAACGCGCGGGAGGTGCTGCTGCCCGAACAGGCGCAGTTGGAAGCCACCTGCTTGCGTACCACTCTCGATTCCTGGGTCTTCGATTTCGACTACTCCGAGCGCACACTGCGCGAGCATTTCAAGCTGCTGAGTCTGGATGGCTGCGGACTGGCGGGTAAGCCTCTTGCGGTCGGCGCGGCTGGAGCCGTACTGCATTACCTGCGCGATACGCAGCGCGGCGCGCTCGATCATCTGGACCGTCCCGGCTACTACGACCGCGCGGATGCCATGATCCTGGACGCGGTGACCGTGCGCAATCTGGAGTTGGTAGAGCCGCTGTTCGCGGGCGAACGAAAGGACTCCACGCTGATCAGTGTTCTCGACGAGACGTCCACGGGCATGGGCGGGCGGCTGCTGCGCCGGCGGTTGCTGCGACCTGCTCTGATACAGGCCGAGATCGAAGCCCGTCTTGACGCCGTAGCGCAGTTGCTCTCGCAGACCATCGAACGCGCGGAGTTGCGGAAGACGCTGGGCCATATCCTTGACCTGGAGCGTCTGCTGGCGAAGGTGACCATCGGCACTGCGGGCCCCCGCGATCTGTTGGCGCTGGGCCGGTCCCTCGCGCTGATTCCTTCACTGAAGTTCAGCCCGGGGAAAGCAGCGCGGCTGTCCGAGATCGCAGCACAACTCGATGCCGTGCCGGAAGTCCACACCCGCATTCTCACCTCCATTGCCGACGAGCCGCCGGTGAATCTGGCGGATGGCGGCACCATTCGCGATGGCTTCCACAAAGAGCTGGACGAATTGAGGGACATCAGCCGCAACAGCCGTCAATACATCGCGCAAATTGAAGTGCGGGAGCGTGCGCGCACCGGAATCGCGTCACTGAAGGTTCGCTTCAACAACGTCTTCGGCTACTACATTGAGATCACGAAGGCGAATCAACAACTGGCTCCCGCGGACTATGAACGCAAGCAGACTCTGGTCAATGCCGAGCGGTTCACCACCCCGGAACTGAAAGAGCTGGAAGCCAAGGTACTGACGGCCGAGGAAAAGATTCTAGACCTGGAGCGGCAGATCTTCGCCGAGGTGCGCAGCTTTGCCGCGCAGCATGCCACCAGGATCCGCGGCACGGCGGGCGCTGTTGCTGAGATTGACGTCACTGCGACACTGGCCCAGATTGCGGCGGAGAACCGCTACGCACGCCCGCGCTTCACCGATTCCGGAGAACTCCGCGTCGTTGCCGGACGGCACCCGGTGATTGAGAAGCTGACGGAGAAGCAGGCGCAACGCTTCATACCCAACGATCTGTATCTGGATTCGAACAAAGAGTTCATCGCGGTCATCACCGGCCCCAATATGGGCGGCAAGTCCACTTATCTGCGGCAGGCGGCCTTGATCTCCATCCTGGCGCAGGTGGGCTCCTACGTTCCTGCCGAGGAAGCGCTGCTGCCCATTGTCGACCGCGTGTTCACACGCATTGGGGCAGCCGACAATCTGGCACGCGGCCGTTCCACGTTCATGGTGGAGATGACCGAAACCGCCGTGATCCTGAACACCGCCACATCGAAGAGCCTCATCGTGCTGGACGAGATCGGGCGTGGAACCGCCACGTACGACGGCCTGGCCCTGGCATGGGCCGTGGCCGAGCATATCCACGATAAGATCCACGCGCGGACCCTTTTTGCCACGCACTATCACGAACTCACCGAACTGGACGAGACGCTCAAGGGCGTGCGCAACCTGCACGTTTCGGTGAAAGAGGCGGGAGATCAGATCATTTTCCTGCGCAAGGTGGAACCGGGACGCGCCGACCGTAGTTACGGCATCGAAGTAGCGCGGCTGGCCGCGCTGCCGGT
Source organism: Bryobacteraceae bacterium (assembly GCA_040002435.1). Taxonomy (GTDB): domain Bacteria; phylum Acidobacteriota; class Terriglobia; order Bryobacterales; family Bryobacteraceae; genus JANXXV01. The sequence continues at coordinate 4,496 of JBDUEM010000084.1, forward strand.
GAGCGTGATCGAGCGGGCGAGACAAGTGCTGGCTCTTCATGAAAAGTCCGAGCACGCGGTGACGGAAGAGCTGACGCCGCACCGTTCAGCCCCCATGCAGATCCAGTTATTCGAGCCGGTCAATTATCAGATCGCCGACCGTATCCGGAGCTTGAAGCTGGACGAATTGCGTCCCATCGAGGCCCTGCAGCTGTTGAGCGAACTACAGAAGGAGTTGAAGCACTGATGAGAGTGGCAGGGATCATGAGCGGAACATCGCTCGACGGGATTGACGTCGCCGTGATCGATATTACGGGCTCGAAGTTCGATGTCATCGCCCACTCGAGCGTGCCCTATTCGCAGAAGATGCGCGATCAGATTCTGGCCGTGTCGAACAACACCGCTCATACATCGGAGATCTCCCGGCTAAACTTTCATCTCGCCGAGGTCTACGCGCGGGCGGTGAAGAGATGCGGCGTTCCCCTGGCGAGTATTCAACTGATCGGATCGCACGGCCAGACCATCTATCATGAGCGGGGCAATACGCTGCAGATTGGCGATGGCTCCGTACTGGCGGAGCGCACGGGCGTGCCTGTGGTCTCCGACTTTCGCCCGCGCGACATCGCCGCCGGCGGCAAAGGCGCTCCCCTGGTTCCGTATGTTGACTACCTGTTGTATAAGGACAAGAAGCTGGGGCGCATCGCGTTAAATATCGGCGGCATTGCCAACATCACCGCGATTCCGGCGGATGGCAGAGCCGAGGACGTGATTGCGTTCGATACGGGACCCGGCAATATGGTGATCGATCAACTCGTCTCTATCCACACCAGAGGGCGGCAAAAGTACGATCGCGGAGGACGGTTCGGGCAATCAGGCACGGTGGATGCCGCATTGATCGACCGCCTGTTGCGGCGCGCATTTTATAAAGAGGCCCCTCCCAAAACCGCGGGCCGCGAGCAGTATGGGCGGGAGTTTGTACAGGAACTGCGGGAGACCGGACTGCCGCTGATCGACCTGATTGCGACGGCCACCGCATTCACGCCCGCGGCTGTGGTGGCCGGCATCCAACGATTCGTGCCGTTTCCGGTGCAGGAAATTGTTGTCTCGGGCGGTGGCGCTCACAACGTGCAGATGATGTCTTACCTGCAGGGCTTCCTGCCCAAACTGAAGCTGCGGTATTCCAGCGAATTTGGCATTGATGTGGACGCCAAAGAGGCAATCGCCTTCGCTGTACTAGCCTATGAGACGTGGCATAGGAGGCCTTCCAACCTGCCGGCGGCGACCGGCGCGAGGCGGCCTGTGATTTTGGGTAAGGTCAGTTACTGAGCCTGCCATTGAATGACGAACGCCGAGATCTTCGGATTGTTCAACTGCACGACCAGCCGGTTCCAATCGTTCTGTGGCGCCGGCTCCTCAAAGACAACCACATCGGTGGCATGGCGCGGGTCGAAGGTAAAGTTGGCCCGGCCGCGCGGAGTGACGACAATCGTAGGCGTGGCATATTCCGGGTTGGAGGTAAAAACCGTGAGGCCCGCTGCGCCGTCTTCAGCCGGGTGGATTTGCACAGTGACGGGCCGTTGTGGAAGGGCGCCGCTTAAAGATCCGCTGGACGCACGAGACCCTGTAATGGTGATAAGCCGCCCTGCCGGCAGGTTGCCCGTCCAGACAATCGATCCTGATCCCGCTTTTCGGACTTCCGGCGTTCGGGCTTCCGGCGTACGTACTTCCTCTACCGTGCCCGCAGTGGCAGATTGAGGCGGCGGCGCTGTTTCCGTGGAGGGAACAGGCGCCTGTTTCGCCGGCGCCACAGGAACCGGAGTCACGATGAGGAATTCCTGGGAGGCTGCTTTGGGCGCTGGTGCGACCGGCATTGTCGCTTTAGCAACCGGCGCGGGCGCGCCCGGCTCCGGCGGTGCTGCCTTCGGGCTTGCCATCCATCGATAGGCCCCAAATAGAACGAGGACGACGGCCAAGGGCGCGAGGAAGGCAAGAATGGACACCGGAACTTTCTTCGCGCGCGCGGCGGCCCTTGGTGCGGCCGCGGGGGCGGACGGCGCCGCCAGACGCGGTGAGGGAGGCACTGGGATGGATACAGCTTTGTAGGCGTCGGTCAGTGCTTGCGTGAACTGGCCGCAAGTGGGGTAGCGATCTTCAGCGCGCTTGGAAAGGCCGCGCTTGAGCACCGCGGCCAACGGCGCCCCGACGGCGGGATTTACATCATCCGGGGAGAGAGGCTCCTCGTTGATGATCTGGTAACAGACGCTGGTGGGGTGTTCAGCCTGAAACGGCTTTCGTCCCGTGAAGATTTCGTAGGCAATCACTGCCAGCGCGAACTGATCGCTGCGGCCGTCGAGAGCGCTGCCACGGACCTGCTCGGGCGACATGTAGAACGGCGTGCCAAGAATCAGGCCTGTCTGCGTGGCCGCGGTCTGGCTGAGGTTCATCTTTGCAATTCCGAAATCGGTGACCTTGGTGGCACCGGAGGCCGCGATCATGATGTTGGCGGGTTTGATGTCCCGATGCACCAAGCCCCGTTCGTGAGCATGATCCAGAGCGGCCGCAGTCTCGTTGAGAATGCGGCAGAGGGCGGGCATGTTGGACTGCTCTTTCATCTTGTCAAGGAGGGTGGGGCCGTCCACCAACTCCATGGCGATGTAGGCTACGTCCTGGTCCTCACCTACCTGGTAAATGGTTACTATTGCCGGATGGTTCAGCCCCCCGGCCGCCCTGGCTTCCCGGAAGAGTCTTTCCTTGAGCCAGGTCTGTTCTTCGCCGTCGTTGTAGCCCAGCAGCCGGATGACTTTGATGGCTACAGGACGGCCGATGATGGGGTCAATGCCGCGGTAGACCGTGCCCATTCCGCCGCGCCCAATCACCTCGAGTATCTGGAACGGGCCGAGCTTGGTCATCATAGGCAAAGGCAGGAGACCGGCCGTAAGGCCGGCATACTATGGGAATACAGCGTTGAGGCTCACTGTGCTGCCCGCGGTTACTTGCAGGGTGCGCTGCCAGACTTTCCCCCCGGCTTTGACACTCACCGAATGCTGGCCCGGTTTCAACTGAACCGTAGTGGGCGTACTGCCGACGAATACGTCGTCCACTTCAATGTCCGCACCGGCTTTGGAAGAGATGACGGTTACCGAAGCTGTTCCGGTTTCGAGGGCGGGGGAGGCCTGGCGAACGGGGGGCGGCGCGGTCTGACGAGGCGCCGGCTCGGCGGTGGTCTGCCTGACAGGCCCTTTGTGCGCTTCGGAAACGGTCCGGCTGGAGTCTGTAAACACGTCGAACGTGACACCCTTGTTGATGGTGATATCTTTGCCCTTCATCAGCAGCATGACAGGCGCAGCGGGCCAGAACACGACCGCCACTCCGGCGGTGATGACGCCTGTTCTCACGGCGTGACTTTGCCCCGATTTCTTCTGCAGAGAGTAGCGGAGAGGAATCCATTCGTTATCGACTGCACGGACCCGGTCGATGGAAAAATCCAGCTTGCCGGCCCGGCCCATACGGCGCTTCTCGACCGCTTCGGTAATAGTACCCGTTACCCGCGCGCCTTCGGCAATGACCACGACGTCATCCACCTTGATGGCTTCGGCGACTGACAGCTCAACAGCTTGACCTACCTCGGCTGTCGCCGAGGTGATCATTTGGTCTAGCCGGATGCGTACCTTAGTTCCATCCTGAATCATCACTTGCGCGGCGCAGACAGTAGTAAAGAGCGCGGCTAGAATAACTTCTCTTTGCATGGTATTTCCCAAAAGAAACGAGCCTTTATGTGTTAAGATTATTCCCCAAGACTGCTGTTTTGTCAATAGGTTACATCACCATAAGTGAGCAGGTGATGCAAGGATTGGCGTAACGTGCTTAGGGCCGGGCACTGCGTTTTAAATCTGCGGTTTATCGGCGCACGCCAGCAAGGAATCTTCAAAGGCGTAATTGGAGGCGTTCTTCTCGTGGTGCCGCAAATACCAGCGGAACGTTTCTTTTAGTCCGGCAACGAAATCCGTGGGTTCGAAGTCCAACAGGCGCTGCGCTTTGGTCACCACCTGCGTGATGGGCGGCATATCGAAGTACACGCCGAAGTACAACTTGGGTCCCAACGGGTGGCCGCCGGCCTGCAGAAGGCGCGGACGGGGAATCCGTACCAGCTCGGCTTTCTTGCCAGCCACTTCAGCCAGAATCTCCACCACCTCCATCTGCGTTATGGGCCGAGGATTGGCAATGTTGAAGGCGTGCCCGATCGCCAAAGGTTCCACGGCAGCCCGAAGTGCCATTGCGACCAGATCCTTCACGTAAGCGAATTGCATCAGCCGCCTGCCATCACCGGGAAGAATGATGGAGCGATGGTCCCGCAGCCGGTCCCAGAAATAGGCCTCGCGATAGTAAGGATTCCCGGGACCGTAGATGTACGGCGGGCGCAGGGTGACCACGGGAAACTTGCTGCGCTGATGCAGGCGGAACAGACTGCGTTCGCTCATGGCTTTGTTGCGGACGTACGGATCGGGGTGCGAATCAGGCGCCAGCGCATCGCCCTCGTGGTGATTCAGGCCGTCGCCGTAAGCGGCGACGCTCGACATGTAAACGTAGCGCTGCAGATGGTCCCCGCAGGCTCGTGCCGTGGCTTCCACCTGGGCCGCGGACGTGCCGCGCTCCCAATCGTAGACGTTGTCGAACACGACATCGAAGCGCCGATGTTCCAGGGCGGATTTCAGCGCGTTGGAATCGTTGCGGTCGGCGATAATTTCCTGCACGCGCCGGCCCAGGTCGTGTCCGGGCTTGCGGTGCAGAACGGTGACTTCATGCTCGTCCTTCAGCAGCCCTGCCACCAGGCCGCGTCCAATAAATAGTGTGCCGCCGATGACGAGCACTTTCATACGGCGGCACCGGGCTGTGTCTTAGTCGTAGTATTCGAGTCCAAGATGCGTTATCAGATCCTCGCCTCGCATCCAGCGTAGCGTATTCTTCAACTTCATCAACTGAATAAAAATATCATGCTCGGGATAGAGGCCGGGGGCGGTCATCGGACCCTTGAAGTAGAACGACAGCCATTCCTGGATGCCCTTCATTCCGGCGCGCTGCGCGAGGTCCATAAACAGAATCAGATCAAGCACCAGCGGCGCCGCCAGAATGGAGTCCCGGCAGAGGAAGTCGATCTTGATCTGCATGGGATAGTTCATCCAGCCGAAGATGTCGATGTTGTCCCAGCCTTCCTTGGAATCGCCGCGCGGCGGATAGTAATTGATCTTCACCGAGTGGTACAGATCCTTGTAGAGGTGCGGGTAAAGGTCGGGCTGCAGAATCTGCTCCAGCACCGATAGCTTTGTCTCTTCCTTGCTCTTAAAGGAACCGGGATCTTCCAGAACTTCGCCATCGCGATTGCCCAGAATGTTGGTGGAAAACCATCCGTTGATGCCTAGCATACGCGCCTTGAAGCCGGGCGCCAGCAGCGTCTTCATGAAAGTCTGTCCAGTCTTGAAATCCTTCCCGCAAATGGGAATCTGCCGCTCGCGCGCGAGGTCGAGCATCACCGGAATATCCGTGGTGAGGTTGGGCGCTCCGTTGGCGAAGGGCACGTTTGATTTAAGTGCGGCGTAGGCATAGATCTGGCTGGGCGCGATCTCCGGATCGTTTTTGCACAGGCCCTGTTCAAACGATTGCAGGGTCTGATGAACCGCCGCCGGCCGGTGAAATACTTCAGTCGACCCGCACCAGATCATGGCCAGCCGGGACGCGCCCGAGCTCTGGCGGAACTGTTCGATATCGTCGATGAGGGCGAGCGCGTTATCCATCTTCGTCTTGCCGGTCTTGACGTGCGGACCGTTGATGCGCTTCACGTATTCCTGATCGAAAACCGCTTTCATCGGCTTGATGGCCGAAAGGGGTTCCTTCAGCCGGTCGAGCATGGAGGATTCCAGCACCTTTGCCTCCACGGCGGCTTCGTAGGCAGTGTCTTCGTAGATGTCCCAGCCGCCAAAGACAAGGTCGTCCAGTCCGGCCAGAGGTACGAAATCCTTGATGCGCGGTGACCGGGCCTCGGTTCGCTTTCCTAATCGGACGGTGGAAAGCTGCGTGAGGGATCCGACAGGTTCCGCCAAGCCCTGCCGAATGGCATGCACGCCGGCCATGAATGTGGTGGATACGGCTCCGATTCCTGGAATCAATACACCCAGCTTCCCTTCCGCGGGCGCTATATGGACATTTTCGTTCTTAGACAAACAGTGTCTCCTAAGATTAATAGTTAACGTTGACTTAGAAGGGCCAACGAGACCGGCCGATTTCTTAAAAAGGCTCAATGTTATACTAGCACTCATGTTGGGCCGCGGAACATCCAGCACGGCGATTGGCGCCATCACGGCGGTCATCGCCGATGACGAGCCTCTTGCGAGAAACGAACTAGCCTTTCTTCTCAAGGATTTCCCAGAGATCGAGATCGTCGGTGTGGCAGCCAACGGCATTGAGGCAGTCGCTATGATCGAGAGCCAGGAGCCTGATCTGGTCTTCTTAGACGTACAAATGCCAGGCTTAGATGGCCTAGGGGTAATCCAGCACCTGAGAGATAAGGATATTCCCTTACCGCACTTCGTTTTGGCCACGGCATTCGATCAATACGCTATCGAAGCCTTCCGCCTGGATGCGCTGGACTACCTGTTAAAGCCGATTGAGAAGGACCGGCTGGCGGAGACCATCGGCCGTGCGCGGCGCATCGTGCAGGAGCGGCAGAAAACCGCCCTGGCGGAACCTGCCCCCGCGCGTCCATCGGCTCTGCGCAGCAAGATCCTGGTGCGCAACGTGGGCCGCAGTTTCATCGTGGATGCGCAGGACATTGTTTACGCCACGATTGACGACGGTTTGATTACGATCGTCACGCCGGCGCTGGAAGGCGAATCCAACTACCGCACGATTGAAGACTTGCAATCCAACCTCGACCCGGAAATATTTTGGCGCGTGCACCGCTCGTTTTTAGTGAATATTCACCGGATTAAAGAGGTAATTCCGTGGTTTAAATCCAGCTACCAGATCCGCATGGACGATAAGAAGCAGACGGAGATCCCGGTGAGCCGCGTGCAAACCAAGCGCCTCCGTGCTTTGTTAAAGCTGTAGGTATGAGCGAGCCGCCAAACGATCCGAATGCTCCGCTGCAGGCGACGCTTGTCAAACCCACCGCGGAACAAGCCGGCCGGGGACTGGCTAATCTCGAAGCGTGTTTGCCGTACTGGAAAGAGACGCCGGGATTGCTGGTCATTAAACCTGAGTTAATACTGGTTATTGCGGTCGTGGGTTCAGAACACGATCACGACGGCTTTCGTTTGCGGCTCGCCATTCAAGAGGTGCTGCAATCGCCTCCCGGTTTCGCTAAGAAAGAAACCGACATCGGGTGCATATGGAACCAGCCCTATATGTCGTTCACGAAAGCCAGTATAAATGCTCCTTATTGTTTTTATCTGAATTTCGGCGCGGCCGGTGTGGACAAGGCTCGTGAAATTTGCAAGTCCACTGCCGATTGGCCGGGGCTCGGTATACTTCTCTCTGGCTTCAAATAGACTGCGCTTCAGCGGTCCTGCGCTTCCAGTGCAATGAGAGCCCAGCCACCGCGGCGAGTGCCGAATTGTGCGCGAGGCATCATCGGGCTCATGACATCGCGGGCGTTCAGATAGCCGATTGCTCCACCGGTGGTGCTAACACGCACCCACTCGCCCAGCCCTTCCCCCTTTTCCGGCGGGCCTAGTTGTTCGACAATCTCAAACGACACAAAGCCCGCCAGTGGCGCCCGCAACGAAGGCGCCGTCCGTAACGCCACCTTGTCTCTGGTCACCACAAGATGTGTGGCCCGATTCAGGTCGTGCGGAAACCGCCACACAAGGTAGGGGGAAACGAACAAGCTCGGGTGTTCCCGCACGAAGCCGAGAGACAGCAGATCTGAAAGCGCGGTCCAAAGCTCGGAGCTGTCATCATCAGGGCGCCACCTCGCGTAGAACTTTGCCCAGCCCGTGTCCTCAGCGGCGGGACCGACGACGACCTCGCTGTCCACCAGTTTTCGTAGAGCGGCTGTGTTGTGCGCCTCGACGGCGGACCGGAGCTTTTTGACGAAGCCGCGAAAGGATGGATCCCGCGCGGTGTCGTCCACGGGGTAAAGGCGAAGCGCGGACTGGCCTTGCACCTGCGTTAGGAGATACAAGGCGATTAGCAGGCGGGGCATGATGAGAGGTGGGCCAAGAGCCATTGTCGGACATTGCCGCCTGAGAATGCCGGCTGCACTGTTGCTGCTGCATGCTAAGCAGCCATCGCTGTGAATACTGGACTGGCGGCCAACATGCGGGCGCCGAATCGTAGATCGCGAAGAACGTCCGTCATTTTCAACTTGTGGATATTATCCCTTGCTCCACCTGCGATAAAATCGACCTAGCGTTGAGCGGTGTCTAATGCATATGCTTTTGTGCCGCAAACCTCAAAACCTCGCGTGGCTTCTGCTGGCGCTCTCGGCTGGCTTATATGGCCAATCGCCAACCACTGGCTCTCTGTCCGGGGTTGTAGTGAACCGGGCCACCAATGCCCCTATCCGTCGCGCCGTCGTCACCCTTTCCACGCTGGAGACCACGCCGCAGGATGCGGTAGCCTGGACCGACGGGGCCGGCCGGTACTCCTTCAGCTTCCTTCCCGCGGGCCGCTACCAGTTGTTTGCGGGCAAAGATGGGTTCCAAGCCGCGGCGTTCGGAGCGGAAAGCAGGAATCGCCCACCCGTCATCCTCGTTCTTACCGCCGGGGAAAATCGACCCAATGTCAATTTGCGCTTAGCGCCCTTTAGCGCCGTGGAAGGCACGGTACTCGACGAAGGCGGCGACCCACTTCCAGGCGTCGAGATCCAGCTGATGACTGCCGGTTATCAGAAGCGAAAGAGAATGCTCTTCCCTACTTCTGGCGCGATGACCGACAGCGACGGCCGCTACCGGATTCCGAACGTGGTTCCCGGTAAGTACGCCGTGATGGCGCAGACCCCGCAGTCCATTGTGAAAGCCCAGCCGGAGGTAAGCGCCGGCCAGCCGCAGGAGCCGCGGATGTATGGCGCCCTGTATTATCCTGGATCCGCCAGTGCGGAATCCGCTGCGCTCATCAGCGTTGAACCGGGCCGGGACGTGGAACAAATCAGCTTCCGGCTGCCGCCGCCCGCAAGCCCAGCCACGGTGCAGGGGAAGGTGGCATTCCCACAGGGCGTCGCTCCATCGGGGCCGGTAAGAGTGCTGTTCCTGGGCGCGGAGTTCGGATCGCGATCCATGATGGGTACGCAAGCGGCGCCGCCGGAATTCACATTTCATGTACAAAATCTGCGGCAGGACCGATACAAGGTGATGGCGCGGACCTCCATCGACGGCAGAGAATACAGCGCGAACCAGGAAGTGGATTTAAGAGCGCAGTCGGAGGCGAGCCTCGCGCTGGCGCTGGAACCCGCAGTGGATCTGGCGGGCAGCGTCAAGGTGGAGGGCCCGGATGCAGCCGGGCACATTGTGGAATTCGTGTCCCTGAGTCCGGGCGATCCGCGCATGCAACAGAGCGACCGCCCGGTGCGCGCTTCTGTCAATAAAGACGGCACCTTCCTTCTGCGCAATGTCCTGCCCGGAGTCTGGGACGTCAACGCCGGTCCCATTCCCCGCGGCGGCTATCTGAAGTCGATACACCTGGGCGCGCAGGACGTGCTGGTGGACGATATGTTGATTAGCAGCAAGACAAACACGCCGCTGCACGTGGTGATCAGTACGCAGGCTGCGACTCTCCAGGGTGAAGTGAAAGGTGCGGGCGAGTCCGCCAGAGCGACGGTGCTCGTGGCGCCGGAAGGAAAATACCGGGGCGTGACCAGCTTTTACCGCTTTGCGTCGCCGGACGAAAAAGGCCATTACGAGATAAAGGGACTGTTTCCCGGAAAGTACCGGCTGTATGTGATGGAGGATTTCGATATGGCCTACGTGCACGATCTAGATCTGTTGAAACCGCGGGAAGCCACGTCTCTGTTAGTCGAGCTCAAGGACGGTGAGGCGGCGACGCAGGACCTCACTTTGCTTCCCCGCCCCGGCACGAACCAATGAGACTGGCACTCGTTGTCCTCGCATTCGCGTCCTGTTCGGGCACCGCCCAGGTGACAAACATGCCTGCGCAGCGTATGACGCAGGGCCAGCCGCAACCGCAGCCCACGGGCAACGGCGCCATTAGCGGGAACGTGGTGAACGAGGTAACGAAGGAGCCCATCAAGCGGACGCGAGTCTCCCTGCGGGGAACCGTTGACTTGAACGCCGTGACGGATGACGCCGGCCATTTCGCTTTTCGCGCCCTGCCGGCCGGCGCCTATGTTCTCCAGGTACAGAATGAACATCTGGGGCCGCAGCGCCCACGGCTGGATTCCATGATGCGTTCCAGGGTCATCCTGGCGGGGGACGAGCAGAAATCCGGCGTAGTTCTGAACCTGATGCCGCCAGCGACCATTTCCGGACACCTCACAGACGAGGAAGGGCAACCGCTTTCCAACTGCAATGTCACCGCCATGCAGCCCGACTTCAACCAGGGCGTGCGAACGCTGGGAATGCGGGGCGGCGGAAACACGGATGGGAAAGGAGAGTACCGGATCGCCAACCTCGCGCCGGGGAAATATTTTGTCCTGGCCAGATGCCGCCAGACCATTCCGCTGCCGCACGCTTTTATCCGCAGGAACTCCGGTGTCGAGGTGCCGACGCTGTCGTATGCGCCGCAATACTATCCGGGTACTCCGGATGTACAGGCCGCGGCGAAGGTGGCGGTCACCGGAGGTGCTGTCACCTCCGGAATCGATCTCAGCCTTTCCCCCGGGGGCGGCGTTACGGTCCGCGGCAAGGTCGCTTCCGCGGAGCCAGGAGCGGCGAGTGGAAATGTGCAGATCATGCTGGAACCGCGGGATCCCATGGAGCGAGGCGCGGGAACCATCGGCGCCCGCATCGACAGGCAGACTGGCGAGTTTCGGTTCGAACACGTCATGCCCGGCTCCTACAACCTCATCGCAGGCAGCTTTGGCGAGAGCCAGGGATATTCCGCCACCGTTGCCATAGAAGTGACGGCGGCCCCTCCGGATCCGATTGGCGTGATGCTTACGCCGTCGATGACCTTGAAGGGAATCCTTGCGCGGGAGGGAGATGCGGATGCCGGCGCAGAAACACTCCGCATCACTCTAATGCCCGTGCAGCGATTCTTTGGAGGACCTCCGCCCAATTCACCGGTGCAGAAGGATGGAACTTTTTTGTTGAATGGAGTGCTTCCCGGCCTCTGGTCGCTGCGGCTTGAGGGCGTTGCAGGCTACGTCAAATCCGTTACGCTGGACAATCGGGAATCGGAATCCACATTGCTCGACATTCCCGCGGGAGCGACGGGACCGGTCAAGATTGTGGTCTCCACGTCTTGGGCACAATTGGAAGGCACGGTGAGCGGGCTGCCTTCCGAGCCAGGGCAGAACTTCGCGATCCTGTGGCGGGTACAGGATGGTCCCGCCTTCGGCGCTACGGGGCAGCCGCTGGTGATCGATGCTCAGGGGAAGTTTTCCAATCCCACCGTGCAGCCCGGCAAATATCTCCTGTGCGCTGTCGGTGCCGATCCCTTTTCGCTGATGCAGCATCGCGAGGCGATGGAGGCGATGCAGGGCCGATGCGAGAAGGTAGAATTATCGGCCGGTAATCGCTCCACCGTGGATATCCGCTTCATTCAGGCAAAGGATTTGCAGACGATTCTAGCGACTTTGGACAATTAGGTCCCGATGGGGCGGGCTTGCCACTTGCTTCAGATGCTAATCCCAATCTGCCAGAGCACGTAGCCAACGGACTGACGAACAAACAGCCACTCCTCGCGCCACGTTCCTTTCGGTACGGAGGGACGGGGCGAGCCGTATACGCTTAGCCCGCGGAACTCCAGCATCTTCTTGACGCGGAAAATGTGATAGCCGTCGCTCACCACGATGCACGATTTCAAACCCATGCGGCGCATCATTTCCGCCGCCACCACCGTGCTGTATACCGTACTGGCGCCCTGGGACTCTACAAGAATCGCCTCCGACGGTATCCCGCGCTCCACCAGGTAGGCGCGTGACACCTCGCCCTCGGTGAAGATGGGATCGCCGCCGGCGCCGCCAGTGGTGAGAATGCGCGGGGCCATCTTCTGGTAATAGAGCCACAATGCGTGGTCCAGCCGCGCCTTCAGCACCGGAGAGGGCTTGCCACGGTATTCGGCTGCGCCGAGGACGAGGATCACATCGGCCTGCTGCGCCTCATCGACGTTGGATTGCCGGTAGATCTGTTCTCCGATATAGAACAGGTACACCATCACCAACACCGATAATAGGGCCAGGAGCCGAAACAGATTTCGTCGCATATTGCGAAGGGATCTTCTACAATTGATCCTAATCAGTCTACGACGCCCCCGCCACCAGAATGAAAACCGGCCAACTTACCAGCAACAAGAATCCGCTTTTGAAAGACGTTCGCCGCGCCATTGCCCGCGGCTCGCTCACTACCGAAGGGTTCTGTATTGCCGAGACTTTTCACCTTCTCGAAGAAGCGCTGCGGAGCGATTGCTTCATTCACACAGTGATTACGGCCGAATCCGTCCGGAGTACGGTGGAGGCCCACGTCAAGGGCCTGCGGGAGATTAATCTGGTGCGCGTTCCCGACGAGCTCTTCGCGGAAATCTCGGCCACCGAATCCAGCCAGGGCGTGATGGCGCTGGTCCGCCCGCCGGCCTGGGAGATCGACCACGTCTTCCGTGGTCAGTCACTGGTGGTGATTATCGACGGATTGCAGGATCCGGGTAATGCCGGCGCGATTCTGCGCGCAGCGGAAGCCTTTGGCGCGACGGGAGTGCTGTTCCTGCGGGGATCGGTAAGCCCCTACAACCCGAAAGCCATTCGCGCCTCGGCCGGTTCCGTCTTTCGCCTGCCGATGGTCACGTCTTTTGATGAGAGCATCGCCTGCGCCACTTTGGAACAGAAGCGAATCGACGTCTACGCGGCCATGCCCGAGGGCTTGCGGTCGCTGACGGAGATTGACCTGAGACGCCGTTGCGCCCTGGTGATCGGCAGTGAAGGCCGGGGCGTCAGCACCAGGTTGCGCTCGATTGCCGAAGACCTGCGGATCCCGACAGCGAAAGTAGAATCCCTGAATGCCGCTATGGCCGCAGGAATTCTGCTCTATGAGGCCAGCCGGCAGCGTCAATTACCTGCATGAGCTTATTTGAAGACAATCCCCTGGCAGCCGCGGCGCCGGAAGCACCTGTCGACCGGGGCCGTCCCCTGGCGGCGCGCATGCGCCCGGAGCGCCTGGAAGACTACGCCGGACAGCAACACATTCTCGGGCCGGGCAAACCGCTGCGGCGGCAGATTGAACGGGACGAACTCAGCTCCATGATCCTCTGGGGCCCTCCCGGAGTGGGAAAAACGACCTTGGCGCGCCTGATAGCAAAAATCACCAAGTGCGACTTCATTCCGTTCAGCGCAGTATTAAGCGGCGTTAAGGAAATCAAAACCGTAATGGCCGATGCCGAACGAAACCGCCGTTCCGGACGGCGCACCGTGGTTTTCGTCGACGAAATTCATCGATTTAATAAGGCGCAGCAGGATGCATTCTTACCTTATGTCGAGAAGGGTGATATTACTCTCATCGGCGCGACTACGGAAAATCCCTCCTTTGAAGTGATTTCCGCTCTCCTGTCGCGGTCTAAAGTCTATGCCCTGTCCGCGCTCAGCGTGCCGGACCTGGTTGCCATGCTGCGCCGGGCCGTCGTGGATCGAGAGCATGGATTAGGCGATCAGCATCTGACGGTCTCCGAGGAAATGCTGGAACAGATAGCCGTCTACTCCAACGGCGACGGGCGCGCCTGCTACAACATGCTGGAACTGGCGGCACTGGCGGCCGGAACGGGGGGCGAAATTACGCCGGAGATTATCTCCGACGTGTTGCAGCGCAAGACGTCGCTTTACGATAAATCCGGTGAAGAGCACTACAATCTGATCTCGGCCCTGCACAAGTCGGTGCGTTCCAGCGATCCTGATGCGGCGCTCTATTGGCTTGGACGAATGCTGGAAGGCGGTGAGGACCGCATGTACATCGCGCGGAGGCTGATGCGCATGGCCATTGAGGACATCGGCCTGGCTGATCCGCGAGCGCTGGAGCATGCCGTGGCCACCATGCAGTGCGTGCACTTCCTCGGCATTCCGGAAGGTGACCAGGCACTGGGGCAGCTGGCGATCTATCTTTCCGTCACCCCGAAGTCAGACGCGGCGTATAAGGCCCTGAATGAGGTTCTGGCAGAGATTCAAAACGGCGTGGCCGAACCTGTACCGCTGCATTTGCGCAATGCTCCCACGCGCGCCATGAAGGATTGGGGATACGGAAAGGGCTACCAGCACGCCCACGAATTCAAAGACGCTGTGCCGGATATGGACTGTTTGCCGCCTTCCCTTTCCGGCCGTGAGTTCTATCACCCGCTGCAACGCGGGACGGAAATCAGGTTCGCAGAGCGAATTGCTGAGATTAAATTACTGAGAAAATCTCTAAGATTGGACTAAGAACGTACGATAGTACTACCCGCTTCTAAAGCTTCTTTTCTATTGTTCTCAACTCCGATTCATCGCATGCTGTTGAAGGAGGAGACAACGTGTTCCTGCAGACGGCATCTGTAACTCGAATGAATGGCTCGGTTGAGAGACGGAGTTCAGATCGCTTCCCCATCGAGAGAGAAGTTCGTTACAAGGTGCTGAGCAAGCGCACCAGTCAAGAAGAAGGCACCGGCAAGACGATCAATATCAGCAGTAACGGTGTCCTATTTACTACTGACCAAATTCTCCTTCCGGGGAAAAGGTTAGAACTTTCCATCAGCTGGCCAGCACAATTAGACAACAAGTGCCAGTTGAAACTAGTAGCCAGAGGCAGAGTGGCGCGACTGGAACAGGGCCGCGCGGCAATCGAGATCCAGCAGTACGAGTTCCGGACGCAGGGGTTGAAGAGTTTTTCGGCATAATCCATACTTAATAAAGATCCTGTGAACGGAAAACGGCGGAGGCCTTAACCTCCGCCGTTTTTATTTGCGGATGCGCCGGGGTTAACGCATCCATCCGCGCAATTGCTGTGGCCGATCTCAATGGTGACGGTCATCCCGACATCGCCGCATGTCCGCAGAGGCTCGGCTGCTTTGTCTACTTCAATGATGGAAAGGCAATTTCGGGTCCGGCATTCAGTTCCAGAAACCGGACACGCTGGAACCGACAGGGAGAGACGAAGAACGCATGCCGTACTCGATGATATCCGCGAATTGTAATGGAGACGGCCACCCGGATCTCAGGGTGAGCTACGTCGGTGCCCCTGGCATAATTTATTACAACGATGGAACAGGCAGAAAGTTCGACGGGCATCCGTTCGGCGATGGCAAGGGAACAATTTTATGGGATGGCCGGCGGCGACCTCGATGGAGACCGGCGGCTCGACATAGTTGCCGCCAGGAGTGATGCGCCTTCTTTTATCCTCTTCAACCGGAGGTCGAAGTAAAAAGGCCGGGGATCTGGAACTCGAGCCTCAATGTTGGGCAGGTCTTTTCAGCTGATCGATAACAAATACCCGGAAAGCTGATGCTTACAAATAGCTGTTCCGCGATTGAGACCCTACTGGCCATGCAAGCCGGCCGGTGGCCTACCTCGGCGGCGTATACAGATCCGCGACACGGTTGCTCCGATAAGTGGGTACAGTCTCCAGTGTGTAAACGATTTTGCCGTCGGGGGTCGTTTCTACCGAGTGGGCATTTCTGGACGCATTGTTTCGAACCGTACTCGCGGTGAAGTGGAAGTTGCCGTTCGACAGCCGCTGCGCCGACCCCATAAAGGGCGCGTAACCTCCCATATCGACGTTTACCATCAGCGTCGCTTTCCGAGCCGCTTCGTCGATCTTCCACACTTGACCGCGGCTGTGCGCTTCCTCCGGTGGCTTCCAGTTCTTATCCTTGTCGGCCTTCGCGTCCTTGTCGTCCTTCTTCTCCTCCTTGTCGTCTTTCTTCTCGTCTTTCTTCTGCCTCCGGTGCCCGTTGTCGAATAGGACGAGCGTGTCTGAGCCTGCCGGCTCGAAGGCAACATCGTGTTGATACGAGAACCAGGCGAGCTTGTCGTTGGTGTCGGATTTCAGATCGCCACCCTCGCCCAGACGCCAGAGAACTTTGCCCGAGCCTTTGCCGTCCTGGTAATCCACTTTGATCACCCAGTCCTGCTCGGGAAGAGACACAAGGAGATTGCCATCCTTCTCGCTGTACGAAACTGCGTTCGCGTGCAGCCAGTCGTTGGCGGCATCGCCCAGGTACACCGGGGCGCAGGCCAGGCCGCCCGACGTCCCGCGGCATTTCTCGTCGCCAAGGCCTTTTCGCGAAATGTCGAGATGGTCGAATGCGTTCCAAACCCAGGTGACCTGGAACTCCTCATCCAAGTCGATCAACAAGGTGCCCATGATATCCACCGGATCCTCCGATCCCTGCCCACCTTCCGGAATCATGCGTTCGAGCGAGCCGATCGCGATCGTGTGGCCGTTCTTCAGGCGAATGGCGTCATGGTGGAATCCTGCGATGCACACGCCGCCATTCCGTTTGCAGATGGATTTGATGCCCATGCGCTTTTCCATCTGTTCCGCAACAATTGCCATGTTGGTCTGGCGGACGATGCTGCCGGCAAGATCGATTTCCGTCAGCGTCTGCACGCGGCCGGTGCGAGAACTGCCACCGGGGCTCAGTGTCAGGAACCGTCCGCCGGGCAACATCCGTACCAGTGACTGGTCACGTGTGGGGACGTACCAGACGATGTTGCCTTCGAGATCAGTGGCGGTCGGACGATCGGCGGTGAACACAAGAAGCTGTTCCTTGGAACTCGATTTTTCACCGGCAGGAACGAGGACTTTGGACGGCGTAGATGCACCGTCTGTAAGGCCGGTGTGAAACGAAACGGATGGGCCGGCCTGCGGCGACGAATTCGTCATCACTTCAGCACGCATGTCGTAAGTGGTGTCGGCCCGCATTCCCGCGATGTATACATTGTTGGTTCGGGTGCCGCGGCATGGCTCCGAGCTCGTCCGCATGACGTGGGACGAATCACCGGTCCGATGAAACGCAACGCGAACGTCGCTGCCCTGTGGGCAGGGCGGCGCGCTAAAAAGAGCAACCAGCGGCACAGATGTCGGTGATACGGCTGGGTTCCCGGCAGTCGCCCGCGGAAGAATGCGGAATGAAAGTTCGCTGTCGAGGCTCTCCTTCGTCGAGGTGTTCCGCATAGTCACTTTGACGCGCGCCTCATGTTCGTACAGGTCGGGGCGCCACACGAACACGGAGCCGCCGTTGAAGTCGCTCAGCAGGCGAAAGGGAGTCCCGTCCACACTGACACTGAACCGGTATTGCAGAAACCGCATCTGCTTTTCTGGATCGCCATCCACGGTGGGTCTGGCCTCAAGCCCAATCATGGCTCCGACCATCTGAGGCGACGGCAGCGCGGATACAAGCTGGACGCCCGGTTTGGACCAGCAAAGCCTAAACGAGATTGCTAATAGTACAAGCACTAACCAGGTTCGGCACATAGCCGCTCAGTATGTCACAATTTGCGGGAATCGGGGCCGCCATGGCGCGACGGCCACAGCACGCTTGCGACAGAAACTGCCGTGATTTCCGTTCACAACTATTCTTACCCGCTATACCCAACAAACGGAAAACACTTACTAAAAACGGGATTCTCACTACCCAAAGCTCCAGTCATCCTTAGAGACGGAAAAGAAGGTACATCCCATCCGGTCTTTGAAAATTGAATAGCACTTTGTGCACGCTTTACACGAACAAACCCAACACCATCGGTTGGCTCTGTTTCGAAAAGGGGGCCAACCGGAATCGGGAATCGCACGAACGAACCCAATTTCCCTAAATTGGCTTTGTTTCGCAGAATTTTATAAGTCATTGATTTAAATAGGGCGTCGAACAAAATAAGCCCCGAATTTGCACAAACAAACCCATCTCCGCAAACTCCTGGGAGACAATATGGGAGGAGACGAACGTAATGCGCTACACCCTACTCGCTTTGCTCTCTCTTGGAGCGCTCTCCGCTCAAAACGTCTCAGTGAAAGTCGAAGTCCCCTCTGCTCTCAAGAGAGGCACCTTTGCCCAGGACCGCTTCCTCACGGTTCCGCCCGGTTACCGCGTCTCGCTGGTCGCCTCTGTATCTGGTGCCCGTTTCCTGGCCGCCGCACCAAACGGGGACATTCTCGTCTCCAATCCCGGCACCGGCCGGGTTACGCTGCTCCGTCCCGACCCCGCCGGCGGCGCGCCAACTCAGTTCACCTATGCCAGCGGTTTGAAACGCCCGCATGACATCGTCTTCCACACCATCGACGGAACAAGCTACGTCTACATCAGCGAAGCCAACCAGATCAACCGCTTCCTCTACCGCGCCGGGGACACGGCGTCGCATGACCGTGAAATCGTGGTGAAGAACCTGCCCGACAGCAGCCTGCCCGAACTCCGCGGCTCCTACGGTCATGAACTGAAGAACATC
This sequence comes from Bryobacteraceae bacterium, assembly GCA_040002435.1. Taxonomy (GTDB): domain Bacteria; phylum Acidobacteriota; class Terriglobia; order Bryobacterales; family Bryobacteraceae; genus JANXXV01. The sequence continues at coordinate 23,037 of JBDUEM010000084.1, forward strand.
GCGCTCGACGCCAACCACAAGCTCTACGTCTCCATCGGCTCCACCTGCAACGCCTGCTCCGAAGACACCGTAAGCGATCCCGTTCGCGGAGCCGTCTATCAGTACAACGCGGACGGCACCGGACGCCGCCTGTTCGCCCGTGGCCTGCGAAATGCCGAAGGCCTGGATATCCAACCCGGCACCAATCAACTCTGGGTAGCTGTGAACAACCGCGACGACATCTTCTACCCTGTCCAGGATGCAACGGGGAACTACGGCAAGGTGCTGCAGAGCTATGTGGACGATCATCCCGCCGAGTTGTTCACCTCAGTCCACGACGGGGGCAACTACGGCTGGCCTTTCTGCAATCCGAACCCATCCACCGCGAGCGGCTTCGATCGTATGCCGTACGACAGGGATTATGAATTGAACCGGGACGGCCATGTCGATTGCAGCGCAATGGACACCGTCACGAAGGGCATCCAGGCTCACTCGGCGCCTCTGGGAATGAAGTTCTACCGCGGTGGCGCCGCCATTGCACTCCATGGCTCGTGGGACCGATCCCGGAAGACCGGATATAAGGTGATCTACTTTCCCTTCGATACAGCAAACGCGCAAACCGATCTCGTATCCGGTTGGCTCGACGAAACCACGCAACAAGCCTGGGGACGGCCCGTCGGCATCGCTGTCGATCCGAATGGCAGCCTGCTCATCTCTGACGACACTGCGGGAGCCATCTACCGCCTTAGCAGCGACGCTGCCGGTATCTCCACGGCAAGCGGCTACTCCACCGTAGCGCCTGAATCGCTTGCCTCCGCTTTCGGAAGCAACTTCACAACAGAGACGGCGGCGGCTTCATCCCTGCCGCTGCCGCAGAATCTCGGTGGAGTGGCAGTGATCGTGAAGGATTCGGCGGGAGTGGAGCGTGTCGCCCCTCTGCTGTTCGTCTCGCCAGGGCAAATCAACTATCAGGTGCCGTCCGGTACCGCTCCCGGCCAAGCCACGGTCAGCCTCGGAGCACAATGGTTCAACCTGTCTATAGGCAGCATTACTGTGGCGAATGTTGCCCCCGGTCTCTACACCGCCAATAAGAACGGAACAGGAGTAGCGGCCGCCACGGCGGTCCAGCAGGTCTCAGGCGTGAACGTCTTCCGAAACATTTCCGTGTTCTCCTGTAATGCCTCCGGCGGCGACTGCATGCCTTCTCCCATTGATGTGTCTTCCACGACACCCGTCTACCTGTCGGCCTATGGAACAGGATTTCGCAATCGAAGTTCCCTCGACAAGGTAACCGTCACCGTAGGCGGCGTCAGTGTGCCCGTGCTCTACGCGGGTCCGCAGCCAGACTATCCAGGCCTCGATCAATTGAACATTCAGTTGGACCAGCCGCTACGCGGCAAGGGCGAAGTAGATGTGATTCTAACGGTCGATGGCCAGAAGGCGAACCCGGTCCGGATCTCTATCCGGTAGCGTTCAGCGCGAATAGCCGGGACCACGCAGAACGGCTCCGCTGAGCGTGCCCGTCATCTTGCCCTCTGCAAGCACAGGCTTCCCATTGACAAGGACATCCCGCACACCTTCGGCATACTGGTGCGGCTTCTCAAATACCGACTTGTCCTTCACCGTCGCAGGATCGAACACCACGATATCGGCCTTCATCCCGGGCCGGATCAGCCCGCGGTCAAAGAGCTTCAAGCGTCCCGCCGGGAGCGACGTCATCCGGCGCACCGCATCTTCCATCGTCAGTACGTGCCGCTCCCGCACGTAAACGCCAAGCACCCGGGCGAAAGTGCCATAGCTCCGCGGGTGCGGCGCAGCCTCCCCGAACACCTGCACGCCGCCGTCCGAGGCAATCATGGTGAAGGGATAGCGCATGATCCGTTCCACATCCGCCTCATCGATTGCGTGATACACAGCCGAACATCCGCCCTTCCTTTGCAAGTCCATGGCAATATCCGCGGCGTTCTCCGGCGTCGGCGGCAGGCCCTTCGCAATCGCCAGATCGGCCAGGCTCTTCCCCGCCAGAGTCTTATCGAAAGGGCAACTGGCCAAGACGACATTCTTCGCGTCCCCGCCTCCTCGATCGTTCAGAATCTTTGAAGCGATGACGGCCTTGATCTGCTTCCTCTGCTCCGCGGCGTCCATCCGCTCCACCAGCGCCTTGCTGCCACCCTCCAGCGACCATTGCGGGAATAGCGCCGCGGTCCCGGTGCTCGAAGCTGTATAAGGATACTGATCCACGGTGACGTCAACGCCGCGCGCTCTCGCTTCCTCCACCAGCTTCAAAGTTTCTTTGCTAAGTCCCCAGTTCGCCCGCCCGATAATTTTGTGGTGGCTCACCTGAGTCGGCATCCCGGCTACTTCGCCGATCCGTATCGTCTCCTTCACGGCGTCCAGAATGTTCGCCGCCTCGTCGCGCATATGGGAGATATGCATTCCGCCGTATTGCCCGGCGACCCTCGCCACGTCAATCACTTCATCCGGAGGTGTGAAGTTCCCGGGCACATAAAAGAGCCCTGTCGAGAGACCAAACGCGCCGTCGAGCATTGCCTGCTTCATCAGGCCGCGCATCTTATCCAGTTCTGCCGGGGTGGCCGGCCGGTTCACCAGGCCCATGACGCTGGAACGAATGCTTCCCTGCCCTGCAAACGTACCGAAATTGATCCCGATCGGCGTCCTCGCCAGCTTGTCCAGAAAGGCGCCGATGGGCAGCGGCGAGTCGCCGTCATTGCCTTCCAGCACCATCGTGACGCCCTGCCGGATCAGATTCTCGGCTGACGGAACCAGCGTGATGCCGCGCCGGGCATGGCTGTGAATGTCGATGAAGCCCGGCGAGACAACCAGACCTTTGGCATCGATCCGGGTCTGTGCCGTAGAAGTAGAGAGGTTCCCGATCGCGGCGATGCGGTCACCGGTAACACCCACATCGGCGTAGAACCAGCCGCCGCCGGTACCGTCGACAATCTTGCCGCCGCTGATTACAATGTCAAACTGGCCGAACAGGAGGGAAGAGCAGAGAAAGAACCCAAACCACCGCAATCGCATTTAGCCATTTTAGGGTGAATGTGTGAAGTTATTCCACGGAGGTGTGGCACAAATGGACTACAACCAAAGTCAATCCGGTTTGGGCGACGAGGCGATCATCGACAAAAACAGCCCGAAAATGATAAAACCGAGAACGAAGACTGAGACCACCATAAGAATTTGAAGCTCCCCTGATTCTTGTCTTGCAATTCCATCACCACTTACTAAGACGTCTTTCCACTGTGATACGTTTAGCCGTATGAGAATGGATTTCGCCTACGGAAAGACCGGTATCCCCCTGGATCTGCCCGCCAACTTCAACTACCAGATTCTGGAGGCCCGCTCGGCGGAGCCTCTCCCCGACGCCGCCGCCTCGCTTGAGGCTGCCCTGGATGCCCCCACTGCCGGCCCCCCGCTGTCGGAAATGGCCAAAGGGAGACGTTCGGCCGCCATCTCCGTCTGCGACATCACACGGCCTGCGCCGAACCGCCAGGTCCTGCCGCCCATTCTCGAACGCCTCCACCGCGCCGGCATCGCCAAAGACGCGGTCACCATCCTGATAGCCACGGGCCTTCACCGCCCCGCGACCGATTCGGAGATACAGGAAATCCTCGGGCCTGACATCGCCAATGCCTACCGTGTGGTCAACCATAACGCCCGTGAACTCTCCGAACATCGCTCCCTCGGCACTACCCAATCCGGTACACCGGTTTACATCGACGAGCGCTTCATCGCCGCCGACCTGCACATCACCCTCGGATTCATCGAGCCTCACCTCATGCTCGGCTTCTCCGGCGGCCGAAAGCTCATCGCACCCGGCCTGGCGGCCCAGGAGACCATTAAGGTTCTCCACAGCCCGAAGTTCATGCGCGATCCCCGCG
>JBDUEM010000085.1:0-26848 GCA_040002435.1 Bryobacteraceae bacterium
TAGTATTCAGTATCGCCATCGCCGCAATTCCGATAAACTGGTAGGTCAACATCATAGACAGAGATCAACAACTCCCCGTCCGTGGACAGAAGACCGACAGCATGGAACGGAGGTATAACATATTGGTTGAAGAAGACGTGCGAGAGTCACCGAACACTAATGGACGATTGGTTTCAAAAGCAGAAATTGGAAGCCGAGAGACAAGCTACAGATAAGCTACAGTAAATTGAAAAAGGCCACTTTCTTTCGGGTTGGCCTTTTCTTGTAAGTCCTGCGTTATTTGGTGGCTGAGGTGGGGGTCGAACCCACATGCCCAGTGAAGGACGACAGATTTTGAGTCTGTTGCGTATGCCAGTTTCGCCACTCAGCCGGAGTGCCGATCTCCATTGTAACCCAGCGCCTGCTAATGTCATTCAATCGAAGACAATTTCTCAGCGGAATTACCGCTACTGCCCTCGCCCAGCGTTCCTCTGCGCGGCCCCCGAACATCATCGTCATTCTCTCGGACGATCAAGGCAGCCGCGATCTTGGCTTCCTCGGAGCGAAGGATCTGAAGACGCCCCATCTGGATGCCATGGCCGCGTCTGGTATGCACTTCACCAACTGGTATGCGAACGCGCCCATGTGTGCGCCATCGCGTGCGGGCCTGCTTACCGGGCGCCATCCCATCCGGGCCGGAGTTCCCAGCAACGGTCCGAATCTGCCCTTGGAGGAGCACACCATCGCCGCCCTGCTTCGCCGGCAAGGCTACGCAACGGGGCTGGTAGGAAAATGGCACCTCGGCGATCAGCACGCCTCCTCGCCGAATCAACATGGCTTTGACAGCTTCTTCGGTTTCCACTCCGGCTGTGTCGATTACTACTCACACCGGTTCTATTGGGGCGAGCCGCGGCGCCCCAACTACCATGATCTGTGGCGCAACGGGACAGAGGTCTTTGCCGATGGCGAATATCTCACCACGCGCCTGGCAAGCGAGGCGGTGAAGTTTATCCGCGACCATCAAGCGCAGCCTTTCTTCCTGTTCCTCACTTTTAACGCGCCACACTATCCAATGCATGCGCCGGCTGAATATGTGAATCGATTCCCGCAGTTACCTTTGGAACGTCGAACCTACGCGGCGATGATGGCTGCGATGGATGATGGCGTGGGCGCGGTGCGCAGCACCCTTCGTGAACTGCAGCTGGAATCGAACACTCTCCTGTTCTTTCTCGCCGACAACGGCGCTACACGGGAAGCGCGCGCGGGCCTCGACGGAAAGCCCGCGACGGCCGGCGACAACGGCGTCCGGCGCGGCTTCAAGTTCAGCGCCTTCGACGGGGGAATCCACGTTCCTGCCATTGTGAGTTGGCCCGGCGTAATCCAGCCTGGAAAAGTAAGTGAGCAACTCGGATCGCATTTCGATGTGCTGCCAACTATCCTTGAGCTAACCGGCGCCAGGCCTGCAAAGCCTCTGGACGGAGTCAGTCTGCTATCCGTGTTGAAAGGGGGAGCAGTGAAACCGAGACCACCTCTGTTCTGGGCTTCGCAAGGCCAGCTCGCGATGCGCAAGGAGAATTGGAAACTGGTAGTAAAGGGTTTTGCCGCCGATGGAACGCCCGACGGTGCGAAGCCACTGACCGGTGAGGATGCGGTGTTCCTCTCTGATTTGGCGCAGGACCCCGGAGAGTCCACCAACCTACGCCTCATAAATCCGAAAGTTGTGGATGAGATGATGACTGCTGCGGAAGCTTGGAAGCGGGAGATTTCGAAAGAATGACGATGAAGCCGTTGGTAGCCTCTTTGGCGCTTTGCGCTGTCGCGACGGGTCAGACCTACTGGCCAACCAAAGGTTGGCGTGAGGCGCTTCCTGAGACGCAGGGTATCGACTCCCAAGCGCTCGCCCAGGCCATCGAACAGCGGCCCGCCGGCCTCCATAGTCTGCTTGTGATCCGCCATGGCTACGTGGTTCTCGACAGCTACTTCTATCCCTTCGCGCCTGGTTCGGTGCACGATGCTGCCTCCGTAACCAAGAGCATCACCTCCGCCATTGTAGGCATCGCAGTGGATAAAGGTCTGATCAGAACATCACAGACGGCATTCCCGAACAGTAAGATCAAGGTAGAAAATCTATTGACGATGACTCCCGGGCTCGAGTGCGGTTTCAAGCCGGGCGAACAGGAACTGGCGGAGATGAAACTGTCGGCCCACTGGGTGGACTACGCGAAGCATCTGGCCGTCAAGTACGATCCGGGTGTGAAATTCGGGTACTGCAGTCCCGGGTTTCATCTGCTGTCCTCCATCGTGTCCGCGGCCACGCACAGCAGCGAATTGGAATTTGGACGGAAGTACCTTTTCGATCCGCTCGGCATCAAGGACATCGTGTGGCCCAGCGATCCGCAAGGCATCACGCATGGATGGGGCAACAGCCATTTCTACCCGCGCGATTTTGCCAAGCTGGGCTATCTCTATCTGCACGGCGGGCAATGGGAGGGCAAGCAAATCCTCTCCGCCGATTGGATCAAACGGTCGATTACCCATCACTCCGACCCGCGGCCGAACGTCGAATACGGCTATGGTTGGTGGCTCTACAATCAGCAACAGCCGCGATCGTTCGAAGCAAACGGACGCGGCGGACAGAAGATCATTGTTCTGCCGGAAAAGGACGCAGTCATCGTCATGACCGGTGGCGGCTATGACGGCAGCAAGATCACTCCGCTGATTTTTCAGTCGATCAAGTCGGACAAGCCGCTTCCGAAGAATCCAGATGCATACCGGCAATTGCAATCCAAAGCGAAGGAAGGGGCTCAGCCACCCAAACCTGGCCCCACCGGCATTGTGGGCGTCAACTTTCTGTATCACGGCTACAAGCTGGAACCGAATCCCCTGCGGCTGGAGAAGATCCTGTTGTGGCCGGCTGAAGTAAACCTGACGCTGTTGGGCACTGATCTGACTGTTCCCGTCGGACTCGACGGCGTCTACCGCACCTCACCCAACGGGCTGCTGCAACTTCCCCTGGGAGCGATGGGAGTGTGGACTACCGAAAAAGATTTTGTGCTCGACCTCAATTTTATCGCCAACATCAACCACTACACGTTCGCCATGAAGTTCGATGCGGATCGGGTAGAGATTGTCGCGAACGAAGCTTCGGGCCTCGCGAAGAATCTTAAGATCACTGGCCGCGCATATTAGCCGCGAAGTCGAGCGCGCGAACCAGGCTCACGGTGGAGGCGGTTCCCTGCCCCGCAATATCGAACGCCGTTCCGTGGTCAACCGAAGTGCGGATGATCGGCAATCCAAGGGCGACGTTTACGCCGCCTTCAAAGTCCAGCAGCTTCAGGGGCACGTGTCCCTGGTCGTGATACATGCAGACGATCGCATCATATTTTTGCTTGCGAACGGCCATGTAGAAGAGCGTATCGGGCGGGAAAGGGCCCTCCACGGGCATCCCTTGCGCCTGCGCCCACTCCACCGCGGGACGAATTTCATTGATCTCTTCGTCACCAAAGAGACCGTTCTCACCAGCATGGGGATTCAGGCCAGCCACGGCAATGCGGGGATTCGCCTTGAGTTTGCTCACAGCTTCGGTGGTCAAGCGAAGGATGGTACAGATGCGATCTTTCTTAACCGCGTGAATGGCATTCTGCAGCGACATGTGTGTGCTGACATGCGTCACAATCAGTTGATCTGATGCAAGCATGATGGTCACGTCGGCGACTCCGCAAAGCGCGCCGATCAGTTCCGTATGCCCCACGAACTCAGCATCGGACAGCTGGGTAGCCTCTTTGTTCATCGGCAGCGTCACCATCGCCGCAATATTGCCCGCCAGCGCGGCATTGGTTGCGGTCACTACGTACTCCCGCGCCGCGAACCCGGACTTCTTGCTCAGCACTCCAGGCGTGATGTCTTCGCGGGTCAAAATTCCGTGATCGATCACGTTCATTCCGTCCGGTCCGATTCTGACTCCGTAGCCGAGCTTGCGGTTGTAATATTCCAGCGCCGCGATATCGCCGAAGACAACGAACCGGTGTTTAATTTCTTCCTGCCGGTACGCCTTCAGCAGAATCTCGGGACCAACCCCGCTGGAGTCGCCCATTGTGATGCCGTAGATCTTGTGGTTATCCATTCAGCTTCTTTCTGATCCGGGTCAGGATGTCAATTTCGCCAAAGCCGCCGGCCTTCGTGATGAGATAGAGTTCACGGCCATCTAGGCACACTCGCGAAAGCGGCACCCCTGGAACCACTTCCCCGATGGGCCGGATGGGGGGAAATCCAACTGCTTTGAGCATCCCATACACGGTATCACCCCCGCAGACCAAGACCGCCTGGAAGCTTTCGTGATTCAGCATCTCCCGAATTCTTCGGCCGTTTTCGTCAGCAATGTCGATGGGCGACTGGCCAGCCTGGGGGGTCCATTGCATCACGGTCCAATCCGGATCAGAAAACTTTTCGATCTGGCGCGCGGATGCATCATGAAGGCTTCCATTCATAATCAGGCACGAACGGATTTCAGGGAGGACCGCGGTCTTGTTACGGGGGATTTCCATGTGCTCGGCCAATTCCCCAGCCAAAGCGCCGGTGCCTGCGGCCAGGCTGGGCGGCGGCATTTCCAGGACGCGTCGCGCGGCGGCGCACACATCCTCTTCTACCTCACAATACGCGCCCGTGGGAACCAGGCTATCCGAGATGGGATTCAGTGGATCGTGCGCAAAGCTGGTCATTTCGAGAGGGACGCCGTTCACGTAGAGCCGGCCTCCGCTAACTGTGCGGCCCATGGCCGGATAAGCCGGAGCGTAGACAACCCTCGATCCAAAGAATTGCGCGACAGCTTCGATTTCCGCTGCGATGTTTCCCCTTAATGTGGAGTCCGTCTTCTTGTAGATCAACCGCAGGCCCGGGGTATTGGCACGCTGCAATGCGCGGTGAACCTCAGAGGCAGCCGACTTCGCCGGCATGTGCCGGGTTTCTGTGTCGATCACGACCACCGGCTCACTGCTTTGAGAACCTGCTTCCGTGGTGATGACGCTGGCAATCCCTTTAGCAGAGAACTTCGCACCCACTTCTAATGCGCCAGTCAGGTCATCGGCCAGCACGAGCACGTGGGTCATCGCTTCGAAATGACGATGCCATCGCCGTAGGCAGCGAGACCGGGAATGGAAACGGGCAGTTTCCCTGTAATCGGCATTTCGCCATACAGCGCTTTCACAACGGATGCCTCGGCTGGGGGCACCACCGTGTAAGTCGTCATATATGCGCCAACACCAGGGAAACTGCGTAGCAGGTACGGGCTTCCCAGCGCAACCAGAACCAAAGGAGTCTTCGCCTCCAGCAGAGTGGTCATGAGCGAAGGGAAACTTCCAGCCATTGGCGCCTTTCCCCGATATTCGCTGGAGGAAACAAAGGCTGCTACTACGTTCGTTTCGCAGCCTTGCATCTTCTGAACCGCCAAATCCAGTTCAATGCCAGGCGCGACGGCGTCCAGTAATGCAAATCGAGTATCCCTGGATCGCTTCAACAGCTCGTCCTGCAGACGACGCCCCTGCTGGCCGCTGCGGCTTTCGGTCAGGATGTACCAGCAGGCCTTTTCCGGATTTTTCAAAGGTAAAGCGGCGTCGGTATTTTTCACCAGAGTTATTGCGCGATCCGCGGTTTCCTGCGCCTTTTCGACTGCTTCCGGCGCTTCAATTACATCACTGATCTCTTCCAAGTTCACGAGCTTGTTCTTATCCAGGCCGACCCGTACTTTCGCGGCCAGGACCTTGGCTGCACTGTCTTCGATCCGCTTGCGAGAGAGGCGCCCTGCATGCACCGCATTCAATACGGCGCGAATCACCTCTTCCGGATTGGAGGGCATCAGCAGCACGTCGGCTCCGGCCTCCAGCGCACGGACCGAGGACTCGCCTGAAGGAAACTGCCGCGTGAGGCCCTGCATGTCCATGGCATCGGTCACAATCAAACCGTTGAACTTCAGGTCATTGCGCAGCAGCCCCGTAAGCAGCGCCGGCGAGATAGTGGCCGGGATCTCGGGCTTCTCCATAGCAGGCACGGCGATGTGCCCGGTCATCACCGCGTCTACGCCGCTGGCGATCGCAGCACGGAAGGGGACCAGCTCCAGCGCATCCATCCGTGCACGGTCGCCGGTGAGAGATGGCATGCCCACATGGCTGTCAACGTTGGTATCACCGTGTCCGGGAAAATGCTTCACCGTCACCAGGACCCGTTCATTCGCGCCGGCATGCGCCCCTTCGATGAATGCTTTCACTTGAGCTGCCACGTCCTGCGGATTCTCGCCGAAGGATCGCATGTTGATGATGGGGTTGTCGGGATTGTTATTGACGTCCGCATCGGGCGCGAAGACCCATTGCACGCCAAGCGCACGCGCTTCCCGGGCGGTGGCGGCGCCGAGGTATCGAGTGAGCGCCAAGTCCCGCGCCGCTCCATACGCCATCATGTGCGGGAATTTGGTTGTGCCCGATACGCGCATGGAAGCGCCCCGCTCGAAGTCCGCCCCCACAATTAGCGGAACCTTTGCAAACCGCTGCAGCCTGTTAAGGAATGACGCCATCGCGAATGGTTCGGCATTCCGCACCGATCCGTTGACTACGCGGTTCACCACGATGATGCCGCCGACTTTGACATCCCTCACCTGATGAACGAAATCGCGATAGGCCGCGGAACGCGAACTAGGGGCTTCGCCGTACGACGTGATGACAATCAACTGCGCCACCAGATCGCGCAGCGTCATTGACTTCATCCATCGCTGGACCACCGGCAAGGGTCTTGCCGGGACTGGCCGTTGCTTTCCGGCAGGTTTTGCGGCCGGCTTGGCCGGGAGTGCTGCATAGGCGAGGCACACCGTTAAGGAGGTGCACACGAGGGCGGTGAGAATGCCCGTGGTCCTATGAAGCCGCATTATTCATGGACTAGCTTATACGGTCTTGCGTTTCGCCTTCAATGCGGAAGCCTGTGAACGAACTGGTTTCTTCGGTGTCTTGGCTCGAAGCAAACGATTGACCGCGCGAATCAACTGCGCGACTTCGTTGCTGCTCTTGGCGAGTACAAAGTCGGCGCCGGTATTTTGTTCGCTCAGACCAAGCGCTTCCACCATCCCGGAGATGAGGACCGTAGGAGTTCCAGGACGATGAGCCTGAATCTTAGCGATCACGTCGGCTCCGTTCATTCGCGGCATCTGATAATCGGTGATCACCAGATCAAAATGGTCGCTCGCAAATTGCTCCACGCCGTCTTCCCCGGAGGTTGCGACAGCGGTAGCATATCCCTGCTCTTCAAGTACAGTTTTCCTTGCATTCAGGCCTCGAAGGTTATCGTCGATCAGCAATATTTTAAGGAGAGGAACAGTCGAAGGAGCGTTCGAGAATTTCATTGACCACGTGAAGGTAACAGAGCCGTAACCAAAGTGTCAACGGATTTGTATCAGCTACAAAAGTGGACAAATCGAATGCTTGACTTTAGTACCATAACTACTCCACCGCACGCGGGGCGTTGTACCCCGCCTTTGCGACGACCGTGTATTTCATGGGCTTGCCCTTTTCATCGAGAACCCGCAGCGGTTCCCCGGTTGCAGGGTTCACCAGTTCCACTTTGATGCGGCGGTATTTGCCGTCTTTCGCTGTGTTCGATGGGTTATACGCCAATGAATACTGGTTCCGCAGCGCTTCGTGAATGGCGCGGAAGATATTGGGGAACTCGCCGTAGAACCGCGGGAAGAACGCCTGTCCACCGGATTCCTTTGAGAAGGTCCGCAACTGATTGTCAGCTTGCAGGAAGTCAAGGCGCTCAATAGAACCCATTGCGCCGCGCGCGTCATAATACTCCCGTAATGCTTGCATAAGCCCCAAGGAGTAAATGGGGACGCCAGCGGTCTGGATGATTTTCCGTGTCTTATCGAAGGTCAACTTACTAAAGGTATCCACTCCCGATGAAATCAGCACGATGGCTTTACGGCCTTCAATTTCTGACATCCTGTCGGCGGTATCGGTGAGAGCGTCGAACAGATTCGACTCAGAGAACGCGGCGATCCGCAGGCGCTGCATCGCTTCCTGAATTTGAGCGCGGTTCGTGGTGAAATCAGTCAGAGTTTCGGGCCGCAGATCGTAGGCAACAATAGCGACGAAGTCTTCCGGTTTCAGCGTCTCCACAAATCCGTAAGCGGCCATCAGGGTCTGATACCAGCTTTCGGTGTAATAGCTTTGATAGCGGTTGCTGAATTCGATGACGAGGCAGACGGTCATAGGCGCCTCCCCAATGCTGAAGTTGCTAACGGTTTGCGGAACATTGTCTTCGAGGATCCGGAAGTTGCCGCGGGGGATATTGGGGATGAACCTGCCGTTCTTGTCGAGTACGGCCACATCGACAGTAACGGCCGTGACGTCGCTCTTGAAACTGGGGCCTTCGGGCAGGCGGTCTTCCTTCCTTCCGAATTTGGAGGGCACCTTCGGTAGTTCCGCCTCGGCGGGCTGGCCATCTTTCTTACGAGGCCGGGCGACCGTATCGGATCCTTCTTTATTCGGACCTTGCTGCGCGCTGAGATGAAGGCTGAGAAATGCGCCCGCGAAGGTGAGGAGAAGTGCGATAGAGAGCTTTTTCATTTTTGCTTGGCCTTGAGCGAACTATATCAAAAAGACAGACGTGTCGCGGTTGGGGCAGGTTTCCCGGCAGGAACAATAGCAGTTGGTTTAGTTCACCCAGCGATCGTTACCCGACCCGCGCTTCTTCAGGTATACCTGAAATTTACGCTTTGCCCTCTGGAGTTTATAGTCCTGATACCAGGACCCCAGTGAGGATAGAAAACCCTGCCGCGGGCGGTAGGTCTTCAGGTATACGTATCCGAAGAACATGCCTCCCAGGTGCGCCACATTGCTGACGCCGCTGCCGCTTCCACCGAAGGAACTCATGAAAGCAATGGCGCCCATGATCATCACAAAATATTTCGCCTTGATGGGGAACAGGAAGCTCATCAGGATCTCGCGATCCGGATAGATCATGCCGAACGCGAGCAGCAGCCCGTAGATTGCGCCGGAGGCGCCGATGGTGCGGGTATTCATGTGATCGGCGTTGAACAGCAGATTCCCAATCACCACACACAGGCCTGCGCCGATTCCGCAAAGGAAATAGTAGTTCAGAAACCGCCTGGTGCCCCACAACTGCTCCAGGTCGCTGCCGAACATCCACAACGCCAGCATGTTGAAAAGGATGTGACTGAAACCCGTCGGGTCGTGCAGGAATAAGTAAGTGACGAATTGCCAGATGGCAAAGTGGTGAACTACATCCTGAGGAACCAATCCAAAAGGTTGGAAGAGCCCGCCATATCCGGCGATCACAGCGAAGTAGTAAATGATGAAGAGAGTGATGTTGCTGATAAGCAGCCATTTCACTCCCGTGGAGAAGAATCCCGAGTAGGAAAAGCCACTTCTGCGGGATCTGGTACGGTAAGCCATGCTCGACGTTAAATCGTCAATTCCAGAGTATCAGATGATACCGGAATTTCTCAGCGAAGAATGATGTCGTCGTGCTCCGCGGCTTTCGGCGCCAGTTGCTGCGCGGTAAGCTGAGTCGCGATGGCGAACGCGAGCCAGACCTGCCAGTGGGACAACAATCCGTGAGAAATGAAGAACTGTCCTGTCCAGCCGAGATCTGCGCCTAGCCTCCAGACCGATAGGACGTACGCCAAGAGCGCGACCGGCTTCAAGAGGTAGCGGAACATCGGAGCCATTTCATGAGTGTTGCTCTTGAAGGCTTGTACTAAGCCGGGAGCACCGGCGGGAATCATTCTTCCTAACATTTTATCGACCCTAACTGAATGCTTAGATGCAGCAGCAGTCGAATAGTTTCGGGAAGCTACAGAGTCGCGCCGTCGATGCCGGAGTAGTGCCGCCTGGCATATCGGGTAAGGGCCGTAGAGACCAACTGCATGGCGGCGCCAACCGCGAACCAGACTTGCCAATGAGAAAAAATCCCCTGCGAGATGGCAAACTGCCCGGTCAGATTCAAGTCCGCGCCGAGCCGCCAACCGCCCAAAACAAACGCCATGACGGACGCCGGCCCCAACAGCGCGGCAGTTCCGCGCGCCAGCTGCCAGTTGAAGCTGTGGGCCTTGCGCAGTGACGAAGCGTAGTTGATTTTAAGCGTTACTCGCATAGCGGACTTTAGTACCAGTATAGAGGTAACTGCGATAAAGTGTATCGAGCAAGCAGGAACCAAAAAGAAGAACTGGAAAGGAGATTATGCGGAGAGTTAAAACTGCGGTCATTGGCGCGGGATTTATGGGACGGACACATTCTGACGCCATCCGGCGGGTGCCGAACGTGGATCTGGTTGCGGTTGCAGCGGCGAACGACGCCGAAGCCGCCGCATTCGGCGAAAGCATCGGGCTATCGCGAACGACAGGGGACTACCGGACCCTGCTGGCAGATCCGGAAATCGATGCCGTGCACGTCTGCACACCAAACGCGCTCCACTTCCCTGTAGCGAAAGCCGCTCTTGAAGCAGGAAAGGCCGTGCTGTGCGAGAAGCCCCTGACGCTGTCGGTTGCTGAAGCGCGGGAACTGGTAGATCTGGCCGCGGCCAAAAATCTGGCGAACTGCGTGAACCACAACCTTCGCTACTATCCTGTGGTGCAGCAGATCCGGCGCATGATCGAGGCCGGCGAACTGGGCGACGTCCTGATCGTGCAAGGCACCTATTCGCAGGATTGGCTGCTCTACGACACCGACTGGAACTGGCGGATCGATTCCAAGGCGAACGGCGCGCTGCGGGCGATGGGCGATATCGGATCCCACTGGATGGATATGATTCAGCATCTGACGGGACTGAAGATCACCTCGCTGTGCGCTGAACTGCAGGCATTTCACAAGACCCGGAAGCGGCCCAAAGTAGCTGTCCAGACGTTTGCGGGAAAGACGCTAACTCCGGCCGATTATGAGGAGGTGCCGATTGACACCGAGGATTTCGGAGCGGTGCTATTGCGGCTGGGAGACCGCGCCCGCGGAGCATTCACCGTCAGCCAGATGTCCGCGGGGTGTAAGAACCGGTTCTCCTTTGAGATCTTCGGGACCAAGTGCGGCGTGGGCTGGAATCAGGAGAGGCCGGATGAACTATGGATTGGCCACCGCAACGTGCCGAACCAGGTGATTCTGAAAGATCCGTCACTGTTGCTGCCCAAAGCCGCCGCCTACGCGGATCTCCCTGGCGGACACGGCGAAGGTTACGACGATACCCATAAGCAGGTCTTCAAACGCTTTTATAAGAAGGTGGCAGACCCGACGGCCGAAGTGGAGTATCCAACCTTCTTGGAGGGAATGCAGGGGATGGAAAAGCTGGAGAAGGCGCTGCAGAGTTCGCAGCTTCGGGCCTGGGTGGACGTCTAACGCCCAGACGGCATCAGGCGCTTCGTGCTTGGAGGCGCCTGTTCCCGCACGCGCACGAATTCTTCGTCACACTGCTTCCAACGGGCGGAAAGCTGGACAACCTTGTCAGGCTGGGCGGCGGCGAGATCCTTTTGCTCGATGCGGTCCGCGGCAAGATTGTATAACTCCCAGGGTCCGGAGGCACCCGTCGCAATCAGCTTCCAATCGCCCACACGCATGGCGCGGTTGTTGTTGTGGTTGAAATACAAGTACTCTCGTGGAACCGAACCATCTTTGGCGAAGTCCGCGGCGAGACTGCGTCCAGCGAGGCCCGGTCCGCCCGGCGCGACTGCTTTCCCGCCGGCCAGATCCACCATTGTCGGTAGAAAATCGATGAAGTGGCACGGATCGTGGCGCAGTTGATTCCGGTCCTTGATTCCCTTCGGCCAATGCACGATGAACGGAGATGCGATACCTCCCTCATTCACCCAGGATTTATGCAGGCGAAAGGGCGCGTTGGAGCAGCTCGCCCATCCAGGCCCGAGACCAAGGTGGGTCGCGGCCGAGCCGAGTGGCGCAGAGGAGTCGTGACCATCCCCTCGAATCAGCTGCTCGGAACTCGCGCCGTTATCGGAAAGGAAGATGATGACGGTGTCGTCAAGGGCACCCATCGCCTCCACCTGCTTCAGAAGCTTTCCAATCTCCGTGTCCATGCGGGTAATCATGGCGGCATGAATCGCCATCTTTGTCCGCTGCAGTTTCTTCTGTTCCGGAGTGAGTGTAGACCAGGGGACCGCGCGGGCGATTTCTCCCGGACCGATTTTAGCGATTAATTCCGCGTCCGGGGTGTTCCATTTAGTCCACATATCCGGTTCGAGCGGCGCCAGAGACCCGCTGACTAACCCCATCCGCCGCATGCGCTGCCCTTTTCGTTCCCGGGCGGTATCCCAGCCCTCACTGAACCGGTCCTTGTAGTGATCAATGTCCTCCTGCGGCGCCTGTAACGGAAAATGCGGGGAATGGAACGCGGCGTACAGAAAGAACGGATCAGCCGCATGTTCGCTGGCATGTTCCTTCAAAAAGCGCACACCATAATCGGCAATGGCTGTGGTGCTGTAGTAATCCGGCCCGGTCTTAGGCAGCGCAACGCCATCCAGTTCATGGCGATTCTGGCTGAAGAACCGCAGCTCATCCAGCATGGTGTAGGAGTGGTCAAAACCCACACCTCCTTCGCCGGTGACATGCTTCATGTGCCATTTGCCGGAGTGATAACTGCGATATCCCAAGGGCCGCAGGTATTCCGGCAGGAACCGCACATAGTTCGGGATATTGCCCGGAGTCATGACGTCGCTGGCCGTCTGTTGCGCGTACTGTCCAGTCAACAGGCAACTCCGCGAGGGACCGCACCGGGCTGTGGAATATGCCTGGGTGAACCGCAACCCGCCCGCCGCCAGACGGTCGATGTTGGGCGTATCAATGTCGCCTCCGTAGCAACGGGCATCCGAGAATCCCATGTCGTCAGCCAGAATGACAAGAAAGTTCGGCTTCCGCGCGGGAGCGGCGTGAAGTACGGAGGCTGCGGCGGAGCCGGCAGCAAGGCGGAGGAATTCTCTTCTATCCTGCATGCGGTCTCCTAGTTTGCCTTCAACGGCGCGGTGATGCGCCCCGGCGTCGTGACCCGCAAGCTCCATAGCGTTCCGCCGGCAGTGACGAACAGAGTCTTCAGATCAGAGCCGCCGAAGGCGCAGTTGGTGACTTCATCCTTCGGAATGGGAACATACTCCAGAAGTTTGCCCGACGGCGACAGGATGTAAATGCCGCCCTTGTACTTATCGTTGAACTCGTAAGGAGGGTTATTGCGGGTGAGACCGGCCGCAACGTAGAGCCTTCCGGCCGTGTCCATCTTGAATCCGTCGGGGCCGCGAGCGGTTCCCCAATCGAAAATCAACTTGCGGCTGTTCGGAACAATCGTTCCATCCGCTTTTAATTCGAACTCCCAGAGCTTGCGAGCGCCGCCCGCTTTGTTGTTGTTGTTGTCGGCAACGAAGAGGTGCTTGTTGCCGGGCGAAACCAGAATGCCATTGGGACGTTCGATCTCATGAGTGAGAATGCGCGTTACCTTGCCGGGAGCATCAATCCGATAGACGCCCTCCACCAAGTCGCCCTTTTCATCCTTGATCTCCATGGTGTCGCGGCGGCCATAGCGGGGGTCGGTGAAGTAGATGCGGCCTTTCCGGTCGATAGTCAGATCGTTCGGCGAGTTGAATTTCTTGCCCTGATAGTTGTCCGCCAGCACCGTGATGGTGCCATCGGTTTCGGTGCGGGTCACCTGGCGCGACTGCGCTTCGCAGGCAATCAGGCGGCCCTGAGAATCAATCAGCAGTCCGTTGGCGCCGCCTGAGGGCTGCCGGAAGACCTGCGTCTTTCCCTGCGCATCCCGCTTGGTGATGCGATTGCCGCCGACGAAATAGAGGTCCGCCGGCGGACGCCAGGCGGGACCTTCGCCGGCATTCATTTCGCCTTCCAGCTTAGGGTCGCCGACCGTGAAACGGTGTTTGGAATCGGCCGCCAGGGCGAAGGCGGCGAACAGAAGTAGAGTGCAGGTAGTTCGGGAAAACATGCAACCCCATTCTATTCGGTTGTCATGCCGGCAGGGAGCCGCGCTTGATAATCTTCTCCATCACATCTGCAAACGTGTCGATTTCTTCCAGAGTTGTATACACGTTCGGGGTGATGCGCAGTCCCTGATACTCGCCTTCCGTCACCACGCCCACCGTCCAGATGCGATGCTTCTCCCAGAGATACTTGGATAACTTCGGAGCCTCAAACCCGTCGATGCTGATGAAGCCGATGCCGCAGGATTGCTCCGGGTCCTCACTGTTTAGGATCTTTACGCCCGGTAGTTCGCGCAGGCGGTTGGACCAACGCTTGCGCAGATAGCGCAGACGCTCAGCCTTGCGTTCCGACCCGATACTCTCATGGAAGGTGAGCGCCTCCGTAATGGCATTGCGCTGGGAGGCTGGGTGCGTGCCAATCTCCTCGAATTTACGGATGTTATCCTGCATCGAATCGGGAGCCGGCATCATAGGCCAGATCTTCGGGATTTTCGATTTCCGCACGTACAACATTCCTGTGCCGATTGGCGCCAGCACCCACTTATGCAGTGACGTTCCGTAGTAGTCGCAGTCGAGGTCTTCCTGTTTGAATGGAAATTGCGCGAAGGCGTGCGCGCCGTCCACCACCACTTCAATCCCGCGCGCCCGGGCCATCTGGCAGATTTTCTTGACCGGGAAGATTTGGCCGGTGCGATTCGTGATGTGGCAAATGTGGATGACCTTGGTCTTCGGGGTAATGTTGTCTTCCATCAGCTTCGCCAGGTAATCGAGACTTGGCGGCGGCACCGGGAACTTTACCTGCCGCAGCACGATGCCATCCCGCCGCTCGCGCTGTTTCCACGTGGTAATCATCCGGGGATAGTCCTGATTGGTGGTGAGGACTTCGTCACCCGCTTTCAGTTCCATGCCGAGCTGGACGATCTCGAGCGACTCGCTGGCGTTGCGGGTAATGGCGATCTCTTCGGTATCGCAGCCAAACGCGCGGGCCAACCGGCGGCGCACGGTCTCAATGCCAGGATCGAGCACGTTCCACATGTAGTAGGACGGGTTCATATTCTCGATTTCGAGATAGCGCTTTTCGGTATCCATCACCACCTTTGGCGAAGGCGCTACCCCTCCGTTATTGAGGTTGATCATATTGCGGTCGACAGTGAAGGCGTGGCGGATATTCAGCCAGAAGTCTTCATCGCGGGCGACAGCATCGGCCGGACGGCCTGAGACGGATTGAGCGGCGGCTTGCACCAGAGCGACGGGGGTTTGGATAGCAAACGCGCCGGTAGATGATGCGAGAAATCGGCGACGATCCATAAGTAAAGATATGCCGGATGGAGCGGCGGGTGCAAGTTCCCCGGTGATGCGCTGCAAGAACCGTCACGATATTCTACCTGCAGGACCCAAGAATCCGCCATGTTTTCGCGCCACTACATTCCGGCCCCGCCGCTCGCCACCTTCGTCGAGTCTTTCTGGCTTTATGCGGACTGCGCCGCTCCGCAGGGTCTCGAAAGGATCATGCCCACTGGTTCCCTCAGCGTGGTGATCAATCTCAAAAAGGATTCCCTCCGTAATTACGATCCCCGCGATCCGCGGAGGTTCGACAGCTATGGCGGATCGCTCATGGTCGGCGCGCATTCGGAATTCATGATGATCGATACGGCGTGTCAGGCAGAGGTGATGGGAATTACGTTTAAGCCCGGCGGTGCGTTTGCCTTTCTGCGAATGCCGGCCAGCGAGTTGTGCGATCAGCATGTTCCGCTGGATGCGCTTTGGAAGCGGGACGGCGCTAATCTGCGCTCACGGTTGTTGGAGGCGCCGACGCCCGACGGGAAAGTTTCGTGTGCTGGAGGAAAGCCTTCTGGCGCAGACCGACGGACGGCTGGAACGGAACGCGATGGTGGAATTTGCGCTGCGCGAGATGCACTCCGTTCCTAACGCGCGGACCATTTCGGAACTGGCGGAAACCGCCGGCGCAAGTCCCAAGCGGTTTCTGGCTGCGTTTCGCGAGCAGGTCGGGCTGAAGCCGAAGCTGTATTGCCGCATCCGCCGGTTTCAGGAAGTATTGCGGCTGCTGCGGACGGGAAAGCCGGTGGAGTGGACAGAGGTGGCACTATCGTGCGGCTATTTTGACCAGGCTCATTTTGTTCAAGATTTCCGGGCATTTTCCGGCATCACCCCATCGGCTTATGCGGCGCACAAAGGCCCTTACACCAATCATGTTACGGTAGCCGATTGATCGATGAAACTCCACGAATTCCCGAAAATTGAACTGCATCTGCACCTGGACTGCTCGCTCAGCTATCAAGCCGTCTGCCGGCTTGCTCCAGGCCTGACGCGCGAGGAATATCTGAGGGATTACTCGGCGCCGCTGCGCTGTACCAATCTGGCGGACTTTCTGAATTACGCGCCGAAGGGGGTCCGCCTGCTGCAGGATGAAGTGGCGCTGCGGCTTGTCACCGAAGATCTGTTCCTTCAATTGCAGGAAGACGGCGTCGTATACGCCGAGATTCGGTTTGCGCCGTTGCTGCACCTGGAAAACGGACTTTCAGCGGAGCGCGTGGTGGAGATCGTCAACGAGGCCGCGGAGCGGAAGAGTTTAGAGACGGGAATCGAAGCGCGGCTGATTCTGTGTACCCTGCGGCACTTCACCGAAGAGCAAAGCCTGACGACAGCGAGGTTGGTGGAGAAACACAGAGGCAGCAGGGTGGCGGCGCTGGATCTGGCGGGCGATGAAGCCGGTTTCCCGATTGAGGCCCATGCGAAGGCGTACGAGTATGCGCAGCGGCACAACTTATTCCGCACGGCTCATGCTGGCGAGGCGTGTGGTCCGGAGAGCGTTTGGGAGACGCTTCGGTTATTGAATCCAACACGGATAGGGCATGGCACGCGCAGCATTGAAGACCCCGAGTTGCGCCATCACCTGCGGCAGCGTCACGTGCATCTGGAACTGTGTCCTTCCTCCAATGTACAGATCATCCCTTCCATCGCGGATCTGGCGGACCATCCAATTGACCGGCTCTACCGCGCCGGCGTCCCGTTAAACATTAATACCGATACGCGAACGCTGACGCCCACGACGCTGACCCGGGAGTATGAGGAAATTCAACGCATGTTCGGCTGGGGTCAGGAAGAGTTTCGACAGACAAACCTGATGGCGATTGAAGCGGCATTTCTTGGTGACGCAGAGAAAGAACGCCTGCGGCATTTTTTTACAATACGGCAGGAGGACGGTTCGGTAAAAATGAAGGCATGAACAACAAAGTGAAACCCATTCCTGACGGTTATCGAGGCGCGACCCCCTATCTGACAGTGAGGAACGCCGCGGATGCAATTGACTTTTACAAGAAGGCATTCGGCGCCACGGAACTGCTCCGGCTGGCGTCCCCGGACGGGAAGGTTGGGCATGCGGAGATCAAAATCGGTGAAGCGGTGATCATGCTCTCCGACGAGTATCCTGAAATGAATGTACTGAGTCCGGAAACAATAGGCGGATCTCCGGTGACGATTCATCTCTACGTGGAGGATGTAGACGCAATGGCGAAAACTGCGACGGACGCAGGCGCGAAGATAGAAAGACCCGTAGAAGATCAATTCTACGGAGACCGCGGCGGCAAGTTCACAGATCCTTTCGGACATCGTTGGTGGCTGGCAACGCACAAGGAAGATGTCTCACCGGACGAAATGAAGAAGCGCGCGGCCGCTTTGCACGGAGGAAACTAAAAATGGCTATGCGCGAGGGATTCCACACGGCAACTCCTTACATCGTGATTCGGGATGCTGCCGCCGCTATGGAGTTTTACAAGAAGGCTTTCGGCGCTACCGAAATTGGGCGGCATGCGGACCCTGACGGAAAAGTGCGGCATGGCGAGATCAAGATTGGCGATTCGCCCATTATGGTCTGCGACGAATTCAAGGAATTCTCACAGCTGAGAAGTGTACAGGACTTTGGCGGTTCGCCCATGCAGGTGTTCTTGTACGTTGACGACGCCGACGCCTTCGCCGCCAAAGCGCAGCAAGAGGGCGCCACGATATTTCATCCCCTGCAGGATCAGCCCTATGGGCGCTCCGGGGGACTACTGGATCCGTTTGGGCTTACGTGGTGGGTCTGCACTCACAAGGAGATGTAGGCACTACGCCAGTTCGCGGTAGCACTCCAGAACAGAGCGAGCCGTCTCTTCCCAACGGAATCGGGCGGCGCGCTCCAAGCCCAAAGCAACCAACTCTGTCTGCCATGCCTGGTCGTGTACCAGGCGTTCCATGGCCCGGGACAAAGCGCCGGCATCTCCTGGCGCAACCAGCTCCGCCGCGCCGCGGAGGTTTTCCTCCAGCGATGCAGCTGACGAGGAGATTACGGGAACGCCCGAAGCCATCGCTTCCAGCGGGGGCAGACCGAAGCCTTCGTACAGCGACGGATAGACGAACATCGAAGCTCCGCGATACAGCCAGGGCAGATCGTCGTCCGCTACGTACCCGGTAAGGTGAACACGATCCCGCAAGTCCGGGGCCTTCACGCGGTGGAGAATCTGCTCGCAATTCCATCCCGGTGCGCCCGCCAGGACGAGGTGCTGGCCGGTTTTTCCGGACGAAACCAATCCTGCATAGCTTTCGACCAGTGCGTCCACGTTCTTGCGCGGTTCGATGGTTCCCAGGTAAAGGATGTAAGCTTCCGGCAGTCCCAACCGCTTCCGGTTCAGGGCCACATCGGATGGCTCCGCAGGACAGAAGCGCGGACTGATCCCGAGTGGAGTGATGCGTACGGTATCCGCGGCCACCCCCGGAAACCAGTGGAGCAGATCGCGGCGAGTGGTCTCCGATGGAACATTGATCCTGTGAGCCCGCTCGATGCTCATCGCCACCATCTTGCGAAACAGACGTCCTCCCCTCAGGCTGTTGTGCAGATCGGGCATCGAGAAAAACGTCAGATCCTGCACGGTAAGCAAGTGCCGTGCACGGCCGCGCCACCACGGCATCAGAAACGACGGGGAATGGACCACATCGTACCCGGACCACGCTGACGCGGCTGGAAGAAACGCCTGTTGAAACAGCAATCGCGCGGGCCGTGCTCGCGGGCACACCGGCCGAACGGTGAAGTTCTCGCCCAGTTCGTTCTCAAAACGATTGCGATCGGAGTGATTGAGGAAAAGTGTGTACGGATTCGCATGGTCGAGTTTCGCGAGGTTGCGCACCAGTTCCACAAGGTACGTGTCGATGCCGGTCGTCCGGTGCATCAGTGCGGTGAGATCGATGGCGACCTTCATGCCTAAGAGAGTTTAGCTGGGCTGTTCCCAGGTCCGGCCAGGTATCCCATCAGTTCCCCGGCCGCATGACAGGTGGCGAGAGCGGCCATGAGTGGAAATGCCAAGAGGAATTGAGAGACAAACCGGCGCTTGCGCAGGACACCATATCCCGAACGCGCCAGGAGAAAGACGGGCAGAATCGCACAGGATCCGATTCGCAACAATCGACTCCACGGCCCTGCGCTTCGCTTCCGAAAACCGGCGATGGAGCGGCCGTTGTGATAGTGCACTGCGAAGGTATTCCAGAATCCAAAAGATTGCACATGGGCAACGGAGACCTTGTTGTTGTTAAAAAGCTTACCGCCCTGGCGGCTCAATTCCATGAGATAAAGCATCTCCATCACGCCTTCCGGCGGAAATTCCCGGGGCAGAGCACTACGTTTAAATGCGGCTGCGGAAAGAGAGATGTGCCTGGATTCGCCCTCCTTGACCGGCCCCATCATGGGCCCGTGAGCGATGAAAAAGTTTGCCCAGTCCATCAGCTTATCCGCCGATCCATTCTCGATCGATCCGCTGATGACGGCGGCGCAAGGGTACTTTCGGTGGCTTTCCAAAAGTCCGGCGCACCAGTTCTCAGAAAGAACACAATGATCTTCGGTCAGAAACACTATGTCTCCACGCGATCGCTGGATACAGGCGGAGCGCAGGGCAAATATGGAGGCTCCCGGCATGGTAACGCACACGGCGCCTGGAAACTGCGTGACGAAGTCCGTTGGGATACCGCGGCCATCTCCGTCGCCGATAATGAGTTCGCCACCGAGGCTTTGAAGCTGCGGCCAGAGGGAATCCAGTGTCATCTTCAACTCAGGCCAGGCATGGGTGGTAGCAATGATAACTGAAAAGGGAATGTTCATCGCGTACTTTCGCTAAGTACCGTGGCGAAGAGTTTCAAGTGCGCGCTGGCCGTTTTCTCCCACGTCAATTCCGCCACCCGCTGGAAGCCTTCGCGAACAAGGTTCGCCCGGAGTTCCTGGTTCGAGAGAACCTCCGTCAGCGCGGCTGCCACGCTGACGGCATTGCGCGGATCCACGATCAGTGCCGCGTTCCGGCAAACCTCCGGCAGGCTGGCTTCGGCGGTCGAAATCACGGGACACCCCCACGCCATAGCTTCCAGCGGCGGAAATCCGAAGCCTTCCGCCAGGGAAGGAAAGACAAAGGCCGAGGCGCCGCGATACAGTGCGGCCAGTTCGTCGCCTTGCACGTAACCGCGTACAATGACGCGTTCATTTCGCGGAGGAACATTGAGGTCGCAGCAGATCTCGCCGGCCAGAATCAGATCGTGCTCAATGTTGTCCTGGATTTGAAGAAACGCCTGAATCAGCGTGTTGAGGTTGCGGTACGGAACCATCCGCCCGGCAAAGAGAATGTACTTTCGTGAAGGAGAAGGCAGACTGCTCTCCGGTAATTTCCGAACACCGTACGGAATCACGGTGACCTTCTCAGGAGGCACTGCGTATCGCTGACAAATCGCCTGTTGCGTGGCCTTCGATGGTGCGATGATGGCGGCTGCCCGGGACAGGCCGCGGGGAACCAGGTGGCGGTAAAAATAACTTTGCTTTCGCTGATAATGATCTGTGATCTGGATTGGAATCAGATCTTGCACAGTCACAATGGCCCGGGCCCCGGCGAAAGTCATCTCAAGCTGGCTGGGGTTGAAAACGAGACCCCTATTTCGACTCATTGCCAGGCAATTCGAGAATATCAATCTGCGTAAATTGGCCGTATCCGGGAAAAGCCGTGAGCTGATCCAGTGTAGATGGAAGTTTTCGGGAAAGGAGATATCTGCGAGATGAGGCCGGGCTCGCTCATGGAGATATACGTCAAAGCAAAGTGAGGCGGGTTGCCGCGCCCACTCCCTCAAGAGGTTGATAATGTAGGTTCCTATTCCGTTAATGCGGCTGCCAAGATGAGTGGCATTGACTGCAATGGCGGGAGGGTTTTGAGCGGCCACGTAATCCTTCAGATTATCTCATGGAGCCAGGATCAACAATCCATCGGTAAAAACTTCCGGTCAACCTGCCAGAGGGCTTATTAACACCAGACCCTTCAGAGCTTTACAAGTGGCCACAAAAATGCACATTATGGATTGTTCGAGAAAAATCCGCGGAGGATACTGTGACAATTTGGAAAGTTGGATTATTGTGTTTTGGCGTAGGACTGACGATGCAGGCGGAGACAGCAAAGGAGCGGCTGGGTACAGCAGCTACAGTGATGGCAGAGATCATGAGAACGCCTGACAAAGGGATTCCTCAGGAACTGCTTGAGTCGGCGCAGTGCGTTGTCGTTGTGCCGGGTCTCAAAAAAGGTGCGTTCATTGTGGGCGGAAAGTATGGGAAGGGCTTCATGTCGTGCCGTCGCGCCGCTGGAGCTGGCTGGTCTGCTCCCGCCTCCATGCGCGTGGAAGGGGGAAGCTTTGGTTTCCAGATTGGCGGTTCCGAGACAGACGCGGTGATTCTGGTGATGAACAAGCGCGGCGCCACTAAGCTGATGGAGAGCAAATTCACTCTCGGCGCCGATGCAGCGGTTGCAGCGGGTCCCTTAGGACGAAGCACCGCGGCCAAGACCGACGCTAAGATGCAGGCCCAGATCCTGACCTATTCCCGTTCGCGCGGCGTATTCGCCGGTGTCGCCCTCGACGGAGCGACGCTGCGTCCGGATGGTGAGGGGAACAAAGAGCTTTATGGCAACGAGAATCTGAGCAGCCAGCAGATTGTTATGGGGAAGACTAGAATGCCCGCAGCTGCCCGGCCCCTCATTGCGCAACTCAACAAGTACTCGCACGTGCGGGAGAAGTAAAGTCTAGCCGGCTTGGAATGCGGCGCACCGTGTAAACGGAAACACAAAGGATTGGGCCGCCTGTTAGAGGCGGCCCTTTTGATTTAAAGGTCGGGTTTTGCCTTTTCGATCAATGCCTTGTAACCTAGCTAGTTGCTGGTGCGCCTTCTGATTTAGCGCCGGCTGTCTAATTGGCATGCTGGTAGACTTCGAACTGATTGAGAGTGCACGTGGAGGCAATGACGCCGCGTTCAATCAGGTTGTGTTGGCGTACCGGAAGCGCATTCTTGGCACCATATCTAGGTTGATTGGGCGTCCAGAGGATGTGGAGGATGTTGGGCAGGAAGTGTTTCTGCGGTTGTATTTTTCGCTCGATCAGCTTCGGACTCCGGAAGTCTTCGAACCGTGGCTATACCGATTGACGGTAAACGCGGCGTATGATTATTTGAGGCGGCAGAAGAGGCGGCATGAATCTAGAATGTCGGATCTCTCTGAGCAGCAGGTAATGATGGCCGACGCTGTGGCTGGCGGCAAGGTATCGAAGGAAGAGTTGAGGCGGACAAACGTGAAGGAGTTCGTGGACTCCTTACTGGACTCGGTTTCCGAAGAAGACCGCGTTCTGCTAACGTTGAAGGAAGTGGAAGGCTTGTCTCTGAAGGAATTGGAGCAGGTCTACCAGGTAAATGAGAATGCTTTGAAGGTCAGGCTCTTTAGAGCCCGGCAGCGTGTCATCAAGGCGTTTGGCAGTCTTACAGAAACTTCGGCTAAGGTCCGGGGTGTAGACTAATGAGGTTCAGTTATGGCGAATGAACAGAGAAATCGTGCGGATCTGGACAGCTTCGAACTTCCAGCCGAGATACAGGCAATGTTCGCCTCCTATCGGGAAGCTCTTCCTGACCCCGAACCGGCGGCCAACTTTATGCCCCAGCTCTGGACCCGTATCGATTCACAGCGCAATTACACCTTTAACTTTGGACGGTTGGCAAAGAGATTCGTCTCGGTCGCCTTGGCCAGTTGCCTAGCCATGTCTATATTTTTCCTCACTCCGGCTCATCAGATGTCCTCTGTCTATGGCGCGACTTATTTAGATGCGCTGGCGGCCGATCAGGCTGTAGATATGGCGGATCCGGATTTGACGCGTTCCGGCGAGACACTATGAAGCGTTCGAACTTGACCATCGCAGTTTCGATGTTGGCCGTTTTCCTGAGCGGCATTGCGGTAGGAGGAGTTGGGTACCGGCTTTATACAGTGAAAAGCGTCGCCGCTAACACGCCGCCTCCGCCCAAGAGTCCGGAAGAGTTCCGAAAGAAGTATCTCGCCGAGATGGATGCCCGGCTGAAGCTGCAGCCAGAGCAGACGGTTAAGTTGAACGCCATCCTCGACCAGACGCGGACCCTATTTCGGGCCGAGAGAGACCATAGCAAGGCTGAAATGACTCGAATCCACGCCAGCCAGGTTGAGCAGGTCGATATGATCCTTTCAGAATCTCAAAGAGTGGAATATCACAAGTTTCAAGAAGAGCGCGACCGTCAGAGACGGGAAGCGGAAAAACGGAAAGCTTCCGGCCTTTAAAGCTTAGGCCTTTGAGGTTTCGAGTTGTTTCTTCTTGGAAGCCCGGGGAACGACATTCGCGTACTTCTTCTGGAAGCGGTCCACGCGTCCTTCCGTATCGATCAACTTCTGTTTGCCAGTGAAGAAAGGATGGCACGAGGAGCATATTTCCACACGCATGTCCCCTTTGTGAGTGGAACGTGTTTGGAAGGAGTGCCCGCACGCGCAGGTCACTTTAATTTCGTTGTAGGCGGGGTGAATTCCAGCTTTCATGACAGCTTATTCCTTTGTGTATGAGTTCTTTTCAAGTATAACATCTTTGGCAATTCTGTCACCTTAGGGCATCACTCCAGGCGATACAGGCACGCCCCGTCGCCCTCGAAAACGCAGGAGATGCTCCAGTAAGGGGCGAAGTGATGCATATCGCGGCCGGGAGCTTCCCCCAGTCCGGCGACTACATACGAGAAGCCCAGGGCTTTCAGTTCATCCGTCGCCAGCCGTCTCATTCCTACGGGAGGTCCGTTGTCAACAACGATGGCCTGCGCCGCGACGCCGTTCCATTTTCCCGCGGAATCGCGCGTTTCGACCGCCAGCTTCGACCGCCATTCGCCGGGCGTGGAAAGCAGTGAAACCCGGTCCAGGTTGATGGGGTTGTCGAACTCAACCTGGAGGTGCATGCCCGGAGCAATTGCCTCCGCCGTGGACCAGGCTGAAATCGGGCCGTTATCGAACGCCCGGAACGCTTCCCAATGGTTCGGAGTGGCCGAGATCCGCCACCCGGCCTGCCGCTTTACTTCGCTTTCCTGTCTGTAGAGGCGCATTTCGTTCACGCTCCACTGTTCCCTAGCGGCCGCGGTCTCAATCACTCTGACGCCCGTGGCGGTTCTTTCCGGAAACTGAAATTTGATTTCCAGGTTCGGTTGCATCCCGGGCTTCTGCCCTGCCCAAACCGCGCGCTGCCCGGCAATCCCTTCGGCCGATTCGTACCAGTTCCAAAGCCTGCGCGTGGTGTATGCCTGGGGAACCGGCTGCAGGAGCAAGACCCGCTCCCCCTGAGGAACCAGCTGTTCGATCGCCCTGGCGATGCGGTAACCGGACAACTTTTCCTGCAAATACTTTTCCTGGGGAATCCGGCGCAGCGCGGCAGCGTAAGGGATGGAAGTCAGGCGCCAAGCCCACGGACTGGCGTAATATCCAACGACTGCCGGCCAGCAGAGGATGGTCTGCAACACCAGGGCCACCCAGGTTAATTTCCATCTTGTGAGAACAATGCCCAGCGCCATGGCTATGAAAACAGCGAATGGAAGCAGGAGGCGCGTGGTGTTGTTCGTTAGGGCGGGCAGACCGAAAATGACGCTCGCAAGAAGGAAACGCCTGCCGCGCGGGCTGTTAATGGCGAATAGCGCGAGGGGAGCGAGCAGCAGCCAGGGACCAAACAGGCCGCCGACATAGGCCCCATTCAGCGTGACAAACCACGGCAGTTCCCGCCGGCTCTTCATTTCGCCGTACAGCGACATCGCCGCCCGGTAGTCTTCCTCAAACCAAACAGTAATGTGAGGATTTGGAAAATAGTGATTCAGGAACGGAGAAAACGGATTGCCGAACCACACCCAATTCTTCACCATCCAGGGAAGCACGATGCACGCGGCACAAGCGCACATCATCAGAAGCGGCCGCGCGGGATTCCGCCGGCTGCGGAAACATCGCCACGTGACAATGGCAATTGCGTAAACCATGCCAACCGCGGCGGTGTACTTCGTGGCATAACAGAAGCCCGCAAGCACCCCAGCCACGTACAGGAACCGGTCATTCGAAGTCTCCAGCCAGATATCCAAAACGTAAAAAAGCGCGAACGCCGCATACAAAGCTGCCAGGTCGTTATACGCGGCGGTACCTGTTCGCCCGGTGACCGGACTCAGGTAAATGAGAAGCGCGCCGACCACAGCCGGCTGCACCATGTCGAAGCGCCGTCCATAGCACCAGATAAGCCAGGGTAGGGCGATCAAGAAACTGAAGTGAACCAGTGTGGCCGCCGAGTGCCGGCCATACGAAAAGGCCACCAGGAACAACATTTCCAGGCCCTGCGAAAGGTCCGCGTACATGCTCCCCGAATAGCGCACAAAGCCCCGGTCATGCCACCACCTGACGACGTTTCCCAGGTGATAAGTCGCTCCGTCGGGGCTGGCTTCCGGGGCCAGCGCATTGAAGAAATACACCCACGTATAGAGGGCAACCGGCAGCGCGGCCGCCCAGAGCCAGGTTTTGGAGACTGGTGGAAAATGCAAGCGGCTTCTTGCCGTTGCGCCTGTCTTCCACGCGGCGGCTATCACCGCGGCCGCCAGGATGGTGAATGCGCCCTTCCGTGCCAGGTGAGCAGCGCAGAGGAAGAACACAAGCGTCGAAACGCAGGCCGCACCCGTCACGAACGCCAGCAAGTCCTCTTCGAGTACATGGAGTTTTAGATCCAGGCTGTGGAACAGGAGCTTGCCGGCACACCAGGAGACCAAAACTGTGAGAAACGCGCCCGATAGGATTGGGAACATCCCGGCGTTCGTCATCGAAATCCAGCGCGCAGTAGAAGGTACGCCAGATGGGCGCCATCGGATGGGGAAACCCAAACCGGGTTTGCTTCCATAATCACCCTGGTGGGCCCGTCCCTGGTGATCAGTTCCGCGCCAACAGGCTTGTCGAATCGATACTCCCCCTCGTGGGTGCAGCGCATGGAGCCGAGGAGATGGTTGTTCACCTTCACCGAGATCGTTACCGGACCGGTTGCGCGGAACGTTTCACCAACAATGATGAACTCGACGACTAAATGCAGAGACGGCTTATAGGCAACATTAAATTGCAATTCCGGATGATCTCGCGTCCAGCGGGCGACACCGCCGCCGTCAATATCCCGCACAATGTAATCCAACCCGTCGTTGGTGGCGAAATCCAGGAAGTTGCCGAACGGAGGCGGATCCACAGTGGCAGGAAGCCACCGTTGCTCGGGCATTCTTGTCGCTACTTCGTGCGAGCCACAGCCCAACAAGGTCAGCAGCCAGCAGACGGACATCAGGGACAGCCGGCTGGAAGATAGCGGCATCCTTGAAAGGATACCAGCCTGAGCCGGCTGAAAACAGAAAACCCCCAGGGTTCCCTTAACGGGCAATCCTGGGGGCTTCGGTATTACTGAGTAACTTATTCAACGCGCGGTGCAGCCGATCAACAGGAACTTCGGCTCGTCACTGAACGATGCCAGCTACATTTAGAACGGTCGACTCAACAGTCG
>JBDUEM010000086.1:0-26830 GCA_040002435.1 Bryobacteraceae bacterium
AGAACATCCGCGATTTGGATGGGGGTTCTCCCGCTCACATCCTGCGGGTCGAGGTCCGCACCTTTGTCGGCCAGAAACTGAACCACTTCGCAGATTTCGGTTTGCGTTGATGTGAACATGGAGCCGCTGACAGCGGCATGCATGACTGCTGTCTTACGGTCGGTGACTGCCTTGATGTCCGGCGAGAGTTCGTAGGCGTACTTGACCACACCCAGATGTCCGCTTCCTGCCGCGGCCATCAGCAGCGTGGTTCCATCCTGCGCCAGCAGCTTCGGGTCGGCGCCACCGGCGACCAGAACCCGCATCGCCTCCTCATGGTTCGCGCGTGCCGCCAGAAAGAGCGGAGTCTGCTCCCCCGCAGGACGGAAAAAGCCCCCACCGCCTCCGCCTCTGCCACCGCCGGCAGCTACTTTGGCGGTACGCGGATTCGGGTCGGCTCCTTTCGCCAGCAGTTGTTTGATCAATTCGACGTTGCCGGCTTGTGCGGCTAGATGCAGTGCGGTGGTCCCTCCGCTGTCGGGCTTGTTTACTTCGGCGCCCTTTTCCAGCAGCGCCTCAGCGGCGGCCGTCTTGCCGCCGGAGACCGCTACCAGAAGCACGCTCAATCCGTTGGGGATGGCATAGTTTGGATCGGAGCCCGCGCCAATCAGGCTGCGGACGGATTTCGCATCGCCCTTTTGCGCGGCGAATACCAGCGGCAGCCAACCGGCTTTCGATGCCATCTTGGCGTCGGCTGAGTTTTGCAGCAATTCGTCTACGACGTCGTGATGACCTTCCGCAGCGGCCCACATCAGCGCGTTCTGGCCCTTGCGGGATTCCGCGGCGTTCACTTTGGCGCCGTGGGCGATCAGCTGTTTCACGCCTTCGGCGCTGCCGGAACGGGCTGCAATCATCAGCGCGGTTTCGCCGTTCCAGCGGGCCGCATTGGGATTCGCGTCCTTCTTCAGCAGCTTGGTAATGAGATCGGCGTTGCCTATCCCGCAGGCTAGCGTCAGCGGAGTCTCGCCGTATTCATCGGCTACGTTTACCTTTGCTCCGGCTCTGAGCAGTTGATCCACTGTGTCGGCTTGATCCAGGTAGACTGCCCAGGATAAAGCGGTTGCACCGTCTGGCTGCGGGGCGTTTACGTCTACTTTTTTTGCGCTCAGAAGCTTGTTGACTGCTTTGTAGTCCTGGTCCTTGATCGCGTCGATCAGCGGGAAAGTCGCGGCCGCTTGCGCTACGGCCGAAAGCGTTAGTAGAGCCAGGAGCGCGACCAGGGGGTCGCGCGCGGACGGGGGCGTCCGCCGTCCAGTTGACATACTAGACTCCAGAGAGCTGTTCCAGCTTGCCGGTACTGTCGCCGAGGCTCTCCGCGGGGACGCCGGATTTGTCCAGCATGCTTACCAGCAGGTTGTTCATGGGTGTGTCCGGCGCGTAGCGGACATGCCGCCCGCCCTTGATCTTCGCGGAGGCGCCACCAACCAGAACCAGCGGCAGGTCGTGATGCGTGTGCGCATTGCCATCGCAAATGCTGCTGCCGTAGAGCATCATGGAATGATCCAGCAGGGTGCCGTCGCCGTCCGGCGTGGAATCCAGCTTGTTCACCAGGTACGCGAAAGACTTCACGTGCAACTCATCGATCTTGATCACCTTGGCGATCTTCTCCGCCTCGTTCTGGTGATGGGTCACCGAGTGGTGTCCGTCTGAGACTCCGATGGAGCGATAGCTGCGATTGCTGCCTTCGCGCGCCATCATGAAACTCACGACGCGCGTCATGTCGGTTTGGAAGGCGATGACGATCA
The DNA here is from genome assembly GCA_040002435.1 of Bryobacteraceae bacterium. Lineage (GTDB taxonomy): Bacteria > Acidobacteriota > Terriglobia > Bryobacterales > Bryobacteraceae > JANXXV01. Next base: position 1,785 of record JBDUEM010000086.1, read on the forward strand.
GATCGCTCATCAGCTTGGCGTGATCCTCAAAATCATCGGGGATGCTGGTAGGCCGTTCCATTAGCGGCAGCTTCATGGACGCGCTCTGCTGCTCCGCTTTCTGGATCCGCCGTTCGATGTCGCGGATGCCGTCCAGGTACTCTGACAGCTTGCTCTTGTCGCGCGCGCCCAGGCCGGGTTCGAGACGGGCTACGTCGCCGCGGATAAAATCGAGGATGCTTCTATCCTCCTTCATCAGCTTCAGGCGGGTTGCCGGATCGTTGCTCTCTCCCTCTCCAAACAGCCGTTCGAACACCGCGCGAGGATTCACTTCCATCGGGTTCGGCGTTGTGGGGGAGCGCCAGGAAATCGTGTTTGTATACGCGCAGCTATAACCGGAATCGCAGTTACCCGCCAGGTTCGGCTCTTCCAGGCCGATCTCAAGCGAACCAAATTGTGTCGTGTTGCCGAACGCCCTCGCGGCAATCTGATCGGCGGAGATACCCGCTTTGATGTCGGCTCCTTCCGTCTTCTTCGGATGCACGCCAGTCAACCAGCTTGCGCCTGCCCGGGCATGATCGCCCGCGCCGTCGCCCAGCGCGCGGCCTCCATTCTGCGTCAGGTTACTCAACACCATCATCTTCTCGCGAAAGGGTTCCAGCGGCTTCATGGTTGGCATGAAGTCAAATCCGGCACCTTCCTTGGTGGGAAGCCAGGCCCGTGGAATGATCCCGTTCGGAACGTACACGAAGCCCATGCGCATCGCCGGTTTAGCCGCAGTCAAGCGCGTGGCGGCCATCGCCGGTACCATCGCGTCCAATAGAGGTAGAGCCAGTGTCGTTCCAAGTCCACGCAGGAAAGTGCGGCGCGGCAGGTATTTCTGGGTAATCATCATGGCTCTCTTGTTCTCCTCATTTGGAACTGCGGACTCTTCACTACTGAACTGATTAAAGCGGGAATCGTCGAGTTCTGCGTCTCCGCATCCCGCACAATGGCGCGCATGGCCGGCGCATCGTAATATTCCAGCCCGCGGCCAAGGGCAAAAGTCAAAAGCTTTTCCGTTACTGTTGCCAGGAACTCTTCGCGATGGTCCGACAACAACAGCTTCCGCAATCCGGCTGGTCCGTCAAAAACCGTCCCGTCAGGCATCTTGCCGGAAGCGTCGATTGGATTGCCATGGTCTTTGGATCGCCAGGCACCGACACCATCATAATTTTCCAACGAAAAGCCGATCGGGTCCATACGGGAATGGCACGACGCACAGGTGGGATTGGCGCGATGCTGTTCCATCTGTTGCCGCATGGTCAAACGCTTCCCATCCTTCGCTTTCGCTTCCAGTGCCGGGATATCGGGCGGCGGGGGTGGCGGCGCTGTTCCCAGCAGGTTCTCCAAGACCCACTTGCCGCGCTGCACCACGGATGTCCGGTCTGGATACGACGTTACTGTCAGAATACTACCTTGCCCCAACAGCCCGCTGCGGTTCGAATCCTTGAGAGTGACGCGGCGGAACTGAGAGCCGTAGACGCCGGAGATGCCGTAGTGCTTGGCCAGCCGCTGGTTCAGATAGGTGAAATCGGCACTCAACAGATCCGTCACCGGCCGGTTCTCGCGCATAACCGCGTTGAAGAACATTTCGGTTTCGGTCTGGAAAGCCTGGCGGAGTGTCGGGTCAAAATTCGGGAACGCGTCCTGGTCCGGTGTTACTTGCGACAGGTTGCGGAGATACAGCCACTGGCCTGCGAAGTTACTGACGAATGCCTTGGACTTCGGGTCGTCCAGCATGCGCGTGACCTGCGCCGAAAGGATTGCAGGCTCCTTTAATTTGCCTTGTCCAGCGAGATTGAGAAGCTCTTCGTCGGGGATACTGCTCCATAGAAAGAATGACAACCGGGAGGCCAATTCAAAATCGCTGATGCGGTGCGCCGTTCCGGCAGGCACATTCCCCGGATCGCGCTCAATCCGGAAGAGGAAAGCGGGGGAGACCAGCATGGCGCGCAGGGCCATCTGGATGCCCTTTTCGAAGGAGCCTTCACGGCGTCCGGTCTGATAAAAACCGAGAAGGGGTTTCAGGTCTGCGTCTGTCAGCGGGCGGCGATACGCGTATCGCCCCAGGTTCGAGAGAATCTTGCGCGCACAGGGATCTTCGTCCTTCGCCGAGGTGGGCGTGCAGACGAAAATTTTGCGGCGGCTGGGAGTATCGCCTACTCCCTTTACCTCGTAGGGGCCACCGACGGCGATGCTGACAAAGCGGGGACCGTCCGCAGCCTGCGGGACCTCAAACAGCTTCACCCGCGCGCCATCCAGTCGCAGGTCCATTTTGGCCATGGTGGGAGGAGGCGCGGGCGCGGCAGGTCCGCGGCGTCCCGGCAGCACTGCAATCTCTGGAGCGGCGTTCTCGGCCATGAAGGTCGCGCCTACCGTTCGGACGCCTGCCTTTACCGGAACGCGGACTTCGAAGGCGTTGGATTCGGGCGGGGTGCCCTCGCCAAAAGCCGACAGCGGCAGCTTGATCTTGAAGGAATACTCGCCATCGACCGGGAAATCGTAGTCGAACGACATTCCGCCCAAGGAGTCAAACGGCAGATCGTCACTCACGCGGCCTTTCAGTGCGGCCGGATTATTCACCGTTCGCGGCGGTTGAAACTCGTTCACTTCCGGCTTGATGTGCGCCTCGCCTACGGCAAGACGGCTGACCATTCGAGCCACAGACATATACCGCTCAATCAGGATGGGCGACAGCGAAAGAACATCGCCAATGTTGTCGAAACCATAACCAATATCGTCGGCCGGGAGCTTAGCGCCCGGTTTGATGTCGAGGGCAAGCAGGTCGCGAACGGCGTTACTGTATTCCGCGCGATTCAGCCGGTGAATGGTCGGATTACCCGGATTCGGGTTCGCGGCCGCGGCGCGGTCCAGTTCTGCGCCCAGCGACGTTGTAAAAGCGGCAAGAACCGGCTCGGACGGGCGAGGCAGCCCCGCGGGCGGCATCTGACCGGCCTTCAATTTCCGCAGCACTTTTTCCCACACCGCTGCGTGGTCTTCGGGATGGGATGGATCCAGCCCTTCCAGTACGATGCCTGCCATCTTCGCTTTCTGGCTGTGGCAACCCCCGCAATACTGTGTTACCAGCGGTTTGGCTTCCGCCGCCGCTGCATGCGGGAGGTTTGCCGCCAGCAGCGCGATCAGTATGGACAGACGGCTACTTTTGGGGAATTTTTGCATTACAGGCCACAGTTAAGTGATGACTTCATTTGACCATAAGTTACAGAAGTAATCCTATATGGCAAAGACAAGTCAACTCGATACAGGGTAAAATGTACGGGAAGGATCTTTGTTGCCCCTTTCTCCCTCGACACGGCTCGGCTTTTACGAGATTCTCGCACCGATCGGCTCCGGTGGCATGGGGGAGGTGTATCGGGCCAAGGACACGCGTCTGGGCAGGGAAGTCGCGCTCAAGATCCTGACTCCGGGAAAAGACGGCAGCGAGGAACGCAAACAGCGCTTCCTGCAGGAGGCGCAATCGGCATCTTCGCTCCATCATCCAAACATCATCACTATCTTCGACGTTGGCTCGGAAAATGGCATCGACTATATCGCCATGGAACTGGTGAAAGGCAAGCCGTTGGAGGAATTGATTCCCCGAACAGGCTTTCGTTTCAACGAAGTACTGAAATACGGAATGCAAATTGCCGATGCGCTGGTCAGCGCGCACTCGGCGGGCATTGTCCACCGTGACTTGAAGCCTGCCAACATCATGATCACCGAAGACGGACAGGCCAAACTGCTGGACTTCGGCCTGGCGAAGCTGACCGAAAAAAGCATTATCAGCGACTCCGACGCAACCATCACCGATGTTACGGCGGGACTGACCGTGGCCGGCACCATCTTGGGCACCGTTTCCTACATGTCTCCGGAACAGGCTGAGGGCAAAAAGATCGACGTCCGGTCAGACATCTTCAGCTTTGGCAGCATCATGTACGAAATGCTGACCGGCAAACGGGCCTTTCAAAGCGACACCATGGTGTCCACTCTTTCCGCGATTTTGCGGGACGAACCGGAACCCGTCGGTCCCATCCTGGACGATGTACACGGAAACCTGGAGGGGATCATCAGCCGCTGCCTTCGCAAGGATCCTGATCGCCGCTGGAACAGCATGAGCGATGTGAAGACGGCACTGCTGGAGTTGGGGCGGGACTCTTTATCTGGAAGTGCCATCAATCCAAAAATCAGTACGCCCAGGGTGCTGCCGCAATCGCCGAAGACCGGGTGGGTGCTGGCCGCTGGAGTGGCCCTGGTGGCGGCGGTGGCGGCCTGGTTTACGTTGGGTGGAGGCGGGAAGGCGAACTATCCGATGGTGCCGCCTACGGCGCCGTTGACCGCGGGAGAGACTGCGGCCAGGAAATCCAGTGCTTTCCCCGCGACGGCGGATGCGCCGCTGACCAACGCTCAGGTCATTGAGATGGTGAGCTCGGGTGTTGGAAAGAGCGCGATCATCAGTCACATCCGCGAGTCGAAAACAAACTTCACGTTTACCACCGAAGACCTGATCGCCCTGGCAAAGAATAGCGTGCCGGACGATGTGGTGGAAGTGATGAGAAATCCCCAGGCAGCGGACGCGCCGCCGCCGGCTGCCGCCAACCCGCCCCTGTTGGTGCATGCGACATTGAATGGGGGCCATGAAGTCCCTCTTCTGGCTGCTTCGGACATTCCATTTTCCGCAGCCGGGGATGGCAGCAGGATCGCTTTTGTTGCGGCCGCGGATGTCAAGTCCGGAGACCAGGTGGTAATTGCCAAGGGAGCTCCAGGTTTCGGTTCGCTCATTGACGCCGAGAAGAAGAAGTTCTTTGGCAGAGGCGGCAAGGTTACCGTACGGCTGGAATCGGTGAAGGCCGTGGACGGGCAGAACATTAAGCTGCGGGCCCTGCCGGTAACTGTGAATGCCTCCAAAGTGAAAGACATTGCGGTGACCAAGGGCACGGAATTCAACGCCAGCGTCGAACAGGATACGGCCATCAACCTCGGTTTGTCACAAAAGTAGCTGTTACACTGAAATCGCCCCGCGTCCTTTCTGCTCTGTAATCGTCCCGTCGTGAATCCTATGAAAAACGCTATCCACGCAATTTTTCTCTCGCTGCTCTTTCTGGCTCCGCAGTTGTTTGCGCAAAGTATGGCCATCGAATCGGGAAACGGCCAAGTGGTCAAAGAACAATTCCTCAGTGTTCCGTTAGTGGTGCAGGTGAAGGACGCGGCAGGGAATCCCTCGGCCGGTGTGAAGGTCACCTGGGGCGTGACACTGGGCGCGGGAACGCTGCTGAACCAATCCGCCGCTACAGATGCGCGCGGGTTCGCCAGCGCGATCTTTCTCAGCACCAGCATTCAACCCGGAAATTCATTTGTTCCGAATACGGTTACGGCCACCTCGACGGTGGGCAGTGTGAATTTCCACATCACCACTGCGCTCGGCCAGGGCTTTGCGCTGCTGCCTCTGGTGGAATTGATCAAGCCGCCGCAGACTAGCACAGGCCTGACCGGTCCCTCGGGTACCGTACTTCCGGGCGCGGTGGAAATCCAGGTAACCGCGCAGAGCGGTATCCAAACCGGGCAGCCGGTGCCTAATGTATCGTTGCGGATCGTCAACAACCTCGATCCCACCGCCCCCGCCGCCGCTGCCTGTAATGTCCCTGGGGGGACCGTGCTCACCAACACGGCTGGACGCGCGGTTTGCGACGTGATTCTCACAGGCGCTCCGGGGACCTATAACCTGACGGCGCTGGTTGGGGAGTACCAATACACATCTGCCTTCAATCTGAAGGTGACTGACGCGCCGGCGTGTGCTTTTTCCGTCACCCTCAGCAACTCCACTTTTGGCGGCGCTGCTTCTTCCGGGACCATCAACGTGGCAACGACGGCAGGCTGTGGATGGACCGCCAGCAGCAACACTCCTTGGATTGCGTTCACCACGACTCCGTCGGGAAGTGGAACCGGCACCGTCAGCTTCAATGTAGCGGCGAATCCCACAGCTCCGCGATCGGGATCGATTCAGGTAGCCGGCCAAACGCTGGTGGTGACGCAGGGTACCGGCGCGGGGCCTTCCGCCCTGGCCATCACAAGCCCCGCGGCGCTTCCCTCGGGAACGTTGAATACCTCCTATGCCGTAGCTTTGGCGGCCACGGGTGGACAAACGCCGTACTTGTGGTCGGTGCTGGGTACCCTTCCCAACAATCTTCAGCTCAATTCGTCCACCGGCGTAATTAGCGGAGTGCCCTCTGCAGTGGGCAGCTACAACATCACCGCCTCGGTGACCGATGCCGCGGGTACGGTGCGAACGCAAACTTTCACCTTCTCGGTAGTGTCTGAATCAGCCGGTCCGGCGATTACCAATCTGAGTTTTCCGAATGGCGTGATCGGGCAGGCATACCGGCAGGACCTCACCAGTTCGGGCGGCTGCGCAACTCCTTTCTCTCCGGTCCCCACTTTTACGCTGAGCTCGGGCACGCTTCCCGCGGGTCTTACGCTGGTGAACGCCGCCACCGGGTTCTCGATTGCGGGGACACCGACGACGGCCGGCACGTCGTCATTTGTTCTAACGGTGAAGGATGCGTGCGGCCGCTTGTCGTCTTCCACTTTTACGCTGACGGTGAATGGCGCCAGCACCAGTTCTTCCCTTGTGGTGAGTCCGGCGAGCCTGACCTTCAACATTCAGCAGGGCGCCAATCTACCCCCGCTGCAAACGGTGCTGCTTACAGGGGCCAACGGCGCGACTCTGGCGTTTAGCGCTGTCCCGTCCGCGTCGCTGCTGAGCGTGAACCCCGGCGCTGGAACAACGACGGCGGCATTGTCGGTCGGCCTCAGCACCACAGCGCTTGCTCCCGGACCTTACAACGCCTCCATCGCGATCTCGTCCCCTGGAATTGCGGGAGTGATCACGCTTCCCGTGACCATCAATGTGAGTGCTGGGACTTCACTCACAGTAAGCCCCAATCAGTTGATCTTCCGCGATGCCACGCCGCAATTACTGAGTGTTACCAGCGGCAGCGGTGTCCACTTCACGGCCACCGCTTTCAGCAATTCCAACTGGCTGACAATCAATCCCTCTGGTGGCGACACGCCGGCTACGGTGAGTGTCTCTGTCAATCTGGCCGGTCTTACTACGGGCAGTTATAACGGCTCCGTTACCTTGACGCCGGTTGGTGGGGCCACGGTGGTGGTGCCTGTGAGTTTGATTGTTCCGCCACCGCCTACGATTGATGCAAATCCTCGCGCCGTCACTTTCACTCATACGGCGGGTTCTCTTTTGCAGCAGCCGTTCCGCTCGATTATTGTCGGCACTTCGGGTGGGTCTATCAATTTCACGGCCGCGGCGGACCAACCGTGGATTCTGCTGAACCCTGCCAGCGGCACGGCGCCGGCGCAATTTGGGATTACGGTTGCACCGGGCGGGCTTGTCCCCGGAGTCTATACAGGCAAGGTCCAACTCACGCCGGGACCTGCCGTCACCGTAACGCTGACAGTGCTTCCGCCGGTTCCCAGGATTCTGGCGGTTACCAATGCGGCGAGCTTTGCCGCCGGACCCGTCGCGCCCGGCGAATTCGTCACGCTCTTCGGATCGGCCATCGGTCCCTCCAGTCCGGCGGGAGCGCGGCTGACTCCGTCTGGCACGTTGGACACGCGGTTGTCCGACACACGCGTATTATTTGACGGAGTAGCAGCGCCGCTGGTCTATGTCTCCGAATCCCAGATTTCGGCCATCGCGCCTTACGAAGTTTTCGGACGCGATAGCGTCAAAATTCAAGTGGAAAGCAAAGGCATTCTCTCGGACGCGGTCGACGTAAAGGTGGCGCCAGCCGTGCCGGCTATCTTCCCGGGAGCGGTACTGAACGATGATTTCAGCGTGAACTCGGCGCAGAACGCGGCGGCTCCGGGATCGATCGTTGTGTTTTATGCGACCGGCGAAGGGCAGACCGATCCGGGCGGCGCTACCGGCACTCTTACCAAAGATGTGCTGGCGAGGCCCGTGTTGAAGGTTGGCGTGCAAATCGACGGGCTGGCTGCGGATGTATTGTACGCGGGATCGGCGCCAGGCCTTCCAGCAGGCGTCATCCAGGTGAACGCGCGGGTGCCGGATGGAGCACGCCGGGGCTCTTCCGTGCCCCTGGTCTTCACTGTAGGCGATGCGAATTCTCCGACGGGGGCCGGCGTTTTTATTCGACCGTAGTCCGCGAATAGATACAATTGTTTTATGAAGCTGTTTTTTCTACTGGCGGGGCTGGCTTCGCTTGCAGCCGCGCAGGATTTCGACGTTCTCATCCGCGGCGGACGTATTGTCGATGGCACCGGCAACCCGTCTTTCGTTGGCGATGTGGGCATTCGTGATGGCAAGGTAGCGGCCCTGGGCCGGCTCACCGGGAAGACGGCAAAGCAAACAATCGAAGCCAAGGGGTTGATCGTCGCGCCCGGGTTTATCGACATTCACAATCACTCCGACAACAGCATTCTGGTGGACGGCAACGCAGAAAGTATGATCCGCCAGGGCGTGACCTCCATGATTTTCGGTGAGGGCGGCTCGGCGGCGCCGCTGAAACCCGGGGCAGGGGATTGGACGGACTTCAAAGGCTACTTCGCTAAGGTGCTTTCGAAGGGGGTGTCCACCAATATCGGCACGTATGTCGGCTCCAGCGAGATCTGGACTTACGTGCGCGGACAGAAGGCGGGACCTCCGACGCCGGCGGAATTGACGGAAATGCAGCGCCTGGTTCGCGAAGCGATGGAGCAGGGGGCGCTGGGCGTTGCCAGTTCCTTGAGCGGCCCGCCGGGCGCGTGGATCGATACGGCGACGCTCATTGCGATGTGCAAAGCGGCCGCGCCGTACGGCGGGATCTACTCGACGCACATGCGCACCGAAGGGCATGGCGTCTTCGAGTCGGTAGCCGAGGCGATTGAGATCGGCCGGCAGGCCGGCGTACCGGTTGACATCATCCACCTCAAGATTGCCGAGCATGCGCTGTGGGGGAAGATGCCGGAGTTGGTCGCCACCATTCAACAGGCTCGGGCCAACGGACAACTGGTGGAGGCGAATGTCTACCCTTATCGCGCGGGGCAGAACAACCTGTCGAGCATCATCCCGCCCTGGGCTCACGAAGGCGGCAAAGATGCGCTGCTGGCTCGTTTAAAGGACCCTGCGCTGCGGCCTCGCCTGGAGCAGGAAATCGAGCACGGCATTCCTGGAACGAACTGGTATAACCACTACACGGCGACCGGATCCTGGGAAGGAATGCTGCTGGTCTCGCTGTCGAATCCCGCCTACAAGAAGTATCAGGGAAAGCGCATGAACGAAGTGATTCGCGACATGGGCGGCAAACCGATTGACGCGCTGTTCACGCTGTTGGAGGACAATCGCGGCTCCATCCCGACCATCTTCTTTCATCACAACGAAGAGGACATGCGCTATGCGCTGAAGCAGCCCTTCGTATCCATTGGCTCAGACGGCAGTGCGGCCGCCATCACCGGACCGCTGAGCGAAGGCCACCCCCATCCACGCTGGTACGGAACTTTCCCCCGTGTGCTGGGCCGCTACGTGCGCGACGAAAAGGTCATCACCATGGAAGAGGCCATCCGCAAGATGACGTCGGCCAATGCCGCCAAGATCCACATCTATGACCGCGGGCTATTGCGCCCGGGAATGTGGGCGGATGTTACGGTGTTCAATCCGGCCACTGTCATCGACAAGGCGACCTACGAGAATCCACACCAGTATGCCGAGGGGATTGAGCATGTGTTCGTGAACGGCAAGCTCGTCCTGACTGGCGGCAAGCACCTGGGAACTCGTCCGGGAATGATCCTGATGGGGCCGGGAACTGTGCCGCCGCCACCCGAGAAGGCCGCGGCAGATTTTGTCCTCCGGCTCGGCGGCGGGGTGCAACTCGCGCGCAACGGTCCGTTTGTGCGGGAACTGTCGGAGCTTCCGAACGGCCCATTCCGGATTTTTGGAGTGGACCTGGTGGGCACCACGATGGATCCGCTCGACATGAAGAATCTGGGGGAATTGCCGGACCTGGAAGAGTTGCTGCTGCCGGGCACGATCTTCAATCCGGGAGCGGGTAGCCGGCTGGATGCTAACGAAGGCTTCGCCGGCCTGGCCAGACTGCACAAATTGAAGAAGCTCTATTTCAGTCTGCACTTCCTGGAATCGATCAATGTACAGGACAAGGGCCTCGCGTTTCTGAAGGATCTGACTCAGATTGAAGAGATGCGCCTGACCATGACGCGCATCAAAGGCCCTGGTCTTGCGCCGTTCGTCAACCTGCGGGATCTGGATCTCAACGATACGCCGATGACCGACGACGGCATGAAAGCGCTGGCCGGAATGAAGCACCTGCAGCGGTTGTCGGTGCGCGATACCTTCGTGGGTGACGAAGGGCTGAAGCAGATCGCCGGCTTGACTGAGCTGGTTGCCCTGGATCTCTCGGGCACGAAGGTAACCGACGCCGGCCTCAGCCAGCTAAAACGCCTGACGAAGCTGCAGAAGCTGAATCTGCTGGGCACCAAGGCGACGGATGAGGGGCTCTCCGTGCTGGCGGGTATGCCGGACCTGCAGGAGCTGAATCTCTACCGCACGGAGACCACGAATTCCGGGCTGTCGAAGCTCCACACGTTGAAGAAGCTGTCTGCCCTGGACGTCCGCTACACAGGCGTGAGCCGTGGCGGAATTGAAGCCTTTCGGGCGGCCGTGCCGGAATGCCGCATCGAATTTCAGGATTCAGCCGCGCAGGCCGCCGATGCCGCGCTGCGCAAGAGTAAGCCCAAGACGAATGACGCCGCCGGAACGGCCGCGTGGGTCACCAGCATGGGCGGCAAAGTAACCGGAAACAACGAAGTGTCCCTGGCGAGAACGTCGGTTACCGATGCGCAGTTGGAATATCTGTCGCAAATGCCGGCGCTGGAAAAGCTCAATCTGGCGGCGACGGATCTAGGCGCTCCGGGACTGGCCGCCATCGCGAAACTGACTAATCTCAAACAGCTGAATCTCAGCAACACGACGCTGTCCGATCAATCCCTGGTGGTTCTGCAAAAGCTATCGGGCCTGCAAGTTCTGGTGCTTACGAACGTTCCCGTGCAGGGGCTGGAATTGCGCGGGTTTTCCAACTTACGGCATGCCGGCATGGCGGGAACCCGGCTGAATGACACGGGACTTGCGAGCCTTGCTGAATGCAAGAAACTGGAAGCCCTGGAGACAAACTATACCGACATCAGCGGCGCGGGACTGGCGGTCTTGAAGGGCCTCACGGGCTTGCAGCGGCTCGACCTGACTTCCACCGACATTGACGACGCGGGCATGGAGAATCTGAAACCGCTGACTTCTCTCAAGGAGCTGATGCTCAGTTTCACGCGCATCACCGATAAGGGACTGGACGCGCTTCTGCCACTGACCGCGCTGGAGCGCCTGGATCTGGCGCGGACCAGGGTCACCGACGAAGGGTTAAAGTCTCTGGAGAAACTGGCAGCACTGAAGTCTTTGAACCTGGATTACACGAAGGTTTCAGAAAAGGGTTTAGCAGGACTGACCGCAAGCCTCACGTCGCTGCGCCTGGATAGCGCAACCATTTCCGACGCGTCCATCGATACGCTTCGAGCGCAGGATCAGCTTCGCTACTTGAACCTTTATCACACGCTGGTAACGGAAAAGGGCTTTCAGACTTTGAAGGCTGCTTTGCCGAAATGCGACATCGTATTCGATCGGGATTCAGCGCAGCCGACGCGCAGGGGGAGCTGATGACAATTCATCTGATAGCCGCGTTCGCGGCAATGGCGCTGATAACCGACCAGAACTCCGTCCACGATGCGCAGGGCAATGTCACCGGTGTGACACTGACCGCCTCCTGGATTACCGATTCGGATCTGCCGTCACTCAAGCAGCTACCGAAGCTCACCAAGCTGGACCTTTCGCACACCAGAATTACCGATCGCGGCTTTGCGCAGTTGAAGGATCTGAAGAATATTGAAGACCTGAATCTGTATTACGCCGAATTGGTGGGGGATGGAACGCTGGCCGCGATGCGCGGATGGACTCATCTGCGTACGCTCAACCTCCGCGGAACAAAAGTAACCGATGCCGGACTGGCTCACCTGGCGGGCATGGCGTCGCTGGAAAGCATCGATGTAGGCTACTCGTTGTTCACCGACAATGGCTTCGACGCCCTTACTGCCATTCCTAATCTGAAGAGCATTTCGGTGGGCGGAAATAAGCTGACCGATGTGGGCCTGACCGCCGTAAGGCGTATGCCGAACCTGGTCTCGCTCGACCTGAGTGGAAGCCAGCGGACCGATTCCGGGATGTGGTCCGCGACCATCACGGACCGCGGCCTGGAGTCCATCGCGACGCTGCACAAGCTGCAGAACCTGAATCTTCACAGCTCAAAAGTAACGGACACGGGAATGCCCACACTGGCCCCGCTTACCGATCTACGGACTCTGGACCTGGGCCAGACCGGTATTTCCGCCAAGGGTCTGCCCGTTCTCAAGAATTTCGGAAAACTGGAGAAGCTTGTACTGTGGAAAGCCACCAAAGTGGATGACAGCGCCATCGACACACTGGCGACTCTGAAGAGCCTTCAATGGCTCGACTTGAAAGAAACCAGAGTCACCGATGCCGGCGTGGAGAGGCTGCGGACAGCGCTGCCTAAGTGCGAAATAGTCCGCTGATTTCCTTGGACGCACTAGGGAAGCTGGTGAGCTTCGCATCCATCGCGTGGTTCGCCACGGAAAGATAAAGATCGGCGGTAGTACCCGTGGTTCGCGTGTGAAGCCCGGTTTGCAGGCCTCCCGCGTGACCCGCGACAATCAGCGACAGTCCGTTGTTCTTATGATCGTTGGCCTCGGCATGTTCATGCACGAACACCAGCGAAGTATGATCCAGCAGATTGCCTTCGCCTTCCGGAGTGCCCTTCATCCGGCCCAGCAGCCAGGCGAATTCTTCCACGTGCCAGCGGCAGATGTCGCGCATGATGCGCTGGCCGTCGGGTCCGTCGGCTCCAGGGGCCTTGCCGTCGCGATGCGTGTAATCGTGATGCCGCGCGGCCGTGTAGCCGAGCCAGGGAAACCGCGTCAGGCCCTGGCACTTGGTAAGCATGTAGGAGGCAACGCGCGTCTGTCCGGAAGCCAGTGCGTGTACCAGCAGTTCGCTCTGCAGTCTGGCGATGCGCGGCCAGTCCTTCATATCGCCGTCGAAATCCGGCGCCTCCACCTTGTGATACTGCGGCGGCAGGCTGGCGATGGCGCGCTCCACGTCGCGAATGGAAGACAGGTGCTCGTCCAGCCGCGTCTGATCCTCGCGGCCCAGTTCCTTGCGCAGCACACCCGCATCCTGCTGCACGGCATCGAGGACGCTCTTCTTGCGATCAATCCAACTGGCATCGCGCGCGCCGAAAAGGCGGTCAAACAGTTTCGCCGGAATCATCTCCGGGGGAAGTGCGCGATCCAGCCCCGCCCAGCTCATGTTGCGTTGAATGCTCTCACCGAACGATTCCTGCGACACGCCAATCTGCAGCGAACGGAAGCGTGTATCGGCGTTGGTTCTGGCCGCGATCACATGGTCAATCGACGGACCGCCCGCACCTCTTCCGGTGAACTGCGTGCCGGTCATCAGGGCGCTCATGGAGCGGTGATGGTCGTTGCCGGGCCCTGGCAATCGAGCGGCCGGATTATCGAGGCCGGTCACGATGTGAATGTCGTCACGGAATCGCGCGAGCGGCGACAGGCAAGGCGTCATGGTGTAGTTCGCGCCCGTCTCTTCCGGGATCCAGTAGCGTTCCGTAATGCCGTTGCCGTTAAACCACAACACAAAGCGGTTCGGGATCTGGTTCGGTCCCGCCTTGCCCGCTGCGTAGGCAGTGCCCGCGCTGTTAAACATCGCGGCCAGGGGGGGCAGGCCGATCCATACCGGCGCCTGTGTTAACGCGGTGACGCCGCGCAGGAATAATCTACGGGACAATGCACGATTTTTAGTTATCACTGAGGCCATGAGATTCCATCCTTACCGGCGTGAATATACTTAATTTTATCACAGAAACCATTAAATCCTGAAAACGGAAGCCGGAGCGTTTGAATTCCTCGAAGCTTTCCTTAATGATCGGGCGATCAGCCGGTGTTTCCTTGCGCCCCGATTCATACCGGAACAGTTGCTTCACCACGCACTCCTGGCACTGTTCACTGGAGGCGAGCACCTTGCCCAGCGCGCTTGGCGCAGAGAACTCGGAGCCGCGAATGCCGGCCACATAGCCCGACGTATCCAGCGCCAGCATTACCGTCTCCGTCTTCTTCGACTTGTCCTTATCCTCTCCGCGTGCCGGGCGGAAGGTAAGCTTCTGCTTCTCGCGCCGCTGCCCGATGGCGTCGAATTTCTCGAAGCCGAAGCCGATGGGATCGATGAGAGTGTGGCAACTGGCGCAGCTTTCATTGCTCAAGTGCGTTGCCAGCCTTTCCCGATTGGTCTGCGGCTTTTCCTTCGACAGCACCGGCAGATTCGTACTGACGCCCGGAGGTGGTTGCGGCACATCCTGGCACAGAAACTGTTCGCGAACAAAGAGGCCGCGCGCGGTGGGAGACGTCTCCGTCGGCTTGCTGGTCAGTCCCAGGAAAAGACCCTGGCCCAGAATGCCGGACCGCTCGCTGTCGGGTGGCAGCGTCACCTTCCCGAAATCGTCGGCGGGCGCTTTCACTTTGTACATTTCGGCCAGCCCGCTGTTAAGGAAAGCATAGTCGGCCGAATAGATCTTCATGAAATTGCCGTTGTTCCAAACCAGGTCGCCCACCAGGCGCCGGGCTTCTTCCGTCATCGCCAGGGCCAGTTCGGGACCATACTGCGGGAACGTGGCGCGGTCTTTGATAGTGTTCAGCAGGCGGTCGAAACGCAGCCACTGCGCCACAAAGTCGTCCACCGTGGCGTGTGCCTTCGGATCCTTCAACATGCGCTTGGCGGCGGCTTCCACACCCTGCGGCGTATCCAGCTCACCGGCCGAGGCGCTGCGGAAGAGCGCGGCATCCGGCATGGTGTTCCAGAGGAAATAGGAAAGACGGCTGGCCCGCTCATAGGCCTTGGATTGTGCCGTATCGGTGCGCAAAAGAAAGGCCGGAGATTGCAGCATCGCCTCCAAAACTACTTGGGCGCCGGCGAGAAACTGTTTTTGCGTATGCAGCAGCCGCACGTAGCGATCGGTTTCTTCTTTCAGCAGCGGCCGGCGAAACGCCTTCTGTCCGAAGGACTGGACAAACTTCTCCGCGCAGCCGGGGTCCGCTTGTTTGCAGGGAATCAGGCCGCGCGAATCCCCGCCTCGGAAAGCATTCTGCGCCAGCTTTTCGGCTGCCACTCCGTATGCCTCCGCGAGCAGCGGCGAAATGCTCTGCGACTGATATTGATTCTTGAAGCCGTTGACGAAGTCCTCGGGCGGAAATTGTTCCGCCAGGTTGCCCTCATCGCCCAGCAGATCGCGGACCGTGTTGTTGTATTGCAGGTGCGTGAGACGGCGAAGAACGGGACCGATGGGCGCCACCGATACCTCAACTTCCTTCTTCGCCACGGCTTTGGTGGTAGCCAGATAGTCCACCCAGTTGCGCAGGATTCCCTCTTCGGGGCTGTCGGGTGCGATGCGTTTTCCCCCGGCGTGCGCAATCCGGCGCGTGGGCTTGTTCAAGAGCAAGGACTTTCCAGGATCGGCCGGATCCGTCAGCATTTTCAGGCTCAGACCGAAATTCTCAAGCGTAGCGGCGGATGCGCCGGGGTCAGGGAAGTGCATCCGTGTTCCCGCAGCCACTCCGTCCGGATTGTGGCATCCCTGGCAGCCCGCTTTCTGCAGTACAGGATATACAGTAGACGCAAAATAGGTGGCGTCCACCGCCGGTAATTGCGCCGCGACGGCCAAGGTGATTACGAATTGTAGGATTGCCCGATGGCCCATAAATACACCCGCTCTTCGATTCTGTCAGACTTTGAAAGATATGGGAAGTCAGCGAATCAGTGACGAAGCCGATCTTTCGCTCAGTTCCATGGAAGGCATCTACGTCGCGCCCGCCGTGGAGCCGCGGCCAGCCGACGGAATCAAGCCGGTTCCAGTGCCCTCCATCCGTTCCGGCGCGGCGCTCTCGCTGCTGGTGACGGCTGCGTCTTACGCCATTCACTATATCCCCGCCGTTCCCTTTCGCATCGTCAGCGAGCACGGAATCCGGCGGCCCATCAGCGCCTCCATCATCGCGATCCTGGCCGGAGTGTTTGTGCGGAACGTCTTTGCCGTGCCGGCTTCGGCGGGGCTCGGATGCAAGGTGATTGTGCGGCGGCTTCTGCCCATCACGATTGTTCTTGCGGGCGCAGGACTGAATCTTACCGATATCGCCATTATCGGCTTCAACGCACTGACGATCACGGTTCTGTGCATTTCCGTGGCGACCGCTTCGGCGTTCTACATCGGGCGCATGATGGGGCTGACCAGCCGCTCGGCGCTGCTGATCGGCGCAGGGACTGCGATTTGCGGCACCAGCGCCATTATCGCCGTAGCGCCGCTGATTTCCGCCGAAGACGAAGACGTCACGCTGTCTGTGGGCACAGTAAATTTGTTGGGGATCGTGCTGATGTTCCTGCTCCCGTTCCTGGGCGGCGCGCTGCACCTGAGTGATACTGCCTTCGGAGTCTGGGCCGGCACATCGATTCATGCCGTTCCGCAGGCAGTGGCCGCGGGTTTTGCGTTCAGCGAACCGGCCGGGACGCTGGCGACACTGGTGAAACTGGTGCGCGTGACGCTGTTGGCGCCCTTCATCGTGGCTCTCATTTTTCTCTACGTGCGCCGTTCCAACCGCCAGCGGGTCACGGTCCATTTCTCGCGATTGATTCCGGCCTTCGTCTGGGGGTTCGCGGCCATGGCGATTCTCAATACCGGACGGTTCTTTCCGGCGCTTGTTTTTCAGCTTGCGCCGTGGCTTGCGGTTCACACCTTCACCGTTCCTATGTCGGAGACTCTGGTTGACATTGGGAACTACATCCTCACGTTTGTGATGGCCGCGATGGGGCTGGAAGTTCACATCCGCCAATTGGCGGCGGTTGGCGGCAAGGCGCTGCTGGTGGGCTCGATCTCCACCGCGATCCTTTGCCTGACGAGCCTGATGCTGATCAGGGTGTTGCTATGAAATATCCGCGCGTCAGCGGGCTTTGTTCTTGGGAATAGACAATGGCGGCGAAAACGCAAACTTTGCTAAGACCGGAGAAGACTGTTCGAAATGGCGGATGGCCTTCTCTAACTCGTCCGCAACGGAGCCTTCGGTGCGATGGTCTCGCGAATATTCGGCCAGCATCGCCTGAATATGACCCACGAGTTTGCTCCCTTGAGCATCGAGTGCGTCCTCTTGCTTTGCAGCGTAATAGAGTGCACCAAAAGCGGAGCGAAATTCCTGGATGGATAACTCTCCGTCGAGGTAAGCTCGCAATCTCCTGATGATCTTTTCCTGATTGCGCTCATGCTGGATGCCTGAGTACAGTATGACGGAACTTCAACAGTATTTTAACGAACCGGCTTTCAACGCCGATTCTTGTGAAGCGAACGAAGACCAAAGTAGAAACTTACTGTGAGTTGGCGCCCGCCGCGGCGAACCAGCAACCCGGAACGATGAGTCTGATCCACGAATGGTACCGCGAAGAAGCGAGCGGAAGCCGAACCCTGCTGGCTATACTATAGGCTGGTGACCCGCACGAACGCGTTGGGTGCTTTGTCGATGCCCAACGGGTTCCGCAGCGCCCGCCCGAATCCCGGAAACTCCACCACCATCACATCGCCCTCTTCCAGCGCGATGCCGGCGCCGAAACTGAACGCATCGGCTCCAAAGAAATGGATGTGCGCATCGCCCGGCCGGCGGTGCGCTTCGAACTTGAAATGGTGGTGTTCCAGATTCGCCAGGGTATGCGACATCTTCGCTTCGCCGCTGGCAATCCCTTTCTCCCAAAGCACCGTGCCATTGCGCTCTACCTTGACTTGTCCCGGAACCGCCGAGAAATCGGGATCGAGCGCGATCTCCGGCCCAATGGCGCACTGGCGCAGCTTTGACACGGCCAGGTAGAGATAATTCTTCTTTTCCACTTTATGGTCGGAAAATTCGTTTCCCATCACCATGCCCACGCGCCGCGGCGCTCCTTCCGCATCGATGATGTAGGCCCCGGCGATCTCCGGTTCCTCGCCGCCATCCTCACCGTAAGGCGGAATGGTGAGCGGATCGCCGTGGCCCCGCAGAATGCTGCCCGGCCCTTTGTAGAACCACTCCGGCGGCACCCCGATCTCGCCTTCCGCCGGCCGCCCGCCTTCCACGCCCCACTGGTACATGCGCATGCTGTCGGTCACCGTGGCGACGTCCGCGTGCATGGCTTGCCGGTTGTCGGCGCTTGCGCGGTGGGTTAATCCGGTACCGCTCACCAGGCAGCGCGCGGGCTCCTCCGGATGATCGAACGCAGGCAGGATCTTCCATTCCGATTCCCCCGCGTAGACGTCGTCGTACGAGAGCGTGTCGCTGGACACAGCCTTCCGCGCGGTTTCAATCAGTGGCTTACCGCTGGTGGCGATCTGATAGACCGACGTAAATCCGGTAAGCAGGCGAAGATCGTTGCCGTCCACAAGCGCAACGCGGCGTCCCTGGGCAGGGTGAGAAAGTTGAATCAGTCTGGTCATTATGAGCTAACAGGAAGACTATCATGAACGTGCAGTTTCTCCCCGGCAAGGCGCTTCACGCGGCGGATGCTTTCTTCCTTGATCCCCTCATAGCCGCGGATTTCCTCCGGGAGTGACACAATCTCCAGGGCGTCGGGGGCGTTGGTCGCGATCACCTCTTCCACGAGCGTTCGATACCACGCAATCAACGCGCGCTCTTCGCGGCGATAGGCGGTCATGCCGAAAACATCCAGCGGCGTGCCGCGCAGCACTTTCCACTTCGCGAGAAATCGCAAAGGAAACCGGAACCACGGACCGAGTTGCAATTTGCGCTTCACGCCGAACGTCCGCAGCAAGGGTGGATGCAGATTGTAGGAGACCGATTCCGCCGCTTCCCACATGTCTTTGACAGCGGCCTCGCTCTCCGGATTCGTCAGCAGCCGCGCCACTTCGTACTCATCCTTGTACGCCATCAGCTTGAACAAATTCCGCGCCACGGCATCTTTCAACGCAGGAGCCCGCGCCTCCACCCTGCTCACGAAATCCTGATACGACCGCGCGTACGCCTCGTTCTGATAGAGCGTTAATTCCCGCACTCTGTCGATTTCCTTGCGCTTCGTCGCACCAGGCGAAATCTGCCGCTCCACCCACGACGCGTCCCCGTAATACTTGCGGCCCCAGAGGAATGCCTGCAGATTCTTCTCCACATCCACCTGATTCAGCCGCACCGCCTCCTGCAAGGACTCTTCCGCCAAAGGAATCAGCCCCCCTTGGAACGCGACTCCCAGCAGGAAAATATTCACTTGCAGATGGCTGCCAAACAAGCGATCCGCCAGGCGGCTGGCATCCACGAAAATGTTGCGGCCGTGCTGCGTGGTCTGGTTGATTTGCTGAATCAACTTCTCCGGTCCCTGCAGTACAGTCAGGCTCCGGATGCTGTCGTGAGTCGGCGAGAGCTGCGTGTTCACCACTGCCACCGTGCGCGACGGATGGGCGCACGCTCCCAGCACCCCTAACAGGTCGAAGCCCAGAATAAGGTCCGCGTTCCCGGCGTTCACGCGCGCGGACCCGTTGATGGAATGGTCGGAAATTACGATGCTGGAGAGCACCGCGCCGCCTTTCTGGGCGAGCCCGGTCTGATCGAGCGTCAGCACTTGCTTTCCTTCCAGTGTCGCCGCCGTGGCCAGCAGCGCGTTGATGGTCAACACACCCGTGCCGCCGATGCCTGGCATCACGATCCGGTATCCGTCTCCGGCCTGAACGGGATGCACCGGCTTGCCAACCTCCGTCGAAGGCAATACCGGCAGCGGGCGCTTCGTGAGGCCGGTTCCTTGCTTGATCTTGACGGTGAGGAAGCTGGGACAATCGCCAAGGGCACACGAGTAATCTTTGTTGCAAGACGATTGGTGAATCTGCATTTTCTGACCAAGGTCCGTCGAAACCGGATGCAGGCTCATGCAATTCGACTGCTTCACGCAATCGCCGCAGCCCTCGCAAACTTCTTCGTGAATCACCAGTCGCTTCACCGGCTCAACTTGCTTTCCGCGCGACCGCGCGCGGCGCTTCTCGGCGGCGCACTCCTGGTCGTAGATCAGAACCGTGACACCGGGAACTTTCTCCAGTTCCGCCAGTGTACGTTCCAGCTCACTGCGATCCCGCACCACAGCATTGCCTGCCAACTCCACAGCGGTGTAGCGCTCCAGGTCCTCGGTCAACACTACGGTACGTTGTACGCCTTCGGCTTCGAGTTTGCGAGTAAGCGCCGGCACCGGCAGTGCGCCCTTTACCAACTGGCCGCCGGTCATGGAGACGTGGCCGTTGAGCAAAATCTTGAACGTGATGTTCACGTCCGCCGCGATGCAAGCCTGCACCGGCAACGAGCCGGAGTGAAAGTACGTTCCATCTCCCACGTTCTGAAAAATGTGATCGCGTTCGGTGAACGGAGCCATTCCGATCCAACCCGCGCCCTCGCCGCCCATCTGCGTCAGGAAACCGAATCCGCGATCCATGTTGCCCAGCGTGATCGCCATCGAATGGCAGCCTATGCCGCCACCGGCCACCTGTCCCGGGAGCAGCAGCGTGGAGCGGTTGTGCGGACAACCGGAACAGAACGTGGGATGCCGCGCGGTGGATACCTCAACCGGCCGGCTCTCAATCTCATCGAGCCTCGCCATGCGTGCGCGAATGCTTTCCCGAGGGTGATCGGCCAGGAGGCCGGCGAGGACTCGGGCGATGATGTCCGGATCCAGTTCGCCGGTAGACGGAAGAAGTGACTTGCCCAGAATCTCCGGCCGCTGCGTCTGCGAGTACAGCAGATCGCGAAGCTGGAACTCGACGAAACTCCGCTTCTCCTCCACTACCAGCAGTGTCTGTAACCCTTCTGCGAATTCGCGCGTAAACACGGGCTCCAGCGGATACGTCATGCCGAATTTCGCAATGCGAATGCCCAGTTCCGGCAATTCGGATTCCCGAATCCCCAAGTCCGCCAAGGCTTGCATCAGGTCGTAGTACGCTTTGCCGGTCGCCGCGATTCCCAGTTTCGCTGCACCGCGCGCACCGTACCAGTGATTCAGCTTGTTGACGCGTGCGAATTCCCGCGCCGCCTCCAACCTTCTCGTCTGCAACTCGTACTCGAGCGCCAGCGTCATCGGTGTGACAAGCCTTGTATCGGTGAACTTTTGATACCCGTCCGGAATCGTGATGGAGAGCCGGTCCGGATCGAGCGTCACCGTGCCGCCGCCATCGCAGACGTTGGTCACCATCTTTAGTCCGATCCATGCGCCGCTGTGCCGCCCCATGGCAATCGCCAGCAGGCCGTAATCCAGGGTCTCCTGGGAATTGCCGGGGAAAACGACAGGCATGCCGACGTTGAAGAGGCTGAGGTCGCTTTGATGGGGGATGGTGGAACTCTTGGCCGAATGATCGTCGCCGGCCAACACAAGCGCCGCACTCTGTTTCGCCGAACCCGCGAAATTGGCATGGCGGAATACGTCGCCGCAGCGGTCCACGCCCGGACCTTTGCCATACCAGATACCCAGCACGCCGTCGTACTTCCCGTCACCGAATACGTCGGACATCTGGCTGCCCATTACCGACGTGGCCGCGATCTCTTCGTTCATGCCCGGGATAAAATGGATGTTCAACGGGTCCAGCAAATGCTTGGAACGCAGCAGTGCCATGTCATACCCGGCCAGCGGGGAACCTTCGTAGCCGGAAATGAACGCTGCACTGTTGAGGCCGGCCGCACGGTCCCGGCGCATCTGATCCATGGGCAGCCGGACAAGCGCCTGGATGCCGGTGAGATAAGCTGTGCCCCGCTCCTGCGTGTATCGATCTGAAAGCTTCATGCCATCACCGTGCCGCGGCACTCCCCGAATCCGATCCGTGGAAGCCCCTCGCGCTCGCAGTAGCCGCGAAGAATCACCTCGTCGCCGTCTTCCAGGAAACGGCCGGAGTTGATCTCCAGCATACAGCCTCGCGAATCCTCCGCAGCGCCCGATGCGGTGCCGCTGGCGATGAGGTCTCCCACCCGCAGATTGCATCCATTGCTGGTGTGATGCGTCAGCATCTGCGCGAATGTCCAGTACATTTCGCGCAGGTTACCGCGGCTCATCCGCTCCCCGTTCAGCCACACTTCCAGCGTAATATCGAATGCGCCTGAAGCTTGATCGATTTCCGAAAACAGATACTGCAGCGGAGGCGGATGGTGCGGCACGGCAGCCGTGCGGTAAGGCGCCAGAGCTTCCATTGGCACTACCCAGGGCGAAATGCTGGTGGCGAAACTCTTACCGAGAAACGGCCCCAGCGGCTGCGATTCCCACTTCTGTATATCGCGCGCCGACCAGTCATTCAACAGGCAAAGACCAAACAAGTGCGCGTCCGCCTGGTCGATTCCCACCGGTGCTCCCAGTTGACTGGGTGCCCCGACGAACGCCGCCACTTCGATTTCGTAGTCCAGAGACTCTGTCGGGCCGAACGAATCCGCGCCTCTCTGCCCCTTGGGCCGGCGCACCGGCGCGGGGCTGGCCACGATAGACGACGACCGCCCGTGGTATGCGATCGGAAGCTGCTTGTAATTCACGTGCAGCGGGTTGGTGGGGCGGAACAATTTCCCCACGCGCGTGGCGTGATGAATGGACGCGTAGAAATCCGTGTAGTCGCCGATCTCGCACGGCAGAAACATCTCCGCGTCCGCCATTGGAAGAAGTTCGCCGCCCTGCAAATCGGTGCTGCCCTCGCTGAGGAGTTCGGTGATCCGCGCCCGCAGCAAGCGCCAATGCGGCGCACCCAACGACATCAGAAAATTCAACGAAGGCGCCTGGCAGGCCGATGCCGCAAAATCCGCAGGGCCCTCAAACAGGCCGTTCTGCCCGCAGAGGCCGATGTCCAGAATCTGATCGCCGATGGCCACGCCCACGCGCGGAGCTTCCGTCCTGCCACGCTTCCGGAACACACCGTAAGGGAGATTTTCAAGGGGAAAATCCGTTCCCGCACGATTCGCCGATATTACACAGCTCTTCAATTTGCGGATGCCCTCAAGCGAATCACAACCGACTTGGACGCCGGCGTCCTGCTCTTATCGGCGAAGCTATCCAGTGGCACCAATACGTTCGCCTCGGGGAAATAAGTGGCGGCACAGTGTCGCGGAATATCGTAAGGGACAATCGTGAAACGTTCCGCAATGCGTTCCGTTCCCTCGAAAGTACCGATCAGATCCACTTTCTCCCCCGCGATGAGACCGGCGTCCAGTAAATCTTCCCGGTTCAGAAACACCACTCTCCGTCCGTTAGAAATTCCACGGTAGCGGTCATCGTTTCCATAGACAGTGGTGTTGAACTGATCGTGAGTGCGAATCGTCATCATCAGAAGTTCTCCGTCGCGCAGCGGGATGGGCCGAATCGGGTTTACCGTAAAATTCGCCTTGCCGGATGCAGTGGGAAACACCCTGCGGCTGGGGGGAATGTCCAAACGGAATCCTCCCGGCGTACGGACCTTTTGATTGAAGTCCTCAAAGCCCGTCACCACGCGCGAAATATGATCGCGGATCAGATCGTAGTCGCCCACCAGCTTCTGCCAGGCGATTTTCCCGTCTAGCGTGGCCGCCGCCATGCCGCCGACAATGGCCGGCTCGCTCATCAATTCGTCCGACGCCGGCTGCAGCGGACCCTTCGAAGCACTGACCACGCAAACGGAGTTTTCCACTGTCACGAACTGCGGACCGGACTCCTGCCCATCCACTTCCGTTCGTCCCAGGCAAGGCAGAATCAGCGCTGTCTTGCCGGTCACCAGGTGGCTGCGGTTCAGCTTTGTCGAAATCTGCACAGTCAATTTGCACTGTTGCAGCGCCTGCGCGGTGTACGGAGTGTCCGGTGTCGCCGATAGGAAGTTGCCGCCAAGCGCGATGAAGACTTTGGCCGCGCCGTCGTGCATTGCTTTGATGCTGGCGACGGTGTCGTAGCCGTGACGCCGCGGAGGGTCGAACTGAAACTCCCTGCCCAGGCGCTCCATGAATCCGTCGTCCATCTTTTCCCAGATGCCCATGGTGCGGTCGCCCTGCACATTGCTGTGCCCGCGCACGCAGCAGACGCCCGCGTTGGGCCGGCCGATATTGCCCCGCAGCAACAGCAGGTTCACCAGTTCTCGGATATTCTCCACCGCGTTCTTGTGCTGCGTCAGCCCCATGGCCCAGCAGATGATCATGCTCTTGGACTTCTTGATAATCTCGGCGGCCTCGGAGATCTTGGCCCGGCTGACGCCGCTCTCTTTCAGGATCTCGTCCCAGCCGGTTTGCGCCAGGGCCGCCGTGAACTCCTCGTAGCCGGCCGTGTGTTCCTGAATGAACGCATGATCCAGGGCATCGGCCTCGATCAGCAGCTTCATGATGCCTTTCAGCACCGCCACGTCGCCGTTGATTCTCACCTGCAGTAGAAGCTTCGCCAGCGCGGTGCCGGAGCTTAGCACCGACAAAATCTGCTGCGGATGTTTAAAACGTTGCAGGCCGACTTCGGGCAGAGGGTTGATGCTGACGATGCTGGCGCCCCGGTTCACCGCGGCCTGCAGCGAACTCAGCATGCGTGGATGATTGGTTCCCGGATTTTGCCCGATCACGAAAATGCAATCCGTGTTCTCCAATTCTTCCAGCGTCACCGTGCTCTTGCCCACGCCGATGGCCTCGCGCAACCCGTAGCCGCTCGATTCATGGCACATGTTCGAACAGTCCGGCAGGTTATTGGTGCCGTACATGCGCACGAACAGTTGATACAGAAAGGCCGCTTCGTTGCTGGTGCGGCCCGACGTGTAGAAGATGGCCTCATCGGGCGAGGCGAGGCTCTTCAGCTCTTTCCCGATCATCTGAAATGCATCGCGCCAGCCGATCCGCTCGTAGTGTTCGGA
>JBDUEM010000087.1:0-26795 GCA_040002435.1 Bryobacteraceae bacterium
GCGGGGGACCCGGATTCGGACGAAAATGCGCCTTAGCTGCGAAGGTTGGGTTAGCGGAAACGCTATTTTCAATTTTGGGCCCAAAACCGAACATCGTCTTCAATCCCGTCAGCGTGTTTACTCGCATTCCAAGATAGACCACGACCATATCCGGATAACCCGAGAGATCGACCGTCTGGCGGGATGCCTTCGCCATTGTTCACTCCGTGGCTAACTTTTCTAACTGCGTCAGGTGGTTCAAGTCGTGCCCGGCCACCAGCGAACGCAATAATCCCAGATTAATGGGACCAAGATCTCCGTGTGTGGCAGGCCGTTCCAGGTCAGCCACCGAACACTTCCTGAACATCCGAAGCTGCGCATTCCGCAAGATCCGAAGGCGCTGAAATGTTTCCGCGAACGACTCTTCCTCACGGCGCCAGCCGTTCACCCACGGATCCTGGTCGTACCCGATCAACTTTGGGTTGTCCTCAAATAAAATCCAACGGCAACGTGCGGAGGTCACCAACTCCAGATCCGCCAGATGCGCCACGATTTCATGGATCGACCATTTTCCAGGGGCAATCGGCGCATTCAGTTGCTCTGTGCTGAGGCCGGCTGTTAATTCTCCGATGCGATCCACTGTCGTCTCCAGCACGCTCAACGGATCACGATCGCCAAGGTTCTTCGCGTAGGGGTTATTCATGGTAAACCGCGCTCATCTCATTGGTCTCCCAAACTCTCACCTGGCTGACGGGCGTTAGTTTGCTCATCTCCTCGTATAGATGTCTGGCGATGTTCTCCGCCGAAGGGCTCAACGTAGTAAACGGTTCAATCTCGTTCAGGAACGTATGGTCCAGACGCATTACCACCTTGTCCATGTAGCGTTTGAGGTCGAGAAAATCGATCAGCATCCCAGCCTGGTCTACTTGGCCACCAACTACCGTTATCTCCACGCGGAAATTGTGCCCGTGCGTCTTCTCACAGCTTCCGTGATAGTTGCGCAGCGCATGTGCCGCCGCGAACGTCTGTTCCACAATCACTTCATACATCGAAAAACTTCTCCACGTCTGCGATCTTTGTTGTGAACGCGTAGTCAGGAAGGCTGTCGAAAAAAACCTGCCCGTAACGCTGCTTCGTGATTCTATTATCGAGCATCACCAGAACGCCCCTATCTGAACGGCTGCGGATCAACCGGCCGAAACCCTGCTTCAGCGCCAGCGCCGCCTGGGGTATCTGGTAGTCGTAAAACGGATTGCCGCCATCTTCGCGAATACTGGTTACGCGCGCATCCACAACAGGATCGCTGGGCACTGCAAACGGCAGCTTGTCGATGATCACGCAACTCAATTGGTCGCCTTGGACGTCCACGCCTTGCCAGAAGGACGATGTGGCGAAGAGCACGCAATTCGGAGTGGAACGAAACTCTTCCAGCAGCGCGCTGCGCGGCCCGGTGCCTTGCAGCAGTGTAGGATATTCGATCTCCATCGATACCAGGTCGTGAATGATGCGCATCTGCTGATAACTGGTGAACAGCACGAACGCACGTCCGCGGCTGTAGTTCAGGATTTGCGCAATCTCCTCCGCCGCCGCGCGCGAAAACACCGGGCTGCGCGGATCGGGGAGATGTTGCGGGACGTAGAGCAATGCCTGTTTTTGATAGTCGAACTGTCCATCGACGATCAGCGTTCGCGCGTTCTTCAAACCCAATCGCGTTTCGGTGAACTCGAACTTCCCTGCGACGGCGAGCGTGGCCGACGTCAGAACCACACTGTCCACGGTTTCAAACAGCTTTTCGGCGAGATGCAACGAGACGTCGATTGGCGTAGCTTGAAGGAAGCAGCCACGGCCGCGGCGTTCGATCCAATAGACAAACGATTTTTCGGCCCTTTCCATCCAGAAGCGCAGCTTCTCTGAATATTCGCGGCTCCGGCGGTACAAGGGAACAACTTCATCCGGAGCGTTCTTGATCAACTGAAGCTGCAGTCCAATCAGCTCAATTGCCCGCAGAAAATTGTGATACTGCTCCTCATATTTTTCCCGGAAGGTGTCGTGCTCGCGAAACCCCGTGCGGCCTTCCGACATTCCGAAGAGCGCAAAGAACATCTCTGCTGATTGCCCGGCCACATTCAGAATCTCATCCAGTTCCACACATCCGAAATTCTTCACGCGCGCCAAGGCGGCAACATCGCGCGTCAGGTCGTGCATCTGGTGGCTGCTGACGGAGACGCCGAAATATTGCCCGGCAATATCTTCAATCTCGTGCGCTTCGTCGAAGATCACCGCCGCGTACTCCGGAATGATCGATCCGAAGTCTTCTTCCCGCAGCGCAAGATCGGCGAAGAACAAATGATGGTTCACGATGATGATGTTGCTTTCCAGGGCGCGCTGGTGCATCTGCGTCAGGAAGCAGCGGTCGAACTGCTGGCACTTCTGACCGCTGCACAGATCGCGCCGTGCGTCGAGTTTGGCCCAGGTGGAACTCTGTTCCGGCAGGGTCTTGATCTCAGCACGATCGCCGGTGAGGGTAGTCTTCTCCCACTCCCGGATGATCTCGAAGTCCGCCACTTCTTCCAGTCCGCTGAGTACCGGGGTCTTCTCGGCGTCGTAGATCTTCTGGCGGCAGGCAAAATTGCCGCGTCCCTTCATGTAACAGACCGCGATGGGCGATGACAGGTGTTTCTGCAGGAAAGGAATGTCTTTGTAAAACAATTGCTCCTGCAGATTTTTCGTGCCCGTGGAGATGATTACCCGTTTGCCCGAAAGAATCGCCGGAATCAGGTAGGCCAGCGTCTTGCCCGTACCTGTGCCGGCCTCCACAATCAGGTGTTTCTTGTCCGCCAGCGCCAACTCGACGGCCTCGGCCATTTGCAACTGGCCGAGCCGGTGCTCATAGTTCGGGTGCCACTTTGATAGCACTCCGTGACGGGCGAAAAACTGCTTCGAGTTGAGAGCTTTGGTCGGGCTCGACATCTACTGTTGTTGTTCTACGGCAGCGGCGAAACTCTCAAACAGTTTACGGTCCTTTGCATGCACCATGCAGCGGTCTTCGGGATGCCATTGCACCGCGACGGCGAAAGCCTTGTCCGGCCGCTCCAACGCTTCAATCACGGCGTCGTCAGATAGGGCGGAGACCTTCAATCCTTCCCCGACGTCCCGGATCGCCTGGTGATGCCTGGAGTTCACGGGAATGGTCCCCGGCCCAACAATCGCAGCCAGTTTGGTATCTGGATCGACCGCCGCGGTATGGTTGTCAGCCGAAACCGGGAGATCCATACGCTTCTCATGTTCCCCGCCGGCGAGATGCTGCGTGAGGGTTCCTCCGTGCGCCACGTTGAACAGCTGCATTCCGCGGCAAATGGCCAGCACCGGGAGATTGATCGCCAGGGCCTGCTTCAAGAGCCGGATCTCCAATTCATCCCGCTGATCGTCCGGAGTCTGCGTCTTGGGATGCGGGGTCTCTCCGTAGAGAGCGGGGTTCACGTCGGTGCCGCCGGTTAGCAACAACCCGGCAAGTCCGTCGAGTGATTCCGGGTTGCGAACCGGCTCCAGCCCCACGGCAGTCAGCGCGGCTTCATAAGTTCGTACTCTATCAGGTTCGTTGAATGTAACGGCCACACGCTTGTTCATACCTTTTGATTCTTCCATCCTCCGCGCCGGAATGCGAGCATGCCCACTACCGCGAGCGTCGATTCGGAGACGACAATCGCCACGAAGATGCCGCGCGTCCCCATCGCGGTGCTGGAAAGAAAGTAGGCGAGCGGAATCTGCCACAGCCAGTAGCAGCCGATATTGATATAGGTCGGCGTCAATGTATCGCCCGCGCCATTGAATGCCTGTACCATCACCATACCCCAGGCGTAGAAAACATATCCATAACTGACAAAGCGCAGGCAGTCCACAGCCACTGTCTGCACAGCGGCGACTTCAGTAAACTGAGTGACAATGAGCTGCGCAAACGTAACGAACACCACGGCTACCGAGCCCAAAAACGCCATATTATATAGCCCGGTACGCCATACTGCCTGCTCGGCGCGGTCCGGCCTCTTCGCTCCCAGGTTTTGTCCCACCAATGTCGCCGCGGCGTTACTCATTCCCCACGACGGCAGGAGTGCGAAGACGATGATGCGTATAGCAATGGTGTAACCCGCCACGGCGTCCGCGCCGAACCGGGCCACCAGGCGCAGCAGGGCCAGCCAGCTTGCTGTGGCCACCAGGTATTGAAACATTCCATTTATGGCCGTCCGCACCAGCCGCTTCATCACCACGAGGTCCAGCACTAGCTGGCTGCGCCGGATGCTGATGGTGTTCCCCTTTCCGAATAGATACCAAAGCTGCAGCATCACCCCAATGGACCTTCCTATGGTGGTTGAAACGGCCGCGCCGGTCACGCCCAGTTGTGGGAATGGACCCAGCCCCAGAATCAGGCACGGGTCAAGAACGATGTTGATGGCGTTGGCGATCCAGAGGACGCGCATGGCAATCGCCGGGTCGCCGGCGCCGCGAAAAATCGCGTTGATCAGGAACAGCAGAAACACCGTTCCGCTGCCGCCGAGCATGATCCGCGTGTAGCGGGTGCCGGTCTCGAGGATGGCGGGCGTCGCCCCCATTGCGTGCAGCAGTTGCGGCGCATTCCACGCGCCTAGGATTCCCACAATCACGGAGATCACCACGCCCAGCGCGATGGATTGTACGGCCGCGACCGCCGCGCCTTCCCGATTCTTCTCCCCGACTCTCCGCGCTACGGTTGCCGTGGTGGCCATGCCTAGACCAAGAGCTGCAGCGAATACGAGCGTGAAAATGGATTCGGTGATTCCGACTGCGGCCGTTGCGTTGGAACCCAGATGCGCGACGAAGAAGACGTCCACGAGCCCGAACAGCGACTCCATGGCCATCTCCAGAACCATGGGAACGGCGAGCAGCAGAATGGCGCGGCCCAGGTTGCCGGTCGTGTAGTCGTGCTGCTTGCCGCGCAGAGAATCGGAAACCGCTGACCAGAATGACGGCGGCTCGGGAGACAACAAGACTGTGGAACGAGATTCCATACGAGGGACCTGTTCCAGACGCTGGACGCAGGAAAACGGCGACTAACCTATGCTTCTATTCTAAACCGAGTAATCTGGCCGGGTTGCGTTTCGCCATAGTGTCGATTTCCGCTGTGCTGAACCCCTGGCCCCGCAAACCGGTGAAGAACGCCATCAGGCCGTCCGGGTGCAGAGGATTTCCGGCCTGACCCAGATCGCTGGAGAGGATGCAGGCATCCACGCCCACCTGCCGGATGGCCTGCGCGTACTGCCCGATCTCAAACATCTTCTGGGGCCCTATCAAGGCGTTGTAGACAAACTCCAGCTTCGCGCCAAGCTTGACCGCTTCACGCATCTGCGGCACGGACATCTGCACCGGCGACAGCATGGCATGGGTCACGACAATCCGCTGAACACCCTGAGCCAGCGCCTCGCGGATCAACATCAGGACCTCGTCCGGCGTGGAATGGCCAGTCGCGAGAGTCAATTGATGTTTCGCAATTACGCCGATCACTTCCTTTACTTCGGGAAGCAGCGCGCCGTTGCGGGAAATGGAAACGAAGGGCCGGTTTTCCTTCGAGAAACGAACCTGGTTTTCGGCATCGAAAGTCGGCATCCACACCACCCGGCCCCAGCCGCCTTTCACTTTCGTCATGCGGTCCACCGCGGCGGGATTGATGCCGCCCACGGTTCGATTCAAGGCAATGCCGCCGAAAATTTCGATGCCGGGGACTTCCTTCCGCACCAGGTAAGCCAGGGATGCCGTCGCCTCGTAGTGGTTCTTCAGCAGCAGTGCACGCATGCCGCGCGCCTTCGCCAGTTTGGCTATCTCGATGGCGTCAATCGAGCGGGGAACGCTGTCCGGGTCGCTATGGACGTGGATGTCCACCACTCCGTTCAAAGACTGCGCGGCCGCCACGCAGGTGATGGACAAACCAATAACACCGATCCAGATTGCTCTCATCAATCGGACTCTAGCATGTTATCTTGGGTTTTTCAGGGTTCCCATGCGCCAACTCAAGTACTCCACTCGCAGCGGCATCGAGGTTACGCGCAGCACATCCAAAATTCCCTATCAACGGGGATTACGGAAACTGCTGAACGCCCTCGATACGCGGAGAGGCATTTACCTCTCCTCCGGTTATGAATTCCCGGGGCGATATTCGCGCTGGGATTTCGGATCCATCTGCCCACCTCTCGAAGTGGTTGCATATGGCCGACACATCGAATTCCGCCCGCTGAACAAGCGCGGCGAGGTAATCAACCAGATTCTATTTCCTGTTCTGAAGGACCATCCGCACTGGGAATATCTGGAACTGGAGAACGGCGCGCTGCGGGGACGGCTGAAGCCGTTGTCCGGTATTTTTTCCGAAGAAGATCGCAGCAAACAGCCCTCGGTATTCTCGATTCTGCGGGCGCTGATTCGCGATTTCGAAACCGGACGGGATTCCTCGCTGGCTTTCGTAGGCGCTTTCGGATTCGATCTGCTGTTCCAGTTCGATCCCATTGAGTTGAAGCTGCCCCGCGGCCATCGCAAAGACCTGCACCTGTTCCTGTGCGATGAGATCTACCTGATGGATCGCAAGAAGGAAACGATTGAGCGCGTTCAATACGATTTTACGCGCGGCGATCTGACCACCGCCGGAATTGCGCGGGAAGGTGCGGCCATTCCGAAAACGCCCAAGGCACCCTCGGGCGAAATTGTCTCGGACCACACGAAGGAAGAATACATGGCCAACGTGGAGAAAGTCCGCGGCGGCATGAAACAGGGCGACTATTACGAAGTGGTGTTGCGGCAGACTTTTTCCGCGCCCTATTCCGGCAGCATCGCGAAGCTGTTCGAACGCGTGCAGCAGGCAAGTCCAAGCCCTTACGAGTTTTACCTGCAACTGGGGGATGAGCAACTGGTGGGCGCGTCGCCGGAGATGTTTGTGCGTGTCGAAGGTTCGCGCGTGGAGACCTGCCCGATTTCCGGCACTGCCATCCGCACCGGCGACCCGCTCAAAGATGCCGACAATATCCGCGAACTTCTGAACTCTAAGAAGGAAGAGTCGGAACTGACGATGTGTACCGACGTAGATCGAAACGACAAGTCGCGGGTCTGCGTGCCGGGATCGGTTCAGGTGATCGGCCGCAGGCTGATTGAGTCCTACGCCGGGGTCTTCCACACTGTGGATCACGTGGAAGGAACACTGCAGGACAAGTTCGATTCGCTCGACGCCTTCCTGGCCCATATGTGGGCTGTCACGGTAATTGGCGCACCCAAGAAGGCGGCGGCGCAGACAATCGAGAATATCGAGAAGAATGCGCGCGGCTGGTATGGCGGCGCAGTGGGCATGCTGTCGCTCAATGGCGATATTAACACCGGCATTCTCATCCGGACGGTCCATCTACGCGATGGAGTAGCAGAGTATCCGGTGGGTGCTACGCTGTTGTACGATTCGGTTCCTGAGATGGAAGAGCGTGAGACGCGTCTCAAGGCGACGGGGTTCTTCCGGGCCTTCAACCCGAAACCGAAAGCCGTTCCGCCCGCAACCGCTGCCAAGGTCAACACCGGCGTGCGAATGCTGCTGGTTGACAATGATGACTGCTTTATCCATACTCTGGCGAATTACGCACGCCAGACTGGGGCGGGCGTGGTCACCTACCGCGCAGGGTTTCCGTTGCACCTCATCGACGAAATCGCCCCAAGCCTGATTCTGGTCTCTCCGGGCCCTGGCCGGCCCGAAGATTTCGGAGTGCCCTCACTCGTTCGCTACGCAGCGGAGAGGGGGATTCCCTTGTTCGGAGTTTGCCTTGGCCTGCAAGGGGTTGTGGAAGCATTCGGCGGGGAACTCAGCGTCCTGGATTACCCCATGCATGGCAAGCCGTCCACGGTGAAGAACGATGGGAAGGGAGTGTTCGCCGGGTTGCCGGAGAGCTTCCTGGTGGGCCGCTATCATTCCCTGTTCGCCAAGCGAGATGCTTTGCCGGAATGCCTGGAGATCACTGCCGAATCCGACGATGGCATCATCATGGGAGTGCGGCATCGGACGCTCCCCATCGAGGCGGTGCAGTTCCATCCCGAATCACTGTTGAGCCTGGATGGTGAATGCGGCTTGCGCCTGATGCAGAACGTGGTCCGGCTCTATGGCAGCGTTCGCAAAACAGCGGCCGCGCTTATACGTGATTAAGCGGGTAGCGATTTTCCTGGTTTCGGCCGCGCTCACCAGCGTCTTCATCATCAATTTCTGCGCTTTAATCTACCAGTGTGGCTGCCATTCTTTTTGGGCGGGCGCCGCGGACGAGTGCAACATCCATAGTTTTGAATCGCATCATTGCCCTTGGTGCAGCATCGGGACCGAGGGCTTTGTGGCGGTAGTTGCGGGTATCGTCGCAGTGCAGGCAGCGCTTACTTTCGGCCCGTTCCGCATGAGCCCGATCCGCCGGCTGCTGTCGAGTCTGATAGCATTTCCCGTAGCCGGCTCAGTAATCGCCGTCGCGCTGGGTTTGTGGCAAGGATACTGGAAATGAAGCTTCTCACCGCATTGTTGTTTGTGTCGCTGCTCTATGCTCAGGACATCAAGCGGCCGCGCATTCTCGGCGTCGCGCATATCGCCCTTTTCGTGGCCGACATCGAGAAGTCCCGCGCGTTCTACAAAGACTTTCTCGGCTACGAAGAGGTCTTCTCGCTGAATAAGCCCGACGGGTCTTTATCGCTGACGTTCATCAAGATCAACGACCGCCAGTACATCGAACTGTTCCCGCAAACCGAGGCGGGTACCGACAGGCTGAACCATATCTCTATCGAGACCGACGATGCCGAGGCCATGCGCGCCTACCTTGGATCGAAAGGAATCAAGGTGCCGGACAAAGTTCCCAAAGGCCGCATTGGCAATTCCAATTTCAACGTGAAGGATGCGGACGGCCACACTGTGGAAATTGTGCAATACGAACCCAACGGCTGGTCCGTGCGGGACAAAGGAAAAGCCATTGGACCCAATCGGGTGTCAGCGCGGATGATGCACTTAGGCATCCTTGTTGGTGAAGTAGCCCCGGCTATGCACTTCTACGGCGAAATTCTGGGCTTCAGCGAAATCTGGAGGGGGAGTTCCAAGGGCACGCAGCTTTCCTGGATCAACCTGAAGGTTCCGGACGGCGACGATTACATCGAGTTCATGCTTTACGATCAGATTCCGGCACCCGACAAGCGCGGCACGCAGCACCACATTTGCCTGGAGGTCCCGAGCGCTGAAGCCAGTGTCGCTGCGTTGGAGAAGAAGCCTTACCGCAAGCAATACTCAAGACCCATGGAGATTCGGACCGGAATCAACCGCAAGCGGCAAGTGAATCTTTACGATCCGGATGGAACCCGCATTGAGCTCATGGAGCCGGTAACGATAGACGGGAAACCGACTCCCTCCTCGACGGCACCGCCTCCAAGGTAAATTACAGTTATGCGAACTATCAAAATTGCAGCCGCGATCCTTACCGTGATCGCGATCATGGGCTATGCACAGTCGCGGGGCGTAAGCGCCAAAATGGTGTTTTCGAATAAGCTCCCGAATGTTCCGGGCAAGAGTTTAAGCGCTGTCGTAGTGAACTACGGGCCGGGAGAGAAATCCAGCTCCCACCGGCACTCAGGAAGTGTATTTGCTTATGTGCTGACGGGAAAGATCCGGTCGCAAAACTCCGCGACGGGACCGGCCAAGGTGTATTCGGTGGGAGAGAATTTCTTCGAGCCCGACGGTAGTGAGCATCTGGTAAGTGAGAATGCCAGCACTACCGAGCCGGCGAGTTTATTGGCTGTCTTTGTCGCCGACGATGGAGCCACTTTGACACTGCCGGCTAAGCATTAAAGAAACCCACAACGCTCGGCCTAGTACTGCCTGGCTTGCAGTAACAAGCTTTCCTGAGCGACAATAGGAGAATATCCTATGGATTCGTCGGACATAATACTAGTACTATTTGCAGTCATCTGCTTCTGGATCGCCACTGAAATATCGGGTGGCGGCGGTGGCGGCTTACGTAAACGCATCCCTGTCCCCACTAGGTCTTAGCCGGCTTTCCGGATGCCCTCTGTTATTATCGCGGGCGGCGGATTAGCAGGCTTGGCGGTCGCTGCTGCACTCGGAAGCTCGGGATTTGAAGTGGATTTGTACGAAGCCCGGGGTTTCCTCGGCGGGCGCGCGACCTCTTTCCCTCTGGCTCCCGCGAGCGACCAGTCAGAAGTCATCGACAACTGCCAGCATGTTCTGCTTCGGTGCTGCGTCAACCTTCTGGACTTTTACCAGAGGCTCGGCGTTGCACACGACATCACGTTTCATAAGGAATTCTGCTTCATCGAACCGGGCGGCCGTGTATCGATCCTAAAGGCCGGCGGTCTTCCGCGTCCCTTCCATTTCGCCGGTTCGTTCCTCAAGATGCGTTGCCTCAGCCTCGGCGACAAGGTGTCCCTCGGTCGCGCCCTTTTGGCACTCCAGCGTGAACGGCTTACGCGTACGGACTTGGACCGGATTACGATGCTGCAGTGGCTTCACGAAAAGAAGCAAACAAAGCGCGCAATTGACCGATTCTGGGCTCAGGTGCTGGTAAGCGCCATCAACGAAGATCTGGATAAGATGGCGGCCATCCACGGCTTCCAGGTTTTTTGGCTCGGATTCCTGGCCAGTAGCACTTCCTACGAAATGGGCATCCCGAACGTCCCGCTCGGTGAGCTTTACGGCTCCGGTGCATGGCAACGCTTCCCGGGCGTACGGATTCACCCGCGAGCCAGCCTGGAAAATTTCGGCACGAACGGCGTCACTGTCCGCGGAGAACGGCGCACGGCGGATTACTACGTCAGCACCCTGCCGTTTGAGAAACTGGCGGCGGTTGCTCCGGAACTGGAGGCGCCGCAGTTCGAACACTCCCCCATCACCGGAATCCACTTGTGGTTCGACCGTGCCATCACCAGTCTGCCGCATGCAGTGCTGCTGGATCGCACCGTACAGTGGATGTTCAACAAAGATGGAGGCACCTACCTGCAACTTGTGGTTAGCGCCTCGCGCAGCTTGCTCGACAAGAACCGCGCGGACGTGATCGCGCTGGCCGTAAAAGAACTCGCCGAATTTTTTCCGGAGGTCAGCCGTGCCACCCTGGTGAAGGCGCATGTGGTGAAAGAGGTTCGGGCCACTTTCTCCGCGGTGCCTGGCCTCGAAACGCAACGGCCGGGGAATCGCACGCGCTTCCCGAACGTCTTCCTGGCAGGCGATTGGACCCGGTCCGGCTGGCCTGCCACCATGGAGGGCGCTGTCCGCAGCGGCTATCTCGCGGCGGAAGCGGTCACCGCCGCCTGCGGGAAACCGCGGAGTTTCCTACTTCCTGACATCGCGTAGGATAATCAAAGCATGCTGCTGAGACTTGTTACCGCGCTTGCGGTTCTTCTGCCGGTGCCCGCCGTTTTCGCGGATACTCCCATGACGAAGCTAAAGATCGAGGTGCATTCTTTGTCGGGTAAGCCTGTGGATCGAGCTGCCGTGATTGTGAAATTCGTCGAAGGACGCTCCGTCATCAAACTTGGGAAGAAGATTCACACCCAGTGGGAAGTTCGGACGAACCAGGAGGGCGTCGCCAAGATACCCGCCATTCCGCAAGGCAAGATTCGCGTTCAGGTGATAGCCAAGGGACACCAGACCTTCGGGCAGATCTTCGACGTAGATGAAGAGGAAAAGACGCTCGAGATTAAGCTCAACCCGCCTCAGCCTCAATATTCAGCGCACTAGCGCGCGGTCATTCCGGCTGTTTGGTAGCGCTGGCCGCCTCGGGCGCGAGCTGCCGTTCGATTTCTTCCAATTGCCGCTTCACATGATCCACGTCGGCGGCGTTCGGCGCCAGCTTTAGGTAGCTCTTCATGCTTTCCGCCGCGCCCTTGAAATCCTGCTTTTGGGCAAGCACGACTCCGAGCACCTGGTTCATGCGCGGATTCCGATTCTTCGGATCCATCTTCAGTCCCTCTCGCGCCTGTTCTTCCGCCTCGTCCAGATTTTTGAGATTCAGATTCGCTACAGCGCCATAGAAGTAGACTTCCGGCGAGAAGTATGGATTCAGCTTCAGCAGCTTGCCGCTGTATTCGGCGGTTTGCTCCCAATTCTGATCTGCCACCGAGAGCCGGGTCAACTGGGCATACGGACTAACGAATTTGGAGTCTGCCTTCAAGGATTCCAGGTAACATTTCTTGGCACCTTCGAGTTGCTTCTGCTGTTGATGAACCAGCCCGAGCTCATACCACGCGACTGCGTATTTCGGATAGGAGTCCACCGCCTTCTGGAGTTCCTTCTCCGCTTCCGGCAACTTGTTCTTCCGCATCAAATCGCGGCCCTTGTCGTATGCCTTCTTGGCATCCTTCGGCGCATACGCGCTAGTGCCGCTAAACGTGTATCCTTCCACTTTCGCCATGCGGTGGAGAACAATTACCCCCACATCCGGATTGTCCATCGACCGGCGCCCGCTGAGATTCACGACGTCGGAACGAAATCCGGCCAGCGACGCGCGTATCTCACATCCCATCAGGTCGCGCTCGCTCACGCCGCGTTGATTGCCCATACCGCCCATATTCCCGCCGCCGCCGCGAGTACTGGTCCGATCCAAGCCCCCCATTCCCATATCGCTGCCGCCCATGGATCCGACACTGGCGTCGGCCATCATGGAAGAGTTTTGGCCCAGAGCGAAACTGAAGCGTCCTTTGGAGTCGGTGTATCCTTCCGGCCGTGGATTGCCGTTGCAGACACGCTCCACCACCACTTGCTCCGGCGGCGGAGTGCCGTCATCCATCAGCACCTTTCCGGAAAGGTAAATGGACCGCTGCATCTCCGGCATCTGCTGCGTTTGATCCTGCGGGATACGTGGGGTGCCAAGGCCGGGATTGGTGTTGCCGCCAGGGTTGTTGATGCCTCCACCACCGACGCTTCCGCCTCCGGGAGCAGTGCTGCCGCCCGGTGCGGGAGTCGGAGTTGCGCCACCAGCGCCCCTCTGTGCAAAAGCACCCTGTACGGAAACAGTCAGGGCTATGGTCAGCCCCAAAAAGCTGCGAAGCACGAAGGCTCTATTCATAAGGGCACACCTCGATTCTGGTTGAATTATCCCACACACGAACGGTGGGTGTGTCAACGGTTACCATGGGAGTATGACTTCCCTTCGAGCCGGAGTTCTTCTGGGATTCGCCACCGTATTTTTCGCCGGGTGCTCCACCGCACCGCGGGAGGCACAGAAGAAGGTACCCGAAAAACCTCCGGAACCTCTGTCCGGCAGGACCGCGTTTTACAAGATGTATCCGTCGGCGCGGATGTGGTCTCCTGACGTTCAAGTACTGCGTCTCTCCAGCATCCGCATGGAAGGGGTGAAAGAAGAGCCCGGAAAGGCCGGTGCTTGGGAGGTAACCTTTGTTTCTCCCAGTAAGTTGAAGTCGAAGACATTCACATTTTCCGTGGTGGAAGGGCCTGGCAATTTACATAAGGGTATTTTTTCGGGACTAGACGAAGACTTTCGCAGCCCCCGCGGCCAAGCTACGCCGTGGGTCATACCAGCCTTTAAGATTGATTCGGATGAGGCGTTGGAAACGGCGCTGAAGAAGAGTGCCGACTACGTGAAGAAGAATCCGGATAAGCCGATGTTCTACTTGCTCGAACAGACGCCGCGGTATCCTGATCTGGCTTGGCGGGTGGTTTGGGGAGAGTCGGTCTCCGCGAGTAATTATTCGGTATACGTGGACGCTACTACCGGTTCGTATCTGGAAACGATGCGCTAGGCCGTCGAGTATTCTGCTCTAACTGAAGTCAGCCGCGCTTCGAGTTCGGTTTCTTGATGCCGGCTACCACCGGTCCCGTCATCGACAAAACCGGAATCAAAGAGTTCTGTCCCGCCGGCTCGGGAGGGTTCGCCCTGGAGATGAACTCGCTGTTCAAGGTATTCACAAAGTCCATCATCTGCCGCTGCATGGCTTCCATCTTTTCGCGCATGTTGAGAATTATCTCGACGCCCGCCAGGTTCACACCCAGTTCGCGGGTCAGTTGCAGAATCACTTCGAGGCGCTCCAGGTCCTCGTCCGTATAAAGCCTCGTATTGCCGTCGCTGCGCGAGGGGGCCAGCAGACCTTCCCGCTCATATAGTCGCAGCGTCTGCGGATGGATTTCATACTGCTCGGCCACCGACGAGATCATGTACGCGCCTTTCGAACGTTTTTTTGCCATCGTTACACCTTTACACCTTCTCCCAGAGCTCGGCGCGCGGATCTTCCGGATGCAGCGCGCTCAGTTCGCGTAAAATTTCGCGAGTCCGCTCGTCCTGCGCTTTGGGAGCCTGAATAGAAACTTCGACAATCTGGTCACCCCGGGCTTCTTTGCGCGAATTATGCACCCCCTTCTCGCGCAGCCGGAACTTCTGTCCGTTCTGCGTGCCCTGCGGAATCTTGAGCAGTGCTTTCCCGTCGATGGTTGGCACTTCGATCTTTGCGCCCAAGCCCGCTTCAGGAACCGAGATGGGGACCGTAATGTTGATGTTGTCTCCGTCCCGCTCAAAAAAGGAATGCGGCTGCACTTGAATCGTGATGAACAGATCGCCAGCGGGCGCGCCGTAGGTCCCAGCATTGCCCTTGCCGGCTACTCGCAGGCGAGATCCGGCCTGCGCCCCGGCTGGGATACGCACTTCCACGCTTTCCTGTCGCGAGACTCTGCCATCACCCTGGCACGTCGGACACGCGTTCTTCAGCCGGCCCTTGCCGTTACACTTTGGACACGTCAGATTGAACTTCATCGCCCCGGCCATCTGTGTGACTGTACCGGTTCCGTTGCACTGTCCGCAAACCGTCACCTTCCCGCCAGCCGATCCCGTGCCGCCGCATGTCTCACACACATCCTGGCGTTGAATATTCAGCTTCACCTGTGTGCCGCGAATGGATTGCCAGAAATCAATGTTCAACCCGTATTCCAGGTCAGAGCCTTTCTCCGGAACCGATGAGACGGAATCCTCCTGCGGACCGGCGCGTCCGCCGAAGAACTGGCTGAAGAGGTCGCGGAATCCACCGCCCGCCGCCCCACCGCCGAACGGCTCCTGGTGAGTTCCGCCCGCGCCCTGCGCATATTCGGAAAAATCGAAGCCGCCAAAGCCCATATTCGGATTCTGTCCGGGGGCGCCTTCCGAAGGCATAGCCGTATCCGAATAGAAGCCGAACTGATCGTACATCTGCCGCTTTTTCGAATCACTCAGAATGTCATAGGCTTCCTGAACGGTCTTGAAGCGCTCTTCCGCGGCCTTATCGCCCGGGTTCAAATCCGGGTGATATTTGCGCGCAAGACGGCGGTACGCCTTCTTGATATCGTCCTCGCTGGCCTCGCGCTCGAGGCTCAGTGCCTTGTAGTAATCCGTTTTCTTGGAAGCCATAGTCGCCCATTGTTAAGGGGACGGGTTCAACCCGCCCCCAAAAAGAATCAACCCAAAAGTTACTTCTTATCGTCTACGTCGACAAACTCGGCGTCCACCACGTTGTCCTTGGGTTTCGCGTCCGAGCCTGTATTCGGCGGAACATCGCCCTGCGGCCCACCGGGTTGCGCTCCGGCGGTTTTATACATGGCCTCCGCCAGTTTGTGGCTGGCGGCGGTCAGTTTGTCGGTAGCTGCATTGATCTGCTCCGCGTTGCCGGCAGCCACAGCTTTCTTGGTCTCCTCAATGGATTCCTCGACGCTCTTGGCATCGGCCTCGCTGATCTTGTCCCGATGCTCTTTCAACATTTTTTCGATGTTGTAGATCATCGCGTCCGCGCGATTCCTGGACTCGATCTCGTCCTTCTTCTTGCGATCGTCGGCTGCGTTCGATTCCGCATCGCGGGCCATCTTCTCCACTTCTTCCTTGCTCAAACCGGAAGACGATGTGATGGTGATCTTCTGTTCATTGTTGGTCGCCTTGTCCTTTGCGGTTACGTTCAGAATGCCGTTGGCATCGATGTCGAACGTTACCTCAATCTGCGGAACGCCGCGCGGCGCCGGTGGAATGTTTCCCAGCTGGAATACACCCAGCAGCCGGTTATGCTGCGCCATGGTGCGCTCGCCCTGGTACACCTTGATCTCCACCGAAGACTGATTGTCACCGGCAGTGGAGAACGTCTCGCCTTTGCGGGTCGGAATCGTAGTGTTGCGCTCGATCAGCTTGG
Organism: Bryobacteraceae bacterium; assembly: GCA_040002435.1. GTDB lineage: Bacteria > Acidobacteriota > Terriglobia > Bryobacterales > Bryobacteraceae > JANXXV01. The sequence continues at coordinate 16,162 of JBDUEM010000087.1, forward strand.
TGAACACTCCACCCAGCGTCTCGATTCCCAGAGACAACGGCGTTACGTCCAGCAACAGCACGTCTTTTACTTCGCCGCCGAGTACGCCGCCCTGCACAGCCGCGCCAATGGCAACCACTTCATCCGGGTTCACGCTCTTGTTCGGCTCTTTTCCGAAGAGGTTGCGAACCATTTCCTGTACTTTCGGAATGCGGGTCGATCCACCCACCAGAACCACTTCGTCAATCTGCTGCGGAGTCACGCCGGCATCGGACAAGGCTTGCTTGCAGGGTCCCATGATGCGGTCCAGAATGTCGGAAATCATGTCCTGGAACTTCGCCCGCGTAATCTTGAGCAACAGGTGCTTCGGACCTGAAGCGTCGGCGGTAATGAACGGCAGGTTGATCTCGGTCTCAAGTAAGGTCGAGAGCTCAATCTTTGCCTTCTCCGCCGCTTCCTTCAACCGCTGTAAGGCCATCTGGTCGCGCGAAAGATCCACACCGTTCTCGCGCTTGAATTCCTGGATGATCCAGTCGATCAGGCGCTGGTCAATATTGTCGCCGCCGAGGTGGGTGTCCCCGTTGGTCGATTTCACTTCCACAACACCATCACCAACTTCCAGGATGGAAATATCGAATGTACCGCCGCCGAAGTCGAATACGGCGATGGTCTCGTCTTTCTTCTTATCCAAACCGTAGGCAAGCGCAGCTGCCGTAGGTTCGTTGATGATGCGCATCACTTCGAGCCCGGCAACCTGACCGGCGTCCTTAGTGGCCTGCCGCTGGGCGTCGTTGAAGTACGCCGGTACAGTGATGACGGCCTTGGAAACTTTTTCGCCCAGGTACGCCTCGGCTGCTTCCTTCAACTTGCCCAAAATCATCGCCGAGATCTCTGGGGGCGAAGACTTCTTGCCGGAGATGTCCACACGAGCGTCACGGTTGTCGCCCGGGACCACCTTGTAAGGCATCAGCTTCATTTCTTCGCTGACCTCATCAAAACGCCGGCCCATGAAACGCTTAATCGAATAGATGGTATTTTCAGGGTTGGTCACAGATTGGCGCTTCGCCACCTGTCCCACCAGGCGTTCTCCGCTCTTGGTGAAGCCAACCACGGAGGGGGTGGTGCGACCGCCTTCCTGGTTCGGTATGACAACTGGCTGTCCGCCTTCCATCACGGCGACGACAGAGTTGGTGGTTCCAAGATCGATTCCAATGATCTTGCTCATGATGTGTGTATCCTCCAAAACGAAATTACTGTAAGCTTTTGGGCTCGCCGCCTAGACGGTAATATCAGCCCTTTACTATTATCAAAGTTTAGTGCGTTGTTGTCAACTATTGAATAGATGTCCTCGCAGCGGAAAAGTTGCAGTCGTGACACACGTCACTGCCATTCTGCGCGACTCCATCAAGACGTTTCTACTGCCCTCGGCATGCCACGTAAAGGAGGGCCCAGCGTATCCCTCTGATTCTGTGCAACTTAACCCATAGAAGACAGCAGCGAATGCTGGATCTGATACATGGCCTCGTCACGCGTGCGAGGGTTGACGGCAGAAATCTGGATGCGCGGTGCATCTTAGGTCCCATAACTAAATGCCAGCCGCGCAACCTGGACGACTGGCAGCTCTTCGCGCCTGGGCGTGGGGCGGCCCTGGGAAGGGACTGGGTACCACTGAATCTCCACCCATTGAAACGCCCTGAATGTCGCGGGGAGGTCTCGCTCCCCAAGCACGGCGGCCGTCATACGCTGGTTCTCAACTGGCCGTGGTCCTGGCCTATGCGGACCGTTATCTGGGATGAACTCACGCGACCTTTCCGAGATTTGGACGGCGTTGTTGGAAGGGCACCGTTTTCCCAAACAGAATCGATCCGGCACCAAATCTGCGAGAAAGGCGTGGTGCTCGGCTATTTGCTGCAGATCTCGGGGTTCAACACAGCAAACCCCAAGCTTTTGGCGACCTGACATAGCACCTTATCCGCACAAACGAAGTTCTCCACAAAATCACGCCGTTGAAGATCAAGTGCAACCGCCAGTTGAACCGCATCGAGCGTTCGTAGCTGGGAGTGTACTCCGTGTGCAACAATCAAGCGCTCGGCCTCTCGAAAGTGGCCAGCGGTAATTGCAGCAGTTCGCAGTACCCACGACGCAGGTCTCCCCGAAAACGGGCGCGGAGTAGGTCGATATCCCCCGCCGTCAATTGTCCGGTGCGCACCTTCCCTGCAAAGGCTGACAGGACCTCAACTACAGCAAGACGTGAAATTTACAGTGGGCGATCGGCTTGGGTTAGGAGTGCTTGAACTACCGTCGTTCCCGCCTCCACGTGATAGAGCTTTCCGATGGCGCTGGAGTCGAGGAAGTACCCAGCAATCAGAACCGCTCCTCGCGTTCACTAATGAAGGATGCTGTCATGGATCCTGGAATCTTCGCCATTACCGCCCAAACTTCTTCGAGACTTACTGCCCTCAGATCCTCGCCTGCAAGACTCGTTAGTAGCTCCTCGTCGAGCAGGTCGTGATCGTCTGCTACGGCAACCACAGATTCGTCAATTGTCAGCGAGACCAGTTGGCGTTCCGCGAGGTTAAGCGGTTTGAGGGGGCGAAGGAATCCATTCTCGTAGACCGCACTAATTGACTTCTTCATACGTCTCCAGTGCAGCCGAAGAATCCCGACGGAGCTCGCGAACAGGTTTCTTGCATCTGTAATTCCCGGCTACGGGCCGGCGATAATCCGGTACGTGTGCAACCCCTTGGAGCTCGCCGGAGAGTTGATGCCGTTCCCAAGATCCGCAGGGTCGAACGTCAATTCACCCAGAAAGGCCACCCACGTCTTCGGATACATTCCGCCGTCATACTGGAGCTTTGATCCCGAGGGCCATGGATCGATGTAGAGGAATTTGTCACCCGAGTATCCAATCACCGTCAGGTAGTGAGTGCGTGTATCGCCCACAATGAACTTGGCGAAGCCGTCGTGGTGGATAGCCCAAAGCCGCACCGAGACTCTTTTATCGAGAAAGGCTTTCATGCGGCTGATTCCGTTGCGGACCATCTTGTCGTCAAACCTCAAATCCGCCATCTTGTCGCTGGTCGGAGTGAGATAGTAGCGATAGTAGTTGGTGTGGGTTGGCTTCGCAAAAATCTTCGAACCATAGGCTCCCGCCACGTCGCCACAGTTGTAATGCCCGGCAGTCGTATTTTGCGAAAGAATGTTTCTGTCGGTGCTGGGTCCGGTGACGATTTGCGAATATACGTGGATCTGTTTAGCATTGCCCGTCGAAGCCAGCTCTGAGAGCATATCAACGGAATAACCCGGCTGCCTGGTTGGCTCCCCGCAGACCTTGATCTTCAGATCCTCGCTAAATCTTTGGGCCATCGCGGAGCCTGCAACAAAAGCTCCCACCGTTACCTGTACCGGGCTTACGGTTCCCTTGACAGTGAAGGCGGTGGAGGCAGCCGGGAGCTTGTCCGGCAGGACAGCCAATGTCACGCTCGGCGTCGAAGAAGTCAACGTCACTTCCAGTTTGTTCCCGGAGAAGTCTCCTCCCCATTGGAGAAGCCTGATAGTACGGTTCAGCGGCAAATCAAAAGATGAAATATCCAGACCGTTCTCACCGATCTTGAAGTTGGCCATTCGTTATCCCTCCGGATAACATAGTGACGCATTCATGCAATTCGTGTCAGATCTTAGAGCACAACGCCGAAGCGCTTGCGGAACAGGAGGGCGAATATCATGGAGATGATGGTGAACCAGATCAACCAGTGCAACTGGATTCCGAATATCGCCACATTCGCATCCGGGTAGCGGACGTCGATCCAATCCACGGCCGCCGACTGAATTCGCGGCTCGTCCGGGTGCCAGATGGCGTCAAGCAGGGAGCTGGGACGCAGTCCGGGCACGAATCGGGCACCCGGGCCCGTTTCGATTTTCTTCTCAATCGTCTCGCCGCCGACCGCAAATCGCAGGCTGCCGGACACCGGCGCCACAGGGCGAATGCGCCAACTGATCTGGCGGTCTCCCAGCACGCGCACGGGCGGTGTGACCGCAACAATTCCCGCAGGGGCCGTCATCACCGGCACGGCTGCGCTCGCATCGATCGGCGCGCGCATTCCCATGGTGACTATGGCATCACGGTTCAGAGGAAGCGGTTCACGGCCGTGAAACGCCTCCATGTGGAAGAACAGCAAGGTGAGGGGGATCGCGATCCAGATTGCCGGCTGCAGCATCAGGCCCATATACTTCGCGTTCGACGTGAGGAGCGACTTCTGCGCTTGCCACACCACGCCAGGTTCGTCGCGGAACAGGCGCATCTCCAGAAGGTGCGCTTGCACCAGGCGCTTGACCTTGCTGATTCTTGCGGGATTGGAAGTGCGCTTAAACACCCACAGCATCCCCACGCCGCCTAAGAGCGAAATTATCACCAGCGGCGCACTCGGGGGCAGGAAGGCTAAGCCACTGTAGAACCACCGCAGGGGTGCACCAATTATTAAGTTAAGTATGTCCATCGGGGAGGTCTCAAAAGACCGGCTTTCCGATCATGCCTTCGGTATTCGACAGTCCAAACTCCTTGAGAATGGTGGAAGTCACGTCATACAACCTGGGGTCCGTCGCCCGGACTTTGCGATTGCTTAACAGGACTCCGGGAACCTGATCCGATGCCATGCAATGGTCACCGATCCATGCCTGCGTGTTGTCTTCAATCAACATCGGCGGCACCGCTCCAAGTGCGGTCTGCCAGGATGCCCGGTAGCCGCGGCGAAAACCAACGAAGATATCGGGAGAATTTCGCAGGTTCTTGCCTTGAAAGGCGGTCTCGGGAAAATAGACTTTCGATACGACCAACTCACCGGTTTTGTCGTCCTTGAATTCCAGGAGTCGTTTGGCTATATCGCCCCGGACCTTTTGCTTTTCGAATCCCGAAACCACACCGCCGGTCTCACGTCCTTCCAAATTGAGATAGATTCCGTTCAGTCCCAGTGCGTAGGCTTGCGTCCGGGACCAATCCACATGAGCAAATAACTCTTCATCTCCTACCTTGGTGGGATCGTCAAGAGCAAGGAAGCCTTCACGCATCAGCCAGGTGTTGAGATGCGCCGCGCGGTCAAACTTGGCAAACCCATGGTCGGAGATCACCATCAAGGTGGTGTCCGCACCCGCTTTCGCCATCGCCTCCCCGATCGCAACATCCACGCCTTTGTAGATTTCGAGAAGATCATCGTCAAACTTGGACCAGAGCATGTGCGAATTCTGATCGACGCTCGAGAAGTAATAGAACAGCAGCCCACCGGTGAACTTGGAGAGCTCATAGCGGAACATGCGCATGCTGTCATCCAGCACCCGGTGGCTTTGCATCAGGAATTCCTTGCGGTCGAGAACACCGGCGCGAAACGCCGACGATTCCTCCGGAATGCCCTGGGTGTAGAAGGGTCCCAGTGTGTCGTTCAGTTTCTTGCTGTAGGAAGCCGGTGTTGTCAACGGCAGTTCCGGCGACTCCGGATCAATATTCACCGGACTTACGTAGACGCGAAGTTGCGGATGCACCTGCTTTAAGTAGATGCGGAACATGCCGGCGGCACTCTTTACCGCGGGGATGAGCGAAAACTGTGTACGAAGCCACTCCGACCATTCGCCCTGGCGCAGGACCACTTGCTCGCCGCCGAGATCGAAACGGACTACATCGGCCGTGGGATCCACATGAGCAATCAGCTCCACGGCAGTTATGGCGTGATCCTTACGCAGGCTGTTTTCCGGACCCTGCACGGGAAGTACAGCGCGCCCTCCGGTGACGGAAGTGTGGACTACCAGCCCGCCCGGAACCTGACCTTCCTTCTCAGTCGTGTCGGACGTGAAGAAGGTGAACGTGCCGAATGTTCCCTTCATATCCGGCGTTCCCATCCCGGAAAGGGATTGCTCTTCGCAATCAACCGGAGGAAAGTTCGCAGGCATGCGGATCACGGTAGCGGCAAACCCGTTGTCACCAAGAATCTGCCAGAAGGCGCGGCCCGCGCGCACTGTCTTGATGCTGCCAGCCGAGAGGGGGAGTATATAAGGACCCATGCTTAGGGTGCGTCCCGAGTCGCTGGACTCGGCCATCGAAGAGACCGGCATTCGGGTTGCGGGATTGCGATGGATGAAGTCGAAAATGCCGTGGCCGCCCGGGTCCATCCCGGTGATCACACTCGACCACGCGACGGGACTCTGTGGCGGGATGGAGGTGCCCAGGCGTCGAAAATCTCCCGACTGGCGAAGCTTGTTTAAATTCGGAAGGGAGTCCCAGTGGGCCTCCAGGAATAGCGGGTCCATTCCGTCCACGCCCAGCACAATCATTTTTGGACCGCCTGTTGCGCGCTTCGGTTCGTGCGAACAGGAAGCAAGGGCCAGGGCGCAAGAAAAAACTGCCAGCCGGCGCATCAGGCTGCTACTCCAGCGTCCACCGGAGCGGCGGCCGCCGTGAGTACCGACTTGCCCTCCATGTAGGCCGGAGCGGGAATACCGAACAGATCGAGGGCGGTCGGGGCCATGTCTTCAATACCAGGATCGGCGGCCGCGATATGGCGGTTACAGAACAGGACGCCCGGGACCAGGTGCGGGTCCACACAGTGGTCGCCGCTCCATGCTTTTTCGTTGTCGTCAAATACGCTGGCGGTGATCTTCCCCACGGCCGCGTCCCACGATGCGCGGTAGCCCTCCGCATATCCGACGATCAGATCTGGGGCAGCGTTGAGATACGGACCCTTGTAGAGTGAGTCACTGGTCCATGCCTTATTGATAGCGACGCGGCCGGAATCGGTGAGCCCGGACAGCTTGGCGGCAATTTCCCGCTTGAGCGCGGTTGCCTCCGCGCCTTTGTCCACGATACCCAAAGCTTCCCGTCCTTTGATGTTCAGGTACAATCCGGCGAGCCCGAAAGTGTACGCCTTGGTGCGGCTCCAGTCGATGTCTTTGAGGTAGTCGCGTCCGGAAGCATCGGGCTTCAATGTCAGGTAGCCATTTTCCAGCAGCCAGGTATTGAGGTTCACACCCCGTTCAAACGAGGTGAAGCCGTGGTCGGACAGGACAAACAAAACCGTGTCCTCGTCAGCATACTGCAGCGCCTTTCCCACCAGTTTGTCGGCCTTGATGTAAAGTTCTTCGATGATGCGGCCATATTCCCCGCCGTTTTTCATGTGGCGGAAGAACATGTGCTGCACACGGTCTGTCGTATCGAAAACACACGCCACAACCCCGCGCCGGGTTCGATCGAGCGCGCTGAGGAACATCGCCTCGCGCTCATCGTAGGTTAGGTACGCCTGCTGCAGAAAATCGTCTTCGGCAATCGCGTGCTCATTCATCGCCCAGGTATCTTCGGCCATGCCAAGTGTCGAGTAAGCGCCCAGCAGTTTCGCCAGGTAAGCGGCATAGTAAGAGGGGTGCGAAATGGGAAGCGCTGGGTTCTCCGGATCGATGTTGATCGGAGTCATATAGAGCGAGTAAGCCGGAGCGGATTCGGTAACCAGGAATCGCGCAATCCCGCGAACCTTGATGTTGAACGGGGCTTTGAAGATGAGCGTGATCCAGGGAGTATACTTGCCATCCGTGAGGGTGTGTTTCTCCCCGGCAAGCTCCAGTATGGTCTTGTTCTTTCCAGCCGGAGTAAGCGTAAAGGGAATCTTCAGAGGGCCGCCGCCTTCCTCCATGTAATTTTCCGGGCCAGTGATTTCACCCGCATAGCCGCCATCCGCCGCAGTCAGCGGAAACTGATTGCCGCCTTCCATTTCGATGCCCGCCTTCTTTGTGGTGAAGAGTGCGAATGTACCCTGCGTGCCCAACAAATCCGGCGTGCACATAGCGGAGAGCAAGCGGCCGTTAAACTTTTCTGGTGGAAACGTGATGGGAACCCGCAGGATGGTCGACCCAATATGGTGCTGTCCCAGAATGTGCCAGAAGGTGCGGCTCTTACGGCGCATTTCAACGAACGGTTTCGACAGCGGAATGTGATACTTGCCGATGTGCCACATCCGCTTGGGATTCCGCACACGCGTGGAAGACAACTCCGGCGTGTAGGAATTCAGATTGCGGTTCAGGAAGTCGAACATGTTGTGACGGGCGGGGTTGACGCCGGTGGCAAATGTGGACCATGCCACGGGTGACAGCGGCGGGAAGGTGGTCCGCAGCCGCTTGAATCCTCCCATCGCGGTGATCTTGGAGAAGTTCGGCAGCTTTCCTTCGGCCATGAACCTTTCCGTGAGGCCCGGGTCAAGGCCATCCAGTCCCAGGAAGATCAGCTTCTTGATCTTCGCCAGCTTGTAATACTTGCGCATGGCGATCATGCGCCACAACATGCGGAACGGCCAGGTCAGCAGCGACACCATGCTGAGAAAAAAGCCACCGAGCAAGGTGAGGAAGGAACCGAGGAACGCGAATCCGGCTCCCGGGCCGATATAAGCTACATCAACCGCGTGTTGCGGGGAATGAGGTAGAGCAACTACCAGGGCGAGCAGCAGGCAGGTTCCCACGGCTCTGCGAAAATCCAATTTCACCTTAACTTTCCTTCTACGAACGGGACTTCGAATACTTTCTCGTGATTGATAGGTCCGTGTCCGAAATAGCCGTTCTCGCCAAACAGTTCGCCGTGGTCGGCGGTGATGGTGATCCAGGTGTTCTCGGGCACGATATCAAACATTTCTTCGACAACTTTGTCCAGGTACTTTACAGCCCGAATCTGCCGCTGGCGCAGCATCTCCATCTTCGTTTCGTCGAAAAACTTTTCCACTTTGCCCTTCAGCTTTCCGCCCACCACCTGGTCATCCAGATGTTTGAAGACACCGTGTACCCCGCTGATGCGCGGCCACTCTTCCGGCGGCTCATCAATCAGCGCGTAGGGGTAGTGGGTCTCACCGACATTGAAAAGGTAGAACGACGGCTGGTCAGGAGAAAATTTCATCTCGCGGACCATGGCCCGCATGTCGTTGTGATGCTCCATCAACTTGTAGGTGTCGAATCCGTTGTTAAGGATGGTCTTCGGATTCAAGACCGGCAGCGAAACCTTGGCGTGCGTCTTGTATCCGAGGCTGTCTTTCAAAAACGCCGGAAAATACAGCTTCGGAATCAGCGATTTGAATTCGATGCCTTCGGCGCCGAGTCTGTCAGAATACTTTAGAAAATCGCGCTTGTAGTAGTCGGAGGCGAATACGTTTGCCGGACTGGTATGCGGCAATAGCCCGGTGAGCAGATTGTAATGGGATGGTGCGGTCCACGAGGCGTAGGACCAGCGCTTCTCCACTTTGCCCAGTTTCCTGATCGTCTTGGGCTTGGCAGCCATGAACGAATCGTACCGGCAACTGTCAAATATGATGAGGATGTAGTTATTCTTCCCCGGGCGGATAATTTTTTCCGCCGGCTTCTGCTGAACTTTCATTGAGTACACCCCATTGTTGCGCTGATTCTTGTGGTACGATTCATGATACTACGGCGGAATCCGCTCGGGACCGCGCGCGATGCGTTATCCTCACAGTAAGTGTCCAGTTCAGAAGTGAAATCCCAAAGTATTCTTTCTTACATCTACCTCGGAGCCATTCAGGGCGCGGCGGCGTGGTCCGCCTACGCGTTGACGGAGTTCGCCTTCTCCTCCGTCTTGTTCCGGCTGGTACGGCCTTATGCCACGTTTACCGCATGGCACTGGGAGTTGACGGCGCAATTGATTTGCGCCTATCTGCTTACCGGCATTGTGCTGGGCGGGTTAGCAGGATTGGCGGTAAGTTTCTTCCGCAAAAATGCCGGAGTCGTCGTCTTGGAAGGCGCCGCGGTTCTGACGCTAATGGCCGCGTTTATCTTGAACCTTCTTGCGCAGCCTAGCTGGCCTTCGGGAAAGCTTCTGTTCCTTCTTTTCTGCGCGTGCATATCGGCAGTGGTGGTGGCCGCGATGCGATGGGAACGGCTGTCGGAGCGACTGGGTTTGCTAACCAGTCCATGGGTGGTTTGCGGCGTCCTTCTGGGCGTCGGCCAGGGAATCGGGTTTCTGCAACTGGAAGATCTGGGCCGGCAGTTGGGTGCGCGCAACGGCCTTTGGCTGGGGTTACTCGTGGTGGCTGTGCTAGCCGTGGTCGCCGGCGCTATTTTCGTTGGCCGCTGGCTGCGCCCCAAGTTGGCCCGTGACCGGTTTTTGTTGGACGCACCTGGCTGGGCGGCGCTGGCAATGGCGGTGCTATTGGCCGGCGGGGCATTTGTACTGGGCGGAAGAACTTCGGCCCAGGCCCAAGCCCCCAATGCAGTTGCAAAGGGAGGGAATCAGGACAAGCCGAATGTCCTCGTTATTGTGATGGACACGGTGCGGGCGGATCATCTGTCGCTCTATGGATACGAGCGGGATACTTCGCCGAACTTAAAGAAGCTGGCAGCCGACTCGGTGGTTTACACGCAGACGATGGCGCCATCGGACATGACCTTAACCAGCCACGCATCCCTATTCACTGGTTTGTATGCGACGTGGCATGGGGCTTATTGCCAGCCACCGGAGGCCGCCCACGGCAGAGTGCTGAATCCCGGCGCTACTACCCTCGCCGAAACCCTTTCCGCGAAGGGATATTCCACCCTGGGCGTTGCCGCGAATCTGTACCTGCGCGCGGACTTTGGGCTACAGAGAGGATTCCAGAATTTTCAAATCCCGCGGCCTGTTCCGGTGCTTG
>JBDUEM010000088.1:0-26794 GCA_040002435.1 Bryobacteraceae bacterium
GCCACCGCGCGGTCGATTGCCGTCCATCCGGGTAGACCGAAGTGTGCGGTCTTGATGCCGACGATGACATCCCGATTCCGCTCGATGGCCTCGGCTGTTTTGGCGGAGTCCACGTCGGCTGTATTGCTCTCCGCCTTTTCACCCACCATTCCAGCGCCCACGATATTGATGGAGGCGAAGACGCGGGTTTTCGAGGGGGTGATGACGGTGCGACGAAAATCGTCGAAGGTGCGCCAGCCGCTGCCGCCGGCGTCGACGATGGTGGTGGTGCCCGCGGGCAGAGCGGAGTCATCGGGAACGAGCGAGTCCGCGTAACCGTATACGTGGGCGTGGAGATCAACGAGGCCGGGCACGATGTACAGGCCTGTTACGTCGATTGTCCGTGCCGCCTGTGCCGCGGGAATGCCGGCTTGCACGGCTGCGATCTTTCCCGCCGAGATGGCGACGTCGAGCACGGCGTCGATCTGATTGCCGGGATCGATGACGTGGCCACCTTTCAGCACTATGTCGTACTGCTGGCCGCGGAGGAGCGCGGTAGCCGCCAGTATGATTGCGAGGGTTTTAAAACAGGGCATTTGTCCAGCAATCATAAACCATCGGTTGACTCCGCCGACCGAATTACGCCAAAGTGGCAGTTAAGGTAGGAGGTCACCGATGCGCTCTGATTCCAGATTGAATGGACCGGCGTTCAGCCGCCGGGATGTGTTCAAGAAAGGCGGTATGACTGCGGCGGGACTCGCGGGCGCGAGTCTGGTGGAGGCCGCGCCCACGAATATGCCGAGCCCCGACGTTTATACGCGCATCGGCGTGAAGCCGTTTATCAACTGCACCGCCACCCTGACGATCAACGGCGGCTCGCTGACGTTTCCGGAAGTGATCTCAGACATTGAACAGGCTTCTCATTTCCATGTGAATTTGAACGAGTTGATGGAGAAGGTGAGTGCGCGGCTGGCCGAACTGCTGCAAGTGGAGTGGGGCATTGTTACGGCGGGCACGGCGGCGGCGCTGACCCACGCCACGGCGGCGTGCCTGGTGGGAACCGATCCGGAAAAGATGCAGCGGCTGCCGAACCTGTCCGGGTTGAAGGACGAAGTGATCATGCCGCGGGAATCGCGCGATGTTTACGATCATGCCACTCGTACGCTGGGCGTGAAAATTATCGAAGTAAATTCCGCGGATGAACTGCGCGCGGCGATCGGGCCGCACACGGCGATGATTCAGGTTTTGGGCAATCACTTTGGCAGCGCGAAATTCGACCTCAAAGACGTCGCGCCCATCGCGCGGAAGGCGGGTATTCCCATCCTGGTGGATGCCGCGGCGGATTACCTGATTGTTCCGAATCCGTACCTGGCACTAGGCGCCGATCTGGTTGCGTATAGCGGCGGCAAGATCCTGCGCGGACCACAAAGCGCCGGAATGCTTGTGGGAAGGCGGGACCTGGTCCGGGCGGCCTGGGCCAACAGCGCGCCGCATCACGCCTTCGGCCGCGCCGCTAAGGTGGGCAAGGAAAATATCATGGGGATGCTGCGGGCGGTGGAAATCTGGCGCGCGCAGCGCGATATTCAGAACGACTTCAAGGAATGGGAATCGTGGTATGCCGAGATGATCGGGCAGCTTACGAAAGTACAGGGCGTCCGCGCGACGGTGCGGCAGCCGGTGCGCGGGGGTCCATTTCCAACGTTGAATGTGTCCTGGGATCCCAAGCAGGTGCACATCACGGCCGGCGAAGTTGGCCTTATGCTGCTGGCGGGCGAGCCGCGGATTATGACCCAGGCCGAAGGAGAAAGCCACTCGTTTCTGATCCGCCCGGTGGCGCTCAAACCGGGCGAGCACAAGATTGTGGCGCAACGCCTGGCGGATGTTCTCAGCAAGGCGCCGCGCGGCGGCGGCGAGAAGACGAAACTGGCGGCTCCGTCCGTGAATCTGGCCGGCGTCTGGGAAGTTGATATCCAGTATGAAGTGGGTTCGTCGCGGCACAAGCTCTTTCTAAACGTGAATGGAAATCAGATCGGCGGGGCGCACGACGGGTGGGTGTACCGCGGCGATGTGACGGGCGAGATTGATGGCGACAGGGTACGCTTTCACAGCACCCTTCCCGCGGAAGCCCAGAAGCTTTCTTATACTTTCAGCGGCACCGCGTCGGGAGATGCCATGTCGGGCACGCTGGCCTTGGGCGAATATGGGCAGGCTCGCTGGAGCGCCCGCCGTCACGGCACAGCTTAGAACTCGATCTTCATGGAGACCTGCAGCTCGCGCGGGTCTCCGAACGCGTTCACCCTGCCGTAGGGATTCTGCAGTGTACCTGCGGGGCCGATGTTCGGATTTGTAGTATCCCGGATCGCAGTATCAATCGTGCGCCAGTTTGCGTGGTTCAGTACGTTGTAGGCGTCGGCTCGAACAACCAGTCCAAGCCGTTCGTGGATGGCGAATCTCTTGGACAGCGTGAAGTCGAGGTTCCAGAGGCCGGGTTGCCGCACCATCATCCGCGGCGCGGTGCCGAAGCGTGGCGTCCTGACAACTTGGAATGCATCGGTGTTGAAATAGTGCGACTCGGTACGATCACCTCGGGGTAGGGTCGGATTGGCGACCAAGTCCGGGCGGTCGAAGCGGGACCACGAGTCCGGACGCCCGGTCGCATCGGTTACCTGGGTAGCATTTCCCGTCTGCGCTGTGTAGATGAAGTTAGTTTGCCAGGCGCCCAGGACCTTGCCCAGCAGCCGGTTCTGGTCGCGGAAGAAGGGCAGTTCGTAGACGACAGCGCTGGTTAATCTATGGCGAATGTCGAAGGTGGTGGACGATTTGTCCAGCTTGCGGTTCGACAGGAAGTGAAAGACGCCGGGGTTGCCGACACCGACAGCACTCTGGCCCTGCTCGGCGTCACTGATGGCGTGTCCCCATGTGTAGGAGACGAGGATGTGCGTGGAGCGCACTCTGCGTTCAAAGCGCGATTGCAACGAATGGTACTGGCCTGATCCGTCCGCCATGCGCCAGTTGATGGACGAGAAGCCGGGGCGGATGAGCGCGGCAGTGCCGAGGACGTAGCGGGAATTGAAGTCGCCGGGCGTGTTGATGTCTTCACTGGTGAAAATGTGATTCGCCTTATTGGCGACGTAGGCAACCTCTACCGCGTTCTCTCCAATCCGTTTTTGAACGGCGACATTCCATTGCTGGACGTAGGTGTCCCGGAGGTTGGGATCCACCGCTTGCACGGCCACGCGGGCGGGAATGGCCGCGGTTCCCTGCGAGAAGTTGCTCCACAAAAGGCTGGGTCTGGGATTCACACTGAGGGCAGGCGCGGTAAAGTCGCGCGTGAAGCCAAAGCCGCTGTAGGCGGCGTCGGGAGCACCGATGCCTCCGGGGGGCGGGTTGATGGCGTTGAGAATGGGGCCGCTTGGATGCTCCTGCTCATAGTAGATTCCGTAGCCGCCGCGCACAACCAGATCCTGCGACTTTAACGGGCGCCAAGCGAAACCGAAACGCGGGCCGAGATTGTTGGGATCGGCGTTTTCGAGCGAGCGACCGCCTTGTGCGTCCGTGGCGGTTTTGGCGTAGACGATCTGATTGCTCGCCAGATCAAAACTGGCCCAGTGGTTGTTCTTCTCCTTCCAACGCTGGAAATAGTCGTATCGAAGTCCAAGGTTGACGGTGAGGTTCGACGTGACTTTGATGTCGTCCTGGAAGTAGGCCGAATTCCAAAACTGATTCGGCGTGCCATGCAGTGGAGCCAACCCGATGGAGGCGGATGAGATGTAACCAAGCAGGAAGTCCACCAGGCCATCGCCGGTGTAGGCGCCGCCCGGAGCGCCGCCAAAGTTGAAGGAACCCCGAGCGGTGAGGGTCTCGATAAACACATTATTGCGGCGCATGATGGTGCCGCCTACCTTCAGAGAATGCTTGCCCTTGATGATGGAAAGGTTGTCCGCGTATTGCCAGATCTGTCCACCATTCGGATTCCACGGCGCGGAGGTTCGCAGGCCGGGCAGTCCGAGAGCCGATGAACTTTGGGCGATGTTGAAATTAGGCGGGCCCCATTCGAGCGGGTCACGGGTGAGAGGCAACTGATCGCCGATGCCTAACTGCGCGGTGACGTCTGTTTTGAAGCTGGTTTCCAGTTCCTCAAATGTCAGGCTGCGATTCCATCCGGCACGAAATTCGTTAAAGATGCTGGAGGAAAAGATATGCGTTTCCGAGAGACTGACGTTCTGGTTATGGCGGTTGCGTTTGTAGCTGCGGTCGCTGCTGCCGGGGCCGAAATTCGGAAAGAGGTCGCCGACAAAGTCATGATTGAAGTTGTAGATATAGCGTCCGTAGAAGGTATCCTTTTCGGATATGTGATAGTCGATGCGGCCGATGGCTTCATTCGTCACGTTGGCGGCCGGGCTGATGGGGCCCTGGAAATTATTGACCAGCGCGTTGTTGGTGGGAAGCGGAACCAGTTGCAGCGTCTTCAGCGATGTTGGGTTAATGTAGCGGCTCATATCCGCTGCATTGGGAAAGAAGCCCGTACCGGAACCACTGAGGTTGAGCGGATCCTTCAACGCGGGCAACGACGGCGTGATCAGCTGGCTAAAATCTCCATTGCGCATCCTTACCGTGGGCACGGTGCGCTGGCCGAACTGTCCGGAGCGTACGCCGCGGATGCCTTCGTAATTCGCAAAGAAGAATAACTTGTCTTTGCGGATGGGGCCTCCGACGCCCGAGCCGAAGGTGTTGTTACGCACCACCGACTTGTTGGAGGTGACCAATTGATTGGCAGCCACCTGGCGCGCGCGGAGGTTCTTGGTGTCCATCTGGAATGCGTTCAGCTTGTCGTTCTGCAGATAATCGTAGGCGTGACCGTGGAACAAATTTGTTCCGGATTTGGTGACGACGTTGACGGTCGCTCCGGCGGCGCCTCCGTATTCGGCTGAGTTGGAATTGATCTGCACCTTCACTTCCTGCACCGATTCGAGCGATGGATCGAAGGCGCGGGTGCCACCGTCGAAATTCATGCCCTCAATTCCGTCGAAGTAGAATTTGTTCGAAATGTCGGTTAGGCCGTTGACGCTGAGAGAGACGCCATTTCGGCGGACAAAGCCGGAATCGCGCTGCGCCTTGCTGTTGTTATTGACAAAGTACGCTCCGGGCGCGAGCAGGGTAGCGGCGATGATCTGACGGCCCGGCAACGGCAGGTCCGTTACCATTTGCTGGTCAATGGTGGTGCTGACGGACGCCTCCTCTGTCTTGAGCAGCGCCTCACGGGCAGTGACGGTCACGGTGTCCTTGACGTCACCAACCGCGAGCGAGAGATCGACGCGCGCCTCTTCGCTGGTGGAGACCTGTACCCTTTCCGCGCGGGAGGTTTTGAAGCCGGGAAGCTCGGCTGATACCGAGTAAGTGCCGAAGATGAGGAACGGGACGCGGTATGTACCGCTGGGCCCCGTGGTTACAATTTTGGTGACATTTGTTCCGGTATTTGTGACCGTCACCGCGACGCCCGGCATCACCGAGCCACTGACATCGCGGACTTCGCCGCTGATGGAACCGGTGATTTCCTGGGAGTGAAGCGCCTGCACTGCCAGCAGGGCGCACACTACGAAAAGTGAAAATGAGACCTTCATGCGATCCTCCTGATTGTTGCCGCCGAACAAGGGAGAGCAAATGGTATGGGCCATTATAGCGTCAAAGGAACTGTCACAAGCTACATTTGAAAGCATCTAACTTTTCGGAGGTGGCGGCTTATGAAAATGATTCCAGGATGTGTGACTGCTGTCGTATTCGCGCTGCAGCTTCTGGGGGCGACGGCCCCGCAGGCGCGGAAGGCGCGGAGGCCCACTATCCGTTACTTTATTGCGACCGCATACTCGGTTGAAGGGACCGGCGCTTCCGGGAAATGGTCACATCCGGGAACGGTAGCTGCCGACCGGGATGTGCTGCCGCTCAACAGCCGCATCCGTGTCTATGGCGCTGGACGCTATTCCGGAGATTACACGGTGGAGGACACGGGCGGAAAGGTAGACGGCCACCACATCGACCTCTATATGCCAAAGCTGGCCGAAGCCAAGAAGTTTGGACGGCAAAGGGTGAAGGTGGTTGTGCTCAAGTACGGCGACGATGAGGTGAGTGCGCCCGATCCGCAGCAAAAAGCCGAGGCCAAGGCGGTAAATAGAAGCGTGCGTGCGAACCCGACTTCGCCGGGAAGCAAATAAGCCCGGTTATTCTTCCGGCAATCCGAACGCCACCACGTTCGAGCCCGCGGCGATGGCCACGTAGTCCTTGCCCTTGAAACCGTATGCAATCGGGGAAGCGCTGATTTGTTGTCCCGTATTGAAATGCCACAGAGGTTTTCCGGTGCGCGCTTCGAGAGCGGTAAATTGCCCCTGGTCATCGCCTGCAAATAATAATCCGCCCGCCGTTGAGAGCAGTCCTGCTCCGTATCGTTTGGCGGAGATCTGCGGGTAATCCCACACCAGTTTGCCAGTGCTGACTTCGAGCGCGCGGACGTGCATCTGCCAGGGCTCTTCGGGACTCTCAATGTAACCCGTGGCCATGAACGAATAACCGCCAGGACGGAAAGTGTCCATCGATTTCGTGTTGATGCCGCAGCCTTCCTGCGCGACTACGTAGAACAGCCGCGTCGAGGGATTGTAGGCGGGGGACATCCAATTGGTAGCTCCAGCCGTGGCCGGGCAGGTCTTGGTTCCCTGAATGGTCGGCATGATACCGGGGACGCGAATGGGCCGGCCCTGCGGGGTGAGTCCCGTGGCCCAGTTCAGCAATTTGACGAATGGGGTTCCCATGAGGAACTCCCCGGTAACGCGATCCAGGACGTAGTAGAAGCCGTTGCGGTTTGCCTGCACCAGGAGCTTTCGCGTCCGGCCATTGACCGGCGCATCGACCAGCACGGGTATTTCTACTGCATCCCAGTCATGAAGGTCATGCGGAGTGAATTGGAAATGCCATTTCAATTTGCCTGTGTCCGCCTCCAGCGCAATCATGGATTCGGTGTAGAGGTTGTCACCTTTGCGCATGTCACCGTTAAAATCCGGCGCGGGATTCCCGGTGCCCCAGTAGATCAAGTTCAGTTCAGGATCATAACTGCCGGTGAGCCAGGTATCGCCACCGCCGGTTTTCCACGAATCTCCCGCCCAAGTGTCGGAGCCAGTTTCGCCGGGCTTGGGAATTACATTCCATCGCCAGAGGCGCTCGCCTGTGGCCGCGTCATAGGCGTCGAGCCATCCGTTCAAGCCGTGATCGCCCGGGGCGATGCCCACGATTACCTTGTCTTTTAGCGCGAGCGGCGCAACGGGACACCAGTAACCATCGCGCGCTTCCGCGAGTTTGATTTTCCAGAGCAGGTTTCCCGAACGGGAATCGAGCGCGACCAACTGCGCGTTGGGCGTGCCGAGGTAGACGCGATTCCCGTACACGGCCACGCCCCGGTTCGGTCCTTTTTCTGTTGCGGGTTCGTGATGGTATTCCCAGATGAGGCGGCCGGACTGTGCATCAATGGCATACACTTCGTTTGGCTGCGAGATGTACATGATTCCGTCCACCACGAGCGGAACGGTTTCGAGACGGGTAGCGCCGGGGACGTGATAGATCCATTTCGGCGCGAGGGACTTCACGTTGCCTGTGTTGATTCGTTTGAGCTCGGAATGGCGCTGCGAGTTATAGGAGCCGGAATACATCAACCAGTTCGCGGGGTCTGGCTTCAACAAATCCTTATATGTGACCTGCGCCCCTGCCACGCTGATGGCAGCCATCCAAATGATTGCAATTCTCATCGACGCACCCGGCGGCTGAGGAACGCCAACAGATCCTGCAGGTCTGACGCACTTAAGGTCTTTCCGTAATGTGAAGGCATCAGCGACTCCTTGGGATATTCGATCTTCTGCACATCTGCCCGGTTGAGGAGATGAATGCGGTAAGCACGGTCCATTACCTGCAGGGAGAAGTTGTCCTCATTCTTTACCACGCCATCGATCTTTTCCCCCGATTTCGTCGTCAGCCGAACCGGCTGATAACCACGCGATATGGTGGGCCTCACGGTGGTCAGGGCTTCGCGCAGATAGCGCGCGCTGCGCTCGGCGCCGATGTTGGACAGGTCCGGCCCAAGTAGTCCGCCGCGGCCGTCAATCATGTGGCAGTTGCCGCAATCCGTCTTGTTGCGGAACACCTCTCCGCCGTGCTCGACATTGCCCGCGACAAATTCGTCAGAGGCCGTGGCGCGCAGGCTGCGGATGTAGGCGACGATCATCCACACATCGTTGTCGGGAAGTCCGGCGGGCGGCATGAGGGTACCACTAATGCCGTTTTTAATTGCGCCGAACAGGTCGTCGTCCGTCGTTCGCAGATAGCGCCGTGTGGCCGCCAGTGCCGGTCCGCGATCTCCGACTGTACCTTCGAGGCCGTGGCAGGCGGTGCAGGACGTGTTGTAAAGCTGCCGGCCTCCCTCAACCACCTCAAGGCCGCGGCCGAGCGGGTTGGTGCTGGCAGGGCGGCCGCGCCTGCCTCCACGGCCCTGCGCCTGTGCCAACACAACAACGGGCGGGTTCACGAAGCGGACGGTTCCGAACGCTTCGGGGGTGTGGAAAGATTTGATGCCGGCCGGGATGGGGGACCACGTACTGTCCTGCGCGTTGGTCACTCCGCCGGTTCGCATCAGATTGAGACGCCATTCATCACCGTCGAGAGGGGGCGTATGCGGGGCATCGCGAACGAAATTGCGCAACGGGATTGCCAGTTCGACTGACCAATGTTCGTCCCCGGGAGATTCTTCCTTGAGCGGGAGGCCGTGAAGGGAGGTGCGATAGTTTACGCCTTCGGGATCCCACGTGGCGGGTCCCGCCCACCAATCCGTGCGGCAGCGATTCAGCATGGTGCCGATGGCATTGATCTCGAATGTGTAATAGTTTTTGGGCTTGGTGGTGTTGGGGCTTAGGAAGATCTCGACACAATCGTCCTTCGACACCGGACCGTGGCGCTGCGTGACTTTGGCCGAGATGTGTTTGTCATGGCAAAAATAACCCACGTAGAGGTTATCTTTGTCCCACATCATTTTGGCTACGGTGGGTTCGCGTTCGCCTTCCTTCCACCAGTTGAAGTGGAAGTCTCCCACAGGCTGCGCCCGCTGCCAGGCGGCCTCGTCCAACTTGCCGTCGATGACGATAGGCGAGGCGGCGCGCACGATGTCATAGCGGGGGAGGTTTTCGGCGCTCACGCTCTGGACCAGGATAACCAGTAGCAGCACGATCAGGGCTAACATCTGGACATTTTATCCCCTCTCCGCCGAACGCTACTTTCTAATTTCGCTCATGCGTTTTTTCACGAAGGCGTCGTATTCCTTTTGGAGCTCAGGCGTGAGTCCGGGTCCTCCGTACAGTTCGCTCGCCTTGTATTTGCCGGTGAGGAACTTTTCTTTCGTCCACTCATCATGGATGTGCGTCATGTCCGCCGCATCGCAGATCTCCTTGACGAGATGCGGCGGGATGAAGACGACGCCTTCATCATTGCCGAGCACGACGTCACCAGGCATTACGACAGCTTCGCCCACCTTGATGGGGATGTTGATTCCCACGACGACAACTTCGCTGATGGCTGCGGGGTGCGCTTTGCGGAAGAAGATCTGCATAGGGAGTTCACGGATGCCTTCAATGTCACGGATGGTTCCATCGATTACCGCGCCGGTGCGGGTCCGTCCGGCAACGGCGGCCTGTAAGTTGTCGCCGCCGAAGTTATGTCCAGGCGCCGCGCCCATCAGGTCGATTACCGGTACGTCGTTCAACTCCAGTAGATCAATGATCTTTTGATTTTGCTGCTGCGGCAGTCCTTCGGCCTTGGCTTCCTTCTCCAGCACCTCGCCCAGGTCAGGCCGCATCGGCAGATATTGAGCGGTCACCGCGCGGCCTACCAAAACCTTGCCCGGATGGAGTACCTCGAAGCCCCAGCCGGAGTACTGGTGCTTATAGCCCTTGGACATGAGGAAGCCCCAGGCTTCTTCGAGCGACAGGCCCTTCACTCTCTCCAAGAGGCGGTCGTCCACTTTGGGCCGGCCGTCGGGAAAGCGTTCGAACTCACTCTTCGCGGTGTACTTGATGAGCTGCTCGCGCGAGAGGCGGAAGACCTGGCCCTGCAAAGGGAAAAGCAGGCAGGCAGAAATCAATAACCTGGTAAGTGTTTGCATTTCGTCAACCTCTTTGCCGGCCCATTATAAGGGGACGGAGTGTTTCGCGACGTATTGATCCACATCCGATTCGTCGGGTGCAATGTAATGGAAGAACTCCGCGTACTCGAGTCCATGAGCCTGCCCGCGGGTGCGATCACGAGCAAGGGCGAATGTTTTCGTATATTGCCGGTTCGCCGTTTCGTCATTGTCGCCCAGGATCGGCAGCTTGCGGCCCTTTGCGGCAAGCGTCCGGCGAAGCAGGGCGCCCTGACTGCCGGCGGGCCCCTGGGTGACGTTTGCCATATTCACCCAGACTTTCTTATCGATGTACGGTCCAATGTCGACGACGCGGTTTACCAACTGTGGGCCGCGGGCGAAGTAATACTTTTCGCGCGGACCATGCGCGGTGAGGCCGGCTTTGAAGTGCTCAGGATAGTCCCATTCCGAACTCGCCATCCAACAAGCGGACTCCACGGCCTTCGCCGTCACTGAGTGATCCGGGTTGCGTTCGTAGAGCGAGGCGGGATCGTAGACCAACACCGTATCTACCTTGAGCATGCGAAACAGAAAGACGAGCCGCGCGCGCATTTCCAGAAGAGGCCAGCCGTCCATGTTGTGATTCGGGTAGTTCAGGAAGTAGGCGTCAGTGAGGCCGAGACGCCGCGCTACTTCCTTGGTGTCGCTCTCGTTTTTGAGGACGATGTCGCCGATGGAGGAACCGGTTCCGGCCATGGAATCGTTCGACATGGTGATGAGCACGCCGGTGTAGCCTTCGTCGAGGAGTTTGAGGATGGTGCCGCCGGCAAAGATGGGGATATCGTCGCAATGCGGCTGAATGGCCGCGAGGACTTTGCCGCGGTGCGGCTTGCCGGGCTGCTTTCGTTCCACGGTGACAGGCACGGTGTAGGCTGTACTGCCTGTCCCGCCTGCCTCAAGCTCTTTTTGGGCTTGCGCCGGGCCAGCCGCTAATAGAGACCCGGCTGCCCCCATGAAGTGCCTGCGTTCCATGCCTTTCCCTCCAGGTTCATATTGTAGAAGAAAGTATAATGCCCGCAGCAGTTATTGCCATTATGCAGCGACGCACCTTCTTACTCAGCACTGCCTGCGCCGCCGCGGCGCAGACCGCTCTTGATTTCTCTGCACTGCCGAATTTCTGTTCGCACGAACATTGGGGCAGCATCGATTCCATCGGCACGATTCCCGGCGGATACCGCGCGGACGCCGAGCCTGGCGCCATCCCAACGCGCCGCACAGGCTTCATGGACCTGGTGCTGGAGCCTTACTTCCGCGGGTGGCTTGCGGCGGGTGGCGCGGACCTGGCCGCGGTGCGTGACCGCATGCGAGGACCGGGGTGGGAAGCTTTCACACTGCTGCGTCCGGCCTTGGCGGACCAGCGCTTCACCGGTGTGTATCAATGTACGCGACGCGGCATTCTGCAACTGTATGGTGCCGACCTGGACAAGCTGGATCAGCGCGGTGCCACAGCTTTGGATGAGGCGGTCGCCGCGCGATATGCAGATCCTTTTCCGTGGTATCGCAACGCAATGCGCCAGGCGCATTTCAGCGACCTGATCCGTGTGGTGCATCCCGAGTTTTATGCCTCTGCGGCGAACCCGCAAACCGCAGTGGAAGAGAAGGCGTTCACGCATACGGTGATGCGGATCGATCCTTTGTTGGAACTGGCCGATACCGGATCTGCGAGGGGCCGCGCGCTGGCGGCTATAGCGGGCGTCGAGCCGGCTGATGCCGCTACCTGGCGCGCCTTTCTGCGGGCGATCTTTGATCGGGCGGCCGCGGCCGGGGCGCTTGGCATCAAACAGCTGCAGGCTTACCGGCGAAGCCTGGAATACCTTCCACGCGCCGATGGTGACGTGCGGTGGTCCGGCAAGCGAACGGCGGAGGAGACCACGGTCTTTCAGGATTGGGTGATGCATGAGTGCTGCAAATTGGCTGAGGAGCGGGGGTGGCCACATCAAGTGCATGTAGGTACGAATAACCTGACGCAATCGTCGCCAATGCCGCTGGGGCCGCTTGCACAGCGGTACCGGAAGATGAAGATCGTGATGATTCACTGCTGGCCATTCTTACGGGAAGCCGGGTGGCTGGCGAAGTTTCATCCGAATGTTTACATCGACACCTGCTGGCAGCCGGTGTTAAATCCTGGCTTCTTTCGGGAGGCGATATCAACGTGGTGGAATTACGTTCCGCTGCACAAGATTACCTGCGGGCATGATTCGACGACTGTGGAGATGGCTTGCGGCTCGGCTTTGTTTACCCGCGAGATTCTGGCGGAGGTACTGGGCGACCGCAGGCTGAATATGGGTGCCGACGCCGCCACGTTGCGCCGAGCCGCGACCGGGCTGCTGCATAACAATGCTGTGGCTATTTACGGGATTGGCCGCGCAGGTTAGGCGCGATATCCTTTCGCACGCAGGACAGGCGTCAGCAGCCGGCGCAAATTGCCTCCGAGGATCAGCTCTTTGGCGGAATCGGGAACACGGGCTCCGAGCACTTTCGAGAGTTGAGAGGCGAAGCTGCGGCCTCCGGCATCGCTGCCATAGATGACGCGCTCGGCCCCGAGTTCGCGAACGGCCATCTCGACGAAGCCCGAGGTAGGGTTGGAGCCGGCGATCTCGGCGTACACATTTTTCGCTGTTCGGAGGATTCGAATGCCGCGCTCCCAGTCGCCGCCGGTGTGGACGCAAACGAAGGAGACATCAGGATGGCGCTGCGCCAGTTCCACCACGTCATAAGGAGTTGACTCGCCGTCGTCGTTACCCGCGGTTTTCAGCCACGTGTGTTGGAGAATGGGCACCTTCATGGAGGCGGCTCGTTCGACGATCAGATCCATCTCCGGAACATTGCAGCGTCTGTCCGCTTCCAGCTCTCCCACGCAGACCATGGGACCGTCGCGGACGCAGCGGTTGAACTCCTGCACGCTGAATTCGGGATGAGCGGGACTGAGGTACACCGAACCATAAGCGCGATCGGGGAAGCGGCGCACGGCTCGCATGACGCGGTCGTTCTCTGTGCGGAGCTGGTCCGGCGTGGGATGGCGGTCGGCGGAATAGCCTTGGGAGACGAGGAGCCGTTCGATGCCCAGACGGTCCGCGCATTCGATCAACACTTCCATTCGCTGCTCCGGTGTGTCGCCGGGGACGGAGTACAGATGGCAGTGCTCATCCCAGATGCGAAACCGCAGACCGGGGGGTGGATCCGTTTGTGCCGCCGCCAGGATTGGGCTTGCGGCCATTTGCTGCAGGAGTGTGCGGCGGTTGATCACGGGAGACCTTCAGTCCATGTCGAGTCCGGCGCCGGTGAGCCACTTGAAGACGTCGCACTGCCGGCCGACGCGCGCTTCCACGGTGTGGTCGTCCAGCAGCAGGACGCCGGGTCTCTTTGCAGCCTTGGCCGCTCCTTCCATGGTCCGCATCCGGACCGTAATGGTCATGGGCAAGGTTGGTTTGTAAGGGCGCAACTGGCCTGTACGAGCCTTTTCGATGGCTTCGGCGACTTTGCGTTCTACCTCCCGATGCGCCGCCTTCTGGTCGAGGCCGGTGCAAAGCTCAGGGGAATCGGCCTGCTTCACAGCGGCGGTAACGACGCCGGGGAACAAGCGGCGGGCTTCATAGCAGGCGGCTTCGTCACCTTCCACGTATATGAGTGGGACGTCCCAATGGCCCGCGTAGCATGCTTCGGCGCCGATCTCGCCGACGCTCTGCCCGTTGATGCGGAAGTCCGCCCATTCAATGTTGTTGGTGTGCGGAAGAAACGCGCGCTCCGTGAATGCTTTGGCGTGGTGCCCCGGAAGCATGAGCCCGGCAACATTGCGGTCGAGCTGCGGCATCAGGCGGCGCTTGCCGTTCTCCAACCCGACGCTGCGGTATTCATACTTTATGCGGGCGTCAGTGGAGAGCTGCTCGCGCACGAGATTGCCGCCGCCGTGATGCGTGTCGCAGACAACCAACTGGGTGACGCCGTGTTCCAGTGCTGCCGCGGAAAGTGCATTTACATTGGATGTGAAGGTGCGGCGGGCCTCCTGGGCAACTTCTTCGCGGACGCCATTCTCCCAATACCAGGCCTGTTCGCGGGTGAAGATGCCGCTGGTTCCTTCCATATCCCAAAGGACGAAAATCTTGAGATTTTGTTGGGCTTGGGCGGCGGCTGCAGAGAGTACCGTTCCCAGGAAGCTTCGGCGGGTGGAACCGCTTGCGCTTTGGTGTCGCGCCATGTCCGGCGAGTATATCATGTAAGGGATTTCCGGCCGCCGAATATGAAACACAGGATCCAGAGCGTGTTTTTGCTGGTATTGAGTCCAGCGCTGTTGTTTGGTCAGAATGTTGCAGAGGGCCAAAAGCTATACGCAACTCACTGTGCCGGATGCCATGGCGCGGATGCGCATGGAAATGACCGCGGACCCGCACTGGCCGCAAGCAAGAGCGTGCGCGCGCGACCCTTTGCGCAGCTGCGCACGTTTATCCGCCGGGGCGCGCCTGATGCGGGTATGCCGGGATTCAATCTGCAGACGGAACAACTGGATGCCTTGACGGCGTTGGTGCTGTCCCTGAATGCGCCCGCGGCAGCGACCGCAGCGATTGGCGATGCCGCCGCCGGCGAACGGTTCTTTCTCGGCAAAGGGGCGTGCGCCTCCTGCCACATGGTACGGGGCGGCGGGAAAGCCGTGGGTCCAGACCTATCCGATGCGGGGGCGCGCATGTCTGTGGACGAACTGCGTCAAGCGCTGACCGCGCCCAGCGCCCACGTCCCGCCTGGCTACGGCATGGTGACCGTCAAGCTGAAAAGTGGACAGACGATTCGCGGGTTCGCCAAGAACCGGAGCAGTTTCGATATCGGCGTGCAGGATCTGGACGGCCGCTTCTATTCGTTTCGGGAGGACCAGATTTCGACGATCGAAGAGGAGAAACAATCTTTGATGCCGGCGGTGAAGGCGAGTCCGGACGAGGTGCAGAATCTCATTGCTTATCTTGGCCGGCTGAGCGGCGTGAAGGCGGATAGTCCCGCCGCGGCCGGGTCGGCCGGCACGCCAAAGGTGGAATTTTCGAGGCTGATCGATCCCAAGCCGGGAGACTGGTTGAGCTACAACGGAAAGCTGGGCGGCAACCGCTATAGTGATCTGACGCAAATCAATAAATCAAACGTTGGCAAGCTGGCGTTGCAGTGGAGCTTTGCGATTCCGCTGTGGGCGCAGTTGCTTCCCGACACGCCGTACTTTGTCGAGAACATGAAATATTTCGGGCTGGAGACCACGCCCCTGGTTGCGGATGGAGTGATGTACGTAACGGGTCCGCACCAGGCGATCGCACTGGATGCCCGCACGGGACGCCAGATCTGGCGCTATTCCCGGCCGAGGACCGCTGGACTGGTGGGGGATGCATCGCTGGGCACCAATCGTGGCGCGGCGATCTTGGGCGACAGGATTTTCATGGTCACGGACAACGCTCACCTGATCGCTTTGAACCGCACCACCGGCGCCCTGGTGTGGGAGGCCGTGATGCCGGAGGAGGCGCAGCGCTACGGCTCCACCGTTGCGCCGCTGGTGGTGAAGGACCTGGTGGTGGCCGGAGTTTCCGGGGCCGACTGGGGTATTCGAGGATTTCTTGCGGCCTACAAGGCGTCGACCGGGGAGCGCGTGTGGCGGTTCTGGACGGTGCCGGACAAGGGGGCGCCCGGGTCTGAGACGTGGAAGGGAAAACATCCGGAACTGGGAGGAGGCTCCACCTGGCTAACCGGCAGTTACGACTCCGAGACCGATACGCTCTTCTGGCCCACGGCGACGCCTTTTCCGAATACGGACGATCGAGACCGGCCTGGCGACAATCTGTATACCCAGAGCATATTGGCACTGAATCCGGATACCGGAAAGTTGAAGTGGCATTTTCAATTTACGCCTCATGACGTGCATGTCTGGGACGCCACCGAGCCGTCGGTTGCAGTGAATACGACATACCGTGGGCGCGAGCGAAAGCTGCTGCTGCATGCGGACAGAAACGGCTTCTTCTATGTGTTCGACCGGACCAATGGCGAACTGCTGCTGGCTAAGAACTTTGTTGAAGTGACCTGGGCGAGCGGCATTGGCGCCGACGGACGCCCGCAGCTTTTAGCGGAAAAAGAAATGAGCTGCCCGGAAGACGCGACCAACTGGAACGCCACCGCTTTCAGCCCCACCACTCGCTTGTACTACCTGATGGTAATGGAGAAGTGCGTTCCGCACGTGCAGCCCGGCGATTGGAAGAGGGAACGTCCGCCGGTGAAGGAGGGGAAGAAGTACGTCCGGGCGCTGGACATTGAAACCGGGAAGACCGTGTGGGAGATCCCTCTGACAGGCCCGGTGGAGGGTAAACGGTGGGCCGGCGTGCTGGCAACCGCGGGCGGGATTCTGATTTATCCGGACCCAAGTGGAGATCTGGTGGCCGTGGATGAGAAGGACGGAAAGCCTCTGTGGCACATCCCGACGAACGAGACCGTGAAGACGGCTCCGATGACGTTCACAGTGGATGGGCGTCAATACCTGGCGGTAGCCGCGGGCGCTAATATCCTCTGTTTCGGCCTGCCATGATCCTCGACACACACGCGTATTTGTCCCGATGGCCGTTCCGGCGATTGGCAGGCGATGAGCCTGCGGA
The DNA here is from genome assembly GCA_040002435.1 of Bryobacteraceae bacterium. Classification (GTDB taxonomy): domain Bacteria; phylum Acidobacteriota; class Terriglobia; order Bryobacterales; family Bryobacteraceae; genus JANXXV01. The sequence goes on from JBDUEM010000088.1 coordinate 16,792, forward strand.
ATTTGTGGCTGCGATGCGGAAGCAAGGAGTCGCGCAGGCGTGGGTGGGAAGTTTCGACGCCCTGCTGCACAAGGATTTGGGGGGCGTGAACGCGCGCCTCGCAGCCGATTGCCGGACGCACGGTGCCGGGCTTCTGGTACCGTTCGGAAGCGTGAATCCGGTGCTACCCGACTGGCAGGAAGATGTGCGCCGCTGCCGCGAGCAGCATCGCATGCCGGGAATCCGGCTTCATCCGAACTACCATGGCTACACGCTCGCTGACCCACGGTTCAGCGATGTTCTGCGGCTGGCGGCGCGGTTTGGGCTGATTGTGCAATTGGTGGTGACCATGGAGGACGAACGCACGCAGCATCCACTGCTGCAGGTTTCGTCAGTGGAACTGGGGCCGCTGGCTAAAGTTGTCTCTGGCATTCCCGCGCTGCGGCTGGTGGTGGTGAATCAGAGTAAGGATGCGCCGGTCCAGGAGATTGCGGCCGCCGGGCAGGTTTACTTTGACTTTGCGATGGTGGAGCGATTGCGGGGTGTGGCGACGCTGGCCCGGCTGGTTTCGCCCGCGCGCGTGGTATTTGGCTCCCACTTTCCTCTGTTCTATTTCGAGTCAGCGACTCTGAAGATGCGTGAGGCCGGATTGAGCGAAGGTGATTCGCGGGCGATCTCCGAGGGCAATGCGCGGCGGCTGCTTGGCGGGCAGTAGTCGGCTACGGGCAGCAGGGACAAAGCTCGATGACGTTGAACACGAGTTCCACGGCCCGTGGCGGCAGATGGGTGGTTGCGTAATCCACGCGAACCTGACGACCCACCTCGCGGTACACATCGCGGATTGTGTCTCTAGCTCTATCCAACGTAGCCGGGTCGAATCGCTCCTCCAGCGAGAGGTTAATTCCACGATTCTTAAACGCTTTCAGGATAGTGGCGACCGGGACCGGATCGGCCTGTGCAGTGACCGGCGAAGTGAGATTGACTCGAATGCTTCGGACGTTGAGCGAGACGGGCGCCTGTTGGGCGAGACAGGAACCAAGACTGATTAGAAGTGAGCAAACGATGGGAAACTGCACCCGGAAGTCCTCCTTAACCAAAAGTTTAATGGATTGTGCGTCTCCACGGGTTGATGAACCATCTACAGACAGTTGGGAAGAAGTAAGGAAGCCGCGGATCTGGCCGCGAAGGTCCGCGTGCTGCTGGACAAAGAGAAGGCGGATGAAGATGCCGGTAATCGGTTCCGCATCGTTCGGGAAAACTCGCCGTCTAACTGAATTGGAAACAAATTTGCCGGGGCCGGATCTAAAGGGAATGAAGAAGAACGTGTGGTCCATCTTAGGTGGCACTGTATTGTTCGCCGTGGCGGCTCTTGTTATCGTGAGCATCCCAGACATTAAGCGTTACATCCGTATCAGTACTATGTAGGAGACGTCGCGGGGCTGAACAACAGCGTTTGCGTGCCGCAAAACGTACCCGCCGGTAGTGATAGTAGTCCGCAGTGTTAAGCCGCCCGGAATCCGGCGCGGCGTGGTCCCTTCTGTGTTTTCCCGCCCTAGTATTAAAATTTCCAAGCGAAGCCAGTGAAAGTGTTTCGGCCATCGACAGGGTAATGCCTTGGTGCGTTGAAAGCACGTAGAATCCGCCCCCTCCAGCACTCTGCAGTAGCGCCACTGGCACGGCGCTCCAGTGATCGTCGCTAATTCGAAACCTTCCCGCGGGAGGAGGATCGAATCTTGCAGGACCTCCAGCGCCAAGGCGATATTGTGAATACAGACTCGAAATTTACCACCCTTGCGGCGCTTGGAGGGAACCTTGTTATTGCCATTATCAAGTTCGTGGTGGCCGGTATTAGCGGTAGTTCAGCCATGTTGGCGGAAGGCATTCATTCCCTGGTCGATACCGCGAACCAAGTGTTGATGCTGGTAGGAATTTGGAGGAGCCGGCGCCCGGCGGATGAAGGCCACCCCTTCGGTCACGGTAAGGAGCTCTACTTCTGGAGCCTGTTGGTAGCGGTGCTGATCTTCGGCGTTGGGGGAGGCATCTCCGCCTACGAAGGAGTTGAGCGCATCCTGCATCCCAAACCAGTGGAGCAGGTTTCTTGGAGCTACATCGTTCTGGGTGTTGCGTTTGTGATCGAGGGCGCGACGTTCCTGGTGGCGCTTCGCGCCTTTGCGAGGGAGCACGGAACCGAAGACATCCTTGGGGACATTATTGCCAGCAAGGATCCGACGACATACACAATTCTGGCGGAAGACGGAGCGGCGCTGATTGGCCTGGTGATCGCCGCATGCGGGATCTTCTTCAGCCAGTATCTTAAGATGCCGTGGTTGGACGGGCTGGCATCGATTCTTATCGGCTTGCTGCTCGCCGCTGTTGCCACATTCCTCATCCGGGAGTGCCGGGGGCTTCTGGTTGGGGAAGGTGTGGATCCGAAGACGAAGGCCGAAGTGCTGAAGATTGTCTCGGAAGATCCGCAGGTGGAATGCGTCAGGCGGGCGTTGACGATGTACCTCGGTGCCGAGAATGCTTTGTTGACTCTCGATGTGCGGTTTCGCGCTTCCACCTCCGTTACCGATGTGGCTGAGGCGACGGATCGTATCAAGGCGTTAATCCGTCAGCGCTTCCCTGACTTCCAGCGAATTTACCTGGAGGCTGAGGCTGAGATTCCCGGATCGGAAGCAGCGACGGATGGCGTGTCAGGCAGGCGTTCGCGGCGTCGGTTCGCAGGACGATAAGCCAAAGATTTCAGGAATGCGCGGCACCAGATCCCACTTGATGGAGCGCAACTGCACAGGCCACGCCCGTGCATTACGGTGGTTGACGCAGCCGGCGTCAGCACCTTGTTGAGAGGTCGGCCCCTTCGCTAGGCATTCGCCCCACCGCGTACTTCAAAAGAAACTTTGCCAAAAGAAGGAAGAGAGTTCGCTGTTATAGATAGATAGCAAATTCAATTCCAGAATTTGGGTTCGATCTCTCTGTAAAGACCTCGATTCTTATGGGCAAACCCTACAGGCCGTCTTTGCTGAGAGTAATCGGTTCCCTTTGAAGCACAGGAGAAAATATGAGTCGTCGATCTGAAGCGCTTGCAGCCCGTCTTGAGGCAGGCGCGGCGTCCCTCGCCGCATTTGCGGCCACACTTTCCGAGACAGAGTGGCAGACGCGCGTGCCCCATGACGGACGCAAAGTGGGAGTAGTGGTGCATCACGTGGCCAGCGTGTACCCGATTGAGCTTCAACTGGCACGGTCACTCGCGGCCGGCCAGCCGATCACCGGGGTGACCTGGGACGCCGTGGGCACAATGAACAGCGAACACGCCAAGGAGAATGACAACGTCGCAAAGGAAGCCACGATGGCATTGTTAGCCGCCAACAGCGCGGCGGCAGCGGCGGCGATCCGTGCGCTCAGCGAGTCAGAGTTGGATTGTGCCGCGCCCGTTTCGCTCAATAGCGATGCTCCGCTCACGTGTCAGTTCATGCTGGAGGATCATGCCGTACGCCACAGCTATCACCACCTCGCCAAGATCCGTGCAGCGCTTGGCCGCAACTGAGCTGAAGCAATACGGAGTGGCTCGAGGCTGGTCTATTGCAAAGCACGATGAATAGGGAGGCAACGGTGGCGCAAGAATTTAAGCTGATGGCCGTCCTGGCCCATCCGGACGACGAATCGCTCGGCTTTGGGGGGACGCTGGCAAAGTATGCGGCGGAAGGCGTAGAGACTTACCTCGTCACGGCCACGCGCGGAGAGCGGGGGCGCTTCGGTTCACAGGGAAAAACTGCCGACCCTGCCGAAGTGGGCCGTGTTCGCGAAGCGGAATTACGAGCTGCGGCAGCCGTGCTGGGTATCCGCGAAGTCTCCATTCTGAGCTATGCCGACGGCGGCGTGGACCAAATGGATGCGGCAACTGCCATTCGGGCCATCGTGTGGCACATCCGGCGCATCCGCCCCGATGTGATTCTCACGTTCGGGCCGGAAGGCGGATACGGTCACCCGGACCACATCGCCATCTCGCAGTTCACGACGGCTGCCGCCGTGTGTGCCGGTGATTGTGGATACCATATCGACGACCGGTTGCACGGTTACCCGCTTCCGAGTCATCGTGCCGCTAAACTCTACTACATGGCGTGGCGCAATGGAAAGTGGGCAGCCTATCAAGCCGCTTTCCGCGAGTTGATTTCGATGGTTGACGGGACTCGCCGACAGGCGACTCCCTGGCCTGATTGGGCCGTAACTACCGAGATCGACACGTCCGCGTATTGGCCCATTGTCTGGAAAGCGGTATGCAGCCATCAGACACAGATGTCCATCTATGAGAAACTGGGCCAACTTGAAGATGAACAGCAGAAAGCGCTTTGGGGATCCCAGGAGTTCTACCGTGCTTACAGCTCCGTGAACGGCGGCCGAAAACTGGAGACCGATCTGTTTGAGGGGTTACGGTAGAGAACGATGTCCTCTACGCTCCGGATAGACCAGCTCAGACGCCGACAGGCCGCGCTCGAAATGACGGAAGACGAGTTTCGCTCCCTCGGACACGACCTCGTTGACCGAATCGCCGGCTTTCTGGCTTCCACGCGCGGACGAGCAGTGACGCCAGCGGAGCCTGCGGATAAAGTCCGCACGGTCTTAGGTGCGACGCGGGAGTTGCCGCAGGGAGGCAAGGAGGCCGCTGAGCTGCTTGAGTCTGCAAGTGACTTGCTGTTTGAGCACTCCCTCCTCAACGGACATCCGCGCTTTTACGGCTACATCACGTCGTCCGCCGCGCCCATTGGTATGCTCGCGGAATTGCTGGCGTCGTCTGTAAACGCCAATGTCGGCGCCTGGAAACTGTCGCCCATGGCTACCGAGATAGAAGCCCAGACGATCCGCTGGCTCGCGCAATTCATCGGCTATCCGACCGATTGTGGCGGCTTGCTGCTAAGCGGAGGCAACATGGCCAACCTTACGTGCTTTCTGGCCGCCCGCGCCGCCAAAGCAGGCTGGGATGTGCGAAAGCAGGGTACCGCGCGTGAGTCGCGGCTGGTTGTATACGCTTCGAAGGAAGCACACACGTGGATTCAGAAAGCAGCCGACCTCACCGGACTTGGCACGGAAGCGATTCGCTGGATCGGCATCGACAAGCAGCAGCGCATGGACCTCGCGGCTTTGGAAGCTCAGTACAGCAGGGACCTTGCCGAGGGTTACCAGCCATTTCTCGTGGTTGGCTCCGCAGGAACTGTCAGCACTGGCGCTGTGGACCCTCTGGCAGAGATTGGGGCCTTCTGCCGAGAGCGCAACCTGTGGTTCCATGTTGATGGCGCCTATGGCGCCTTCGCGACCGGGGTGATGGGAGCGCCCGCCGATCTCATGGGCCTGTCGGTAGCCGATTCGGTCGCTGTGGATCCTCACAAATGGCTCTACGCACCGCTCGAGGCCGGATGTGCGCTGGTGCGGAATCCGGCTGCACTGCACAATGCATTCTCTTATCATCCGCCGTACTACAGCTTCGAAGTGGAGGGCATCAACTATTTTGACGTCGGCCCGCAGAACTCGCGCGGCTTTCGCGCGCTCAAAATCTGGCTCGCCCTGCAGCACGCCGGGGCGGCCGCCCAGCGCGAGATGATCGAGGATGACATCCTCCTGGCGCGGCACCTGTATGACTTGGCTGTAGGGCATCCGGAACTGGAAGCGATTACGCACAACCTGAGCATCACAACGTTGCGCTACGTCCCGCTGGAGTTGCGTGCCAGTATCGGTACTGAGCAGACGGAGATGTATCTGAGCCGTCTGAATCAACTCCTGTTGACGTACCTCGAGAACAGCGGCGAGGCTTTCGCATCGAATGCGCTGATCGACGGGAAGTACGCGTTACGGTTTTGCATCGTCAACTTCCGAACCTCGACCGAAGACATCGAGGCAATTCCGGAATTGGTGACGCGGCTTGGACATCAGGTTCACGCAGAGCTAACAAATAGTGTCGATTAGTAAGTCTCGCAGTCTTACTGAATTGCCATCGTGACGGGCGGGCTGGTTTGTCCGCCCGCGGTAATGGTGACTGGCACCGCATCACTTGGCGCGACTCCATCCGGCACCACGGCATTGATTTGGTACAGACCCACCGCACCGGCTGTTAGACCGACAAAGAGAGTCTGAGTGACTTTGCCGCCGATTCTCAATTCGATTGTGCCTGGCACTGTGGCTGGAGTTGTACCAGGGCTGGCAGATCCGGAATCGACCGAGGGTGTTACGGCGCCCAGGCCGGTGCAATAGATCACAATGTAATCCCCAGATTTGGCCGGATTTCCGGGCTCCACCAATCCGGCTTCTCCGTTCTTGGTGATCACGCCTTGTCCCGAACCGCTGCTGTTTTTGGTAAATATTCCGGGCACCGAATCGGCGACTGTGACGCTTTCCGGGACCGACAGTTCCTCGCCGCGGCGAACCGATATCTGTTGCTGCGTGTTCGCGGACAGGCCGAACGGCACCTGCACATTCAACTGAGTCTTGCTGACGTAGAGAAGGGGAAGCGAGCGGTCACCGAGCAGAACTTCGACACCATTCACTTCGCGCGGCAGCGGTAGCTTGTCAGACACGGCGCTGTCGTCCGCGAGGTTCGTTCCATAGACAGTGATCAGCGATCCGGGCGCGATGGGTACGCCGGCCGCGAAACTAGCAGCGTTCAGCAGACCACCGGCAGTGACGATCGGGGTGCGGCCAGCGTCTCGAATCGATCCCGAGAGCTCGATTTGCTCGGCCTGGAAAGTGGATATTCCTTCGAAGTTGAACGCCGTCAGGGTGACGACAACGCTACTCGACACGGTTACTGGGCGCCATGTGCCGGTCCAGATGCCATTTCCCACATGTGAGAGATTGAGGCGTGTGTCTCCATTGGAGAACGTGGCAGTAACAGAAGCCGATGCTCCCTTTTGAGGGATGAGCAGGTTTCCGCAGCGGTCGGCGGCCTTGACGTCGATTGCCACACCTTCACCCGCAAGGGCGGCAAAATTCTGTTGGAGGGTTCGGGACGTCAAGACCAGGCGCTGATCGGCGCAGGATGCGGCTTCACGAACGGTCTTCGATAAAGTGGAGGCCTGCGGCGGGACGATGCTCAAGACATTGACGTTCTGCACGGCGCCATCGTCAAACAACAGCGTGAGTACACCACGACGTACGCCCGAAGTAAGACCCGCGGAACTTGCCTGAACCGTGACGCGGGTGGGCTGGCCCGGGGCCACGGAAGACTGGACTGGCGTATGAGTGAACCATGTTATGTTGTCGGTGGTCAGCCGGCTGGAATTGAATGTGCGGACATCGCTCGTAATGTTCGATACCATCACATCCTGCGAACTGCTGCCGGCGGAGCCTGAAAGGGGAGTGATGAATATCAGTCCGGTGGGCCGCACCATTGGACCGGGATTGCTGCCGGGCGGCAGCACGCGGAGCAGTACCGACATGATTTGCGGCGAGTTGCTGGCGGTTGGAGATGTGACGGTAATCCGCCCCCTGTAATCGCCTGGGCGAAGATTGGTTGCGTCCACATTCACGTCAATCGGCAGCGGCACAAGCGCAGCGGCGTCCGCGGAACCGCTGCCGCGCGTGAGGGAGAGCCACGATTCTCCGCTGAGAGTCGAGGCGGAGGCGGTCCAATCCATCACGCCAGCGCCGATGTTCAGCACGCTAAAGGTTTGCGGCAAAACCTTGCCACCGAGAGAAACGGCCATGTAGGACAGGCCAGTTTGCGAGAGCAGAATTGTTTGATTGATGGCGGAAACCGTAAGAACTACTCGGACGGTCACCTTTTCTCCTGTAGAGGCCGATACGGTGACGTGTCCCGAGTATGACCCTGCCGCCAGACCTTGCGGGTTTCCTGAGATGGTGATCGATTGCTGCAGTCCTGGTGCAACAGTTCCGCTGTCGGGAGTGATAGATAGAAAGCTTCCGTCATCGACGACGGCGCGGAATACGAGAGTGCCGCGTCCGGGATTCGTCACTTGCAGTGTGTTTGTCTTGACGTCGCCACCTTGAGCCGCCGAGAGGGTCAGCGAGGTGGGTTCGACACGCAACGGAGTGGCGTTAGCCGGATCGATAGTCAGACTGACGGCAATGGATTGTTCCGCTGGGGTGGCCGTTGGAATTCCGATGACGATGGAGCCTTGATAGGTGCCGGGCGCGAGTCCGGCGGCAGTTGCGGAGACGATCATCGTGCCGGGGGCCGCGCCCGATGCAGGCGCGACACTCAGCCAGGTTCCACCGGTGGCGCTTGCAGTGAACGAAGCCGCGAGAGACGAGATGACGGAGAGTGCCCGAGTGTCTGGTTGGCTGGAGTTCTCCGCGAGACGGAAAGTCAGGGCCGCCGGATCTAATCTGAATGAAAGGCTGGTGCCGGTTTCGGTGACACGGAAGGTTTGCCCGGCAACCGTAATTCCTCCCGAGCGTGCCTCGGCGGTGGCTGCGGGAGCTACTGAATAGACCACGGTGCCGGGGCCTGTCCCCGTTGCGCCGGCAGAGATCGTGACCCATGGCAAAGCGGACGCGGCTGTCCAACTGCATCCCGGAGGCGCGGACACACCGATTTTCTCGGAACCTCCAGCGGCAGCAAAGACTGCCCGTAAAGGAGAGATATCGTACGTACACGGCGCCGTGGAATTTACGACGGCTTTCACCGGCACGTGGACCACCGATGATCCAGAAGTCACGACCACTTCGCCCTGATAGAGGCCGGGAGCCAAAAAGACCGGCGAGGCTTGCACCGTGAGACTGGCCGGAGTGGTAGCGCGGTTCGGAGTAACACGCAGCCAGTCCTCTCCCGATGTTGTAAATGTAGTGACGGCAAAGACGGCGGGCGTGAGGGTGGCTGGCGTCACCAGCAACGTCTGCGAGCGTGCGCTATCAGCACTGCTATTGAACACGAAGCTCAACTGCGTGGGACCCACATCGAATGGAATTGGATCGGCGAGTTGCTCGGCAGCCCATTCTACGGTGTTCACGAACGCCGCACGAAAATTCGGAGATTGCAGTTCCTGGTTTCGAAGGGTTACTGAAAATACAGCGGCCCTGCTCCTCAGCTGCGGCTCATTCACGAGCAAGCCAGGCCGCGGGACCGTTTCGCCTTTCCGCACAGAATAGAAGAGGATTTTCCCGTTGGTCGAAGGAATGATGCAATGCTCGATGCGGGCATTCGACTGCCCCGGATCGCGAAGCACGGATAGCGGGAGCGAAAAGGAAGGCGGAATGTTTCTGTGAATGAGGGGGTCTGGCGGGTCGACGCGCTGGAACATGGTGTTCGGGTCGTCGCCTGCGAGTTTACCGCAGTATGTCGCCGGCAAGCGCAGGCTTCCTGCGAGCGAACCCATCTCGTATACGAATTCGCCATCCAGGATCAGCCGGCCAGACGATTGCAGATACTTCGAAAGGACATCCGCCCCAACAGCGGATATTCCCTGTCCGGGCACACCAAGTCCCACTACCGCATCGAAGCCGGTGAGAGGCGGCGCCATCTCGAGCTGGTTGGCACGGACCCCTAAAGTGACGGAATGCCCCCGTTCCGCTAACACCGCACTCACGCTTTTGTCGGAAGCATCCTCTCCGGTCCGGAAGACGTATATTCGAAGCGGCTTCGAAGAAAGTCGAGGCTTTTCCGGCACGGAGGGTTCGGAGTTGGCTGCGACCCACTCCACGCCATTGACAAACAGCCGGCGGAAGTTCGGATTCTGGAGTTCCCTGCTTCGGATGGTTGGAGCGAAGGAGATGGTCCGCGATTTTGGTCCGATTTCCTTTCCGACAACCCCGGGAAGCGCCAGGGCGTCATCGGTCTGCCTGGCGTAGATAAATAGCCTTGCGCCACCCGTCGGAAGGAGACACATTCCCACTCGCGCCGTCGATTGTCCAGGATCGGACAGCGGAGTGAGCGACAAATCGAAAGAAGCCGGAATCCCGGCGGCAAGTGTCGGGTCGGAGGGTTCGATGCGTTTGAGGCTGACCTGGGAATTTGGAAAGGACCATCGTCCGCAGTATTCGCCCGGTAGCTGCAAAGTTGCACCAGCTCCACTGG
>JBDUEM010000089.1:0-26793 GCA_040002435.1 Bryobacteraceae bacterium
ACCATGGGAGAACTGGCGGCGCTTCTTGCGCATCAGATCGCGCACGTCACCGCGAATCACGGCCGCTTTGCCAGCGCGGGCAGATCAGCCAGCATCCCTCTCTACTTCATGGGGAGTGCAGGTCGAATCTGCATGCGCGGGGCGGACGCTACCCTGCTCATGCCTGTAGCCTTCAAGGGGCGTTTTGTGGCCAACGAAGGCGACGCGGATTTAATCGCGCGCCATTATTTGGAGCGCGCCGGCTACGACCCCATCGAGGTGCAGCCGGTCTTCGAAAAACTTTTGCGCCCTGTACCCACGCCTCGAAAAACGCCAACTCTCGCCCGCTAACAAGCCGCCTACTGGATCTTGTACTGTTTGATCAATCCCGTGGCCAGCTCGGAGATAAAAATGTCCCCAGTCACCGGATCCAGCACCATGCTCGTCGGTGTAACCAGGTCTCCCACCGCCACCTGTCCCGCCTCACCGTCATAACGTGTCAGGCGTCCCGGTACCGGCGTAGCCGAGCCCAGGTTTCCGCTGAACTCCAATACCCAGAACTGCGTTCTGCCATTCGTTTTGCGCACCGCCGTGTCAATCGCCGACGAAAGATTCGCGATGAAGACGCTCGAATCCCCGGTCTGGGGATTCACCAGAACCGCACGCGAAACTCCCGGCGTAAACGGAAATCCGGTCAATTGTGTAATGAGCAGAGAATCGCCATAGTCGTGAATGCTGTCCGGCACCGCGTCACTGAAAGGGGGCCCCGGAACGTTCGACTTCAAAGGAGGGAACCGGGTCACGGTCCTGGCGCGGCCCGTTGTGGTGTTCACTCGAATGACTGTGTTCATTCCGGCGTCGATAACGAATAGGGTGTCCGGTATGCTGGATATCGTCGCTGCTCCGAAGGTGTGGGCGTTCCGGAAAACCGTATTCGGATCTGGCAGCGTATCCGGAAAATTGACCAGCACCTCCAGCATGGCTTCATCTCCGGCACCTCCTCTCAAGGTCACCGTATTCCCGTCTAATAGCGCTGTCTGGTTCTCCGGCTTCAGCGTAAGGCTGCCGGAAAACGTGTCCACTGCGGTGCTCAGTGTCATCTTCAAAATGGAGCTGAACAGACCAGAGCTGACTCCATCCGGGTTGACTATATTGGTGCCCTGCTTTGTTCCGTTCCGAAGAACATCGCCTTCACCCAAAAGAATAAAGATCGTACGGCCCTGCACCACAAAGCCGGTCACTCCATCCGGATCCAGATTGGGCGCGGCGAGGCCGGAGGGCAGGCCGTCGATCAAAGTCCGCCGCACTCCTTTCCGGCTTACAATAGAAATACGGCCGCTGTTGGGAGTCTTGTCGTTCTCCGCAACCAGCAGGTCGCCCGCCGGTGTAAAGGCAAGTCGAATGGGATTGATCAGGCCGGTGGCGAGCACAGTTGTGGTTTGAGCCGGAACTGTGGTCGCAGTGATCGCCGCGAAAAGCACGGCGCTTAACAATGTGGTTCGCAATGAGATTGTCTCCTCCGAAGCAATATACCGCAATACAGCAGGAGTAAGCGGCCATACTTTCCAGACGGTTGACAGCCCCGAACCGGCGGGTATATGCTCAACACGCGAATCATAGGAGGTCAATTATGACGATCTGCAGACAAGGTTTGGCGGTAATGGCGGCATGTACCCTGGCGTTCTCCATCATCCCATCCAACCTGGCCGCCCAGGCCACCACGCCGGACGGCGTGAAACGCGAGAACGCGATTAACAAGCCCGAAAGGCCCTACCGTCAGGCCGGTTCTTCGGATCCTCGCGACCGCGGTCCGCAGGTTGCCAGGGGTTTCGGCAAGCGTGACCGGCGTCTGGTGTACGTCACTCTGCCCGGCGGTTCGGCCGGCGGCCAGTTCTCCTCCGAGATGAATGGCGTCGGTATCGTGGTCCTCGACGTTGACCGCAACTTTGAATTCGTGAAGCGCATACCCACCTGGGACGTCCCTGCCAGCAAGAGCCCGGAAGAAGTCTCGGGAGTCGCAGCCAGCACCACCACCAACATGATCTATCTGGCCACCCGCGGCCGGCTCGCGGCCTTCGACTTGGGCACGGACAAGAAGGTATGGGAGCAAACCTACGACGGCTCCTGCTGTGAACGGCCGGAAGTCACACCGGACGGCAAGACCCTCGTCGTCGGATCCGACCTGAAGGACTTCTGGTATGTGATCGACGCCCAAAGCGGCTCTCTGAAAGGCAAGATTCAAGCGCCGAAGAGCAATTTCGCCCACAACATGGGCCTCAGCGCTGATGGCAAAACCGTATTGATGGCCCCGAATGGAGTGACCATGACGGTGGGCGACGTGCCTTCCATGAAGGCCATCCGGACCATCACCTTCTCAGACCATGTGAGACCGTTCGTCATCAACCACGACGCGACGCGCGTCTATGCAAACCTCAACAATCTTCTGGGTTTTGAAATCGCGGACGTGAAGACCGGTGAAGTGATCAAGCGCATTGAAGCCCCCGCGGAAATGTGGAAGGCCAAGTGGGGAGATCTGAAGCAGCACTTCTACGGACACGGCTGCCCCAGCCATGGCATCGCCCTCACCCCGGATGAAAGCGAGATCTGGGTGGTCGACAATATCAACTACGGCATGCTTGTCTACGACAACACTGGCGAGTGGCCCGTGTTGAAGATGACCTTTCCCACCACCGCCTCAGCCGACTGGATCACCATGGGCATCGACGGACAGTACGCCTATCTTTCGTCGGGCGATGTCGTGGACGTAAAGAGCAAGAAGTTGGTCGCTCTGATGAAAGATGAATACGGCAAGCCCATGCATAGCGAAAAATTCCTGGAGATGGCCTTTACCAACGGGAAGCTGATTAAGACCGTCAGCCAGTTCGGCCAGGGCATCCCAAGCGCCGTGCAGTCCAGGCTCTCCGGGCGCACCGTAGCGGCCAACAAGAAGTGACTGCAAAGGCCCTGTTGCCAATCTGTGCCGCCGCGGTTGTGTGTTGCGCTATTACCGCAACCGCGTCGGATCCCGATCCAAACCTGCAAGCCGTAAATCTGGTCTGCGGACGCTGCCACACTACCGCCGTGTTCCTGAAGGAACCCCGATCCTGGGACCGCTGGAACGACGTTTTTGCGGACATGACCAAACGCGGCGCAAACGGAACCGACGAGCAGCTGGCGCGCGTCACCACCTACTTCTTTGAAAACCTGACGCTCGTGAACATCAACACCTCTCCGGCCGATGAACTCGCCGGAGTGCTTGGGGTGGGAGAAGATGTGGCCGAGGCCATCATCGCGCGCCGGCAGTCTCAGCCCTTCGCCAACATCGCGGACCTTTCCGCCGTCCCTGGCGTGGATTCCGCCAAGATCCAGCAGCGCAAGAGCCGTATTCTTTTCTAACCTTCCGCGGTTGCCAACGCGGGCACGATAGAATACGCTCACAACAATGCAACTCCGAATTCTTGCTCTCCTGTCAGCCTCGTCCTTGCTGCTCTGCGCGCAGACTGTCCCGCCAATGCCGGCGGACGTAATCCATGAAGCCAACATCGAATATTCCAACGTCGGTGGAAAGGTGGAGATGGACATCGTTCGGCCCAGTGCCGCGTCCACGGAACCTCGCCCCACAGTTCTCTTAATCCACGGCGGAGGCTTCCGCGCGGGCAACCGCCAAAGCTACCTGCCCGAAGCCATTCGCCTGGCCCAGCGCGGGTATGTAGCGGCCACGGCCAGCTATCGCCTCGCCCCCCGCAATCAGTTCCCGGCACCTGTTCATGACGTGAAAGCGGCCGTGAGATTCCTGCGCGCTAACGCGTCCAAGTACGGCATCGACTCCGAGCGCATCGGAGTGATGGGCGGCAGCGCCGGTGGACACCTCGTGCTCTTCCTCGGCCTCACCAGCGGAGTCGAAGAGTTTGAAGGCTCCGGGCCGAATCGCCAGTTCTCCAGCAAGGTCCAGTGCGTCGTTGACTACTACGGGCCAACCGACTTCACGCAATCGTATTCCAAGAGCGTAGACGCGGCGCAAGTGCTCCCGCAATTCCTGGGCGGTGATCTTGATCACGAGCGCGCCGCACACATTCGGGCCAGCCCGCTCAATTGGGTGACGCCCAACGCCGCGCCCACGCTCATCATTCATGGAACCAAGGACGCCTACGTTGCCTACGAGCAATCGTCGTGGCTGCTGGAGCGCCTGCTCAACGCCGGCGTACAGGCAGAACTCGAGACCATTTCCGGAGCCGGGCACGGATTCAAAGGCGCCGACAAAGAGAAGGCCGAGCAGCGCGCCTTCGCCTTCTTCGACCAGCAACTGAAAGAGAAGATACCCCAGCGCCATATCCTTATTTCCGATCACGGCCCCACCGGCGAAATCATCGCCATGGAATGGCCGTCCGGAAAGGTGCTTTGGAGCAAGCCGAATGAACGCAGCCACGATGTACAGGCGCTGCCGAACGGCCATGTGCTGTTCACCCTGGGCAATAAGCGATCCGTCGCTGAACTCGATCAGAATCAGAAGGAAGTTTGGACCTACGGCGCTGCCGAAGGCCTTCAACACCCCTTGAGCGCACAGCGCCTGCCGAACGGCAACACGCTGATCGGTGACGCGAAACTGGGCCGGGTCATCGAAGTCACGCCGGATAAGAAAGTCGTCTGGAAGTATGAAACCCCGGACATCGCCAACATGCGCATGCGCAACAGCCACCGCACAGATCAGGGCACCACGCTGATCGCGGTCGAGGCCGAAGCAAAGATCATTGAAGTGGATCACTCCGGAAAAATCGTGTGGCAGTGGCAGGCGCCAAACGGCAAAAATCGCCGCGCCTATCAGGCTCGACGCCTTCCTAATGGCAACACGATGATCTGTATATCCGATCCCGGCGAGCTCGTCGAAGTGGATCCATCCGGCAACGTAGTCCGCTCCATTGCCGGCGCGAAGCAGGATATCCAAATGGGCTGGACGTCTGGATTTGCAGTCTGGCCAAACGGGAATCTGTTGATCGCCGATTACACCGGCAGGCGTCTCATCGAAGTCGATCCCAAAGGGAAAGTGGTCAATGAAATGCGCACCGGCCCCAGGACGGTAGCGAGTGTGGAGATCCTGCCATGAAGACAACAAGAAGAGAACTGATCGTAGGATCGGTCGCCGCCGGCCTGGCGGCCGATCAACTGTCCGGCCAAGGTAACACCGTCGAGAAATTCGTCCGTTTCCAAAAAGGCTCTGCAACGTCGTACGGCATCGTCAACGGAGAATCGGTAGAAGCCATTCAGGGTGACCTCTTCGGCGCTCACAAGAAGACGGGGACGAAGCACAAGCTCAGCGACGTGAAACTGCTGGCGCCGTGCACTCCGTCCAAGGTTCTCGCCGTGGGCCTGAACTATAAGAGCCACATCGGCACGCGCAAGCCGCCATCGGCGCCGGAGATTTTCTACAAGCCCATCACGTGCCTGCAGAATCCCGGCGATCCCATCATCATCCCTAAAGACTCGCAGAACACCCACTACGAAGGGGAACTCGTCATCGTCATGGGCAAGAAGGCCTGGCACATTTCGGCGGCCGAAGCGAAGGACACCATCTTCGGCGTCTGCTGCGGCAATGATGTGTCGGAGCGGGATTGGCAAAACGGCCCCAACAAGGACCTGCAGTGGTGGCGCGCCAAGGGCGCCGACACGTTCGGCCCGCTCGGACCCATGATCGCCCGCGGCATCGACTATTCCAACGTGATGCTGCAAACCCGCCTGAACGGCGCCGTGGTGCAGAAGTCGAACACGTCCGACCTGCTGTTCGACTGCCACGCCATCGTCAGCTACATCAGTCAATACGTGACGCTCATTCCCGGCGACGTCATCTACACCGGAACACCCGGCAGCACCAAAAAGATGAGTCCGTCCGACGTGGTGGAAGTGGAAATCGACGGCGTTGGAATCCTCAAGAATCCCATCGCCGCCGCGTAAATTCGATAGAATATCAATCAGATGCGCCTCCTTGCTGCCCTTTTCCTGGCCCTGCCGCTGCTTGCTTCCGATCTGGCCCAGGACGCAGAACTCGTTCTGAAGCAGAATTGCACGGGCTGTCACGGGGCCGATAAGCAGATGGGTAACCTCGATCTGCGTACCTTGGGGTCGGCGCTCGAAGGGGGCGAACGTGGTCTCGCTGTTCAGCCCGGCAAGTCCGCCGAAAGCCGCCTCTATAAGTTCATTGCCGGAATCGAAAAGCCGTATATGCCACCGGGAAAGCGTCTGCCCGCGGAAGACATCGAAACTATCCGCAAGTGGATAGACGAGGGCGCAAAGGTGGATTCCAAGCAGAAGTCGGAAGCCAGGCCCGCTGAGCAGGCCCACCTCATCAACGCCAAGATGGAGGAGCGGACCATCACTCCGCAAGACCGCCATTATTGGGCATTCGTCCCGCCGGTCCGCTCGCCGCTTCCTCAAGTCGGCGCCGCAAACCCAATTGATGCCTTCATCCTGGCCACGCTGCAAGCGAAGAAGCTGAAGCCGGCTCCCGCAGCGGACCGCCGTGCGCTCATCCGCCGCGCCTATCTCGATCTCACCGGTCTGCCGCCCACGCCAGCCAAGGTTCAGGCGTTCCTGAATGACAAATCTCCGGACGCGTTCTCGAAGGTAGTGGAAGAATTGCTCGCCTCGCCACATTACGGCGAGCGTTGGGGCCGCCACTGGCTTGACACCGTCCGCTACGCCGATTCTGGCGGCTTTGAATACGACCGCGACCGCGACAATGCCTGGCGCTACCGCGATTACGTGATCAAGGCATTCAACGACGACAAGCCCTACAACCAGTTCGTACAGGAACAGATCGCGGGAGACGAGCTTGACCCCAAGTCATACCAGGGCCGGATCGCGACGGGTTACCTGCGCCTCGGACTCGAGAATAACCTGAAGAACGAACAGACCAGAATGGATGAGCTGGACGATCTGGTCGCCACTACATCAAATACCTTCCTGGCCCTCACCGTCGGCTGCGCCCGCTGCCACAATCACAAGTTCGATCCGATTGCCCAGAAGGATTACTATCGCATGCAGGCCGTCTTCTTCTCCACCAAGGCCAACGAGTATCCGCTGGTCAATGAAGAAGGACTCAAAGCGTTCAACGCTGAACAGGCGCGCATCACCGCATTGCAGGCGCCGTTGAAAAGCAAACTCAAGGAGATCGAAAAGCCCTACCGCGACAAGCTGATTGCGGACAAGAAAAGCAAGCTGCCGGAATACGTCCTCGTCGCCCTGAAGACTCCGCCCGAAAAGCGGACCGAAGGTCAGAAGCTGAACGCGGAACAGGTAGAAAAGACCCTCTCCGCCGACGAGAAAGAAGTGCTGGCCGTCATGCAGGAGCCGGACCGGCAGCGCCACAAAGAAGTGTCCAAAGAGGTCGCCGATCTCGACCAGCAGCGCCCCAGCCCGCTGCCCACGGCCATGACAATTGCCGAAAAGGGCCGTGAGGCAATCCCCTCCTATTTCCTCTATCGCGGCAGTCCCGGTTCAAAGGGATCGCTCATGAAGCCCGGCGTGGTGGCCGTGGCCAGTCATGGGGAATGGCAGTTTCCGGAGCCTCCCGCCGACGCCACCACAACCTGGCGCCGCCGCGGCCTGGCCGCCTGGATTGCCGACGATCAAAATCCACTCACCGCCCGCGTCATGGTGAATCGCATCTGGCAGCATCACTTCGGCGAGGGCATCGTCCGTACTCCGAACAACTTCGGCAAGATGGGCGAGAGCCCCACGCATCCTGAGCTGCTCGACTGGCTGGCTACCGAATTTGTGAAGCAGAACTGGAGTATCAAAGCCATCCACCGCCTCATCATGAACTCGGAGACCTACCAGCGAGCAAGTGACGACGTCGCCGCCAACCTCGAAATTGACTCCGAGAATCGCTACTTCTGGCGTATGCCGCGCCAGCGCCTTGAAGCTGAGGGCATCCGCGATTCCATGATGGCCGTAGCCGGGAATCTCGATCTCACCGTAGGAGGCCCCGCCGTGCACCCCTACATCGACCCCGCTCTGTTCCAGTCCAGCAGCAAGCGTACCTGGGTTGGGAAGCCCGACACCGATCCCGAAACATGGCGTCGCGGCGTCTACATCTTCTCCAAGCGCTCCATTCCGCTGCCCATGCTGGAAGTTTTCGACAAACCCGACTCCGTGGGTTCCTGCGCCCGCCGCAACCGCAGCACCATCGCACCGCAGGCGCTCATCCTGATGAATAACAGCTTTGTCCTGATGGAAGCCAAAATGTTCGCCGATCGCCTGCGCCGCGAGGCCGGCAACAATCCCGCAGCGCAGGCGAAGCTCGCCTTCGAACTGGCCCTCAGCCGTCCTCCCAGCCAATCCGAATCGCAGACCGCTGTGAAGTTCATACGCGGCGACGACCAGGCGCTGGTAGATTTCTGCCAGACCATGCTCAACCTGAACGAATTCGTGTACATCCCATGACCAATCGATTCCTGTCGCGTAGAGATTTGCTCAGCAGGGCCGGCGGCGGTATCGCCGGACTCGCATTCGCTGACTTGATGCGCGGTGCCACCGTCGCGCCTGGCACTTCGCTGCTCGCTCCGCACGCCCCGCATTTTCCGGCCAAGGCGAAGGCGGTCATCTCTATCTTCTGTTACGGCGGCGTCAGTCACGTCGACACGTTCGATCCGAAGCCCGAGCTGCTAAAGCGCCAGGGCGAAGCGATGACGGGCAAGGGCGAAGTGGTGGTCTCCCAGGGTCATCCCGGCGGCCTGATGCCTTCACCGTGGAAGTTTGCCAAACACGGCCAGTGCGGCATGGATGTTTCCGAACTCTTCCCTCACGTAGCCAAAAAAGTGGATGAGATCGCCTTGATCCGCTCCATGAAGGCCATCAGTAACGATCATGCGCCGGCGCTGTTTCAAATGAATACCGGCTTCATCCAGGGCGGATATCCCAGCGTGGGCAGTTGGGTTACCTACGGCCTGGGGACGGAAAATCAAAATCTCCCTGCGTTCGTAGTGTTTTCAGACCCGCGCGGCGGCCCAATCGGCGGCGCGCCCAATTGGGGAAACGGATTCATGCCGGCCGCCTACCAGGGCACCCCATTCCGCTCCACCGGTGAGCCGATTGTCGATCTGAAGCCACCCAAGGACATGACCCCGGAGCGTCAGCGCCGGTGGCTCGACCTTCTAGCCCAGTACAATCAGCAGCACCTCAGCAGGAACCCGCACGACTACGAACTCTCCGCTCGCATTCAGTCTTACGAACTGGCGTTTCAAATGCAGACGGAAGCCACCGAAGCCGTCGACCTCAAGAAAGAAACAGCCGCTACATTGGCCCTGTACGGCGTAGGGGAAGAGCCCACAAATTACGTGGGCCGCCAGGCGTTAATGGCCCGCAGGCTCGTGGAGCGCGGAGTCCGCTTCGTCCAGATCTTCTCCGGCGGCGGCAACTTTACCGAAAGCTGGGACGCGCACTTCGACCTGGAACTGAACCACAACATGCACTGCTCGGAAACGGACAAACCCATCGCCGGGCTGATGACCGATCTGAAATCCCGCGGCCTGCTGGATTCCACGCTCATCATCTGGCACGGCGAGTTCGGGCGCATGCCTATCTCGCAGAGGATGAACGGCCGCGATCACAATCCCTACGGTTTCTCGGTCTGGATGGCCGGCGGCGGAATCAAAGGCGGCACCATCCTCGGCGCAACCGACGAATATGGCTACGCTGCAGTGGAGAAGGTGAAGACTGTAAACGATCTTCACGCCACCGTTCTTCACCAGCTTGGGCTCAACCACGAGAAGCTGACCTTCCCCTACAACGGGCGCAACATCCGGCTGACGGACGTTTCGGGCGAAGTGATCCACGAAGTTGTAGCATGACGCCTGCGGGTTTTCACCCGGCATGTAGGCCAGATTACCCAATAGTGCGCTCGCAGCGTCTGGAATCCCGGCCCCCAACGTGCCTAACTTAACGGAAGTGAATCTAGACGAGCGATTCCGGAATCTTCTCGATATCGCCCCCGATCCTATCCTGGAGGTCGACGCCGAAGGGCGCATCGTACTGGCCAACAAGGAGGCCGAAAAGCTCTTTGGTTGGACGCGCGACGAACTCGCCGGCCAGCCGATTGAAATGCTGCTGCCGGAACGCTTCCGCACCAGGCACGTTATTCATCGCTCCCATTATTCCGTTCGCCCCAAAACGCGTCCCATGGGCACCGGTCTCGAGCTTTTTGCGCTTCGCAAAGACGGTACCGAATGCGCCATCGATATTAATCTAAGCCCCGTCTCCGCCGCCAATGGCCGCGTGATGTGCATTATTCGTGACGTCAGCGAGAGAAAACATATCGAAGAGCAAATCCAGCTGCTCAATCAGAATTTGGAGCGGCGCACCGAGGAGTTAGCGACAGTCAATCAGCAGCTCGAACTCCGCAACCTGGAAGTAGAACGCGCAAACGTGCTGAAGACTGAGTTCCTGGCCAGCGTCAGCCATGAGCTGCGTACGCCCCTCCACGCCATCATTGGCTTCTCCGAGCTCCTGGCCGAAGAAAGCGCCGGGGGCTTGAACCCCAAACAGAAACGGTTCACCAGCCATATCTACCAGGGCGCGCAGCATCTCCTGGAATTGATCAACGACATTCTCGACCTTTCCAAGATCGAAGCCGGGCATCTGGAACTGCGGCAGGAATGGTTTTCGGCCGCCTCAGCTGTGGCCGAAGTGCTTTCCAGCATTCGTCCCTTGGCCAATCAAAAAGGGATTGCACTCTCTGCCGGTATTCAGCCGGAGTTGAGCATCTTCGCGGACCGCATTCGCTTAAAGGAAATCCTCTTCAACCTTTTCAGTAACGCGGTCAAGTTCACCCGGGAGGGTGGCCGCATCACTGTGCGCTCCACAGTGTTGCCGGATCACATCCGGATTTCGGTTGCCGATACTGGAATCGGCATCGCCGCCGGCGAGCACGAATCCATCTTCCAGACTTTCCGTCAGGTGGCATCCACCACCAAGGGAGTTCGGGAGGGCACCGGCCTCGGTTTGGCCATCACCAAACGGCTGGTAGAACAGCACGGCGGCCATATCTGGGTAGAAAGCGAACTGGGCGCCGGCAGCGAATTCTTCTTCACCATTCCCCAAGGCGCCGCCGGCGAAGAGCCTCCCCTCGAGCCGGCGGTAGTGCTGGTTGTGGAAGACGATGAATCCTCGCGGGAGTTAGTGGTCAGCTATCTGGAATCGGAAGGCTTGAAGTCCTTAACGGCCGGCTCCGGAGACGAAGGTTTGCGCGTCGCCCGCGATTCCCACCCCGACGTGATCATACTCGACTTGCTGATGCCAGGCAGGAGCGGCTGGGAAACACTTTACAAACTCCGCAGCTCACCCGCCACAGCCGGGATACCGATTATCATTACCTCCGTCATTGACGAGAAGAAAATGGCGTTTTCACTAGGCGCCACCGACTACCTGGTAAAGCCAGTCGCGAAGGAAACTCTGCTCGACGCGATTCGCAGGGCAAAGCGCCTGGGCGTCACATGAAGACCATCCTGGTCGCCGACGACGATCCGGTCGGCCGGGAACTGATTCGCGAGATTCTGGAATTGCAGGGTTACCAGGTGATGGAAGCCTCCAATGGAGCCGATGCTTGGGCGTTCATCCAGGTGCATGCGCCAGACCTCGTACTCCTCGATATTCAAATGCCGGTGCTGGACGGTTTTGGTGTGATCCGTGCTCTCCGCCGGGAACAGCGGTTTCAGGGGATCACCGTCTTCGCTCTGACTGCTTTTGCCATGCGCGGCGACCGGGAAAAGGCGTTGGCCGCCGGCTTCGACGGCTACATAGCTAAGCCGATCAATGTCCCGGCCTTTCGGGAGCTGATCCGCCACGCCCTGGAGAGGGCGGGATAGACTAGAATACAACCCATGTCCGCGCCCGAATCCAGCGTAAAGCTGGTGGCTATAGACGATAATCCGCAGAGTCTCGAACTGATCGCTACGGCACTGGAGCAGCCGGGACTGCGGATCTTTACCGCCTCCGATCCGGAGGAAGGACTGGACATTGTGTTCGCACAGCATCCTCAAATCGCCATTGTCGATTTGATGATGCCCAAGCTCAGCGGCATCGAAGTCCTGGAGCGCATCGTGGACTACGATCCATCGATCGAGGTTGTTCTGGTCACTGCGCACTACTCTTCCGAATCCGCGGTGGAAGCAATCCGCAAAGGCGCCAGCGACTATCTGAACAAACCCGTTCCGGTCGCGCTGCTCCGCTCTAAAATCGCCCGGCTGGCGGAAGACGCGCGGCGGCGGCAAAGGGCGTTGCAGATGGATGCCGAGTTGGCGGAAACCACCAGGTTTCACGGCATGGTGGGCCGCAGTCCGCTGATGTGGGACCTCTATGCGCGTATCAAGCGCGTATCACCGCATTACCGCTCTGCCCTGATCACGGGGCCGACAGGCACCGGCAAAGAGCTGGTCGCCAAAGCGCTCCACGAGTTGAGCCCTGCTTCGTCCGGCCGCTTTGTCGTCTGCAACTGCTCGGCGGTGGTAGAGACACTTTTTGAGAGCGAGCTGTTCGGCCACGTCCGCGGCGCATTCACCGGCGCAACACAAGATAAGATGGGCCTCTTCGAGTACGCGCACGGAGGCACGCTGTTTCTGGACGAAATTGGCGACATGCCGCTGGGCACGCAATCGAAGCTGCTGCGCATCCTGCAAAATCAGGAGATCCAGAGGGTCGGCGCGCTCACATCGCGGACCGTGGATGTGCGCGTAGTGGCGGCAACGAACCGCGACCTGAAGCAGATGATCGAGGACAAATCGTTTCGCGACGATCTCTACTATCGGCTTGCCATGGTGGAACTCTGCACGCCCGCACTGGCGGAGCGCAAGGAAGACTTGCCCCTGCTGGAGAGGCACCTCATCCAGAAATTCGCCGCCGAGTTTCAAAAGGACATTGCGGGTCTGTCACATCGGGCTCAGGTAGTACTCGGCCGCTATGCCTGGCCGGGCAACGTCCGCGAGCTTGAAAATGCCATCGGCCATGCCTGCATGATGGCGCTGGGAGATACCATCGACGTGCAGGATCTGCCCGCGAGTTTGTGTGCCCCACAAGAGCACCGCCACCAGCCCGAGACGGCGGCCACCACCTCCGCCAATGGAGAAATGTCTCTGGACGACCGGGAACGCCAGTCCCTGATCGACGCTCTGGACCGTTCCAGCGGCAACCAATCCCAGGCCGCGCGGCTGCTTCGCATCACCCGCGACCGCATGCGCTACAAAATGGCCAAGTACAACCTGAAGTAGCAAGTGGACGGCGGACCCCCAGGTCCGCAGCCGGCGCCCTCGCCGGCCCCTTCATTCCAAAAACCGTGCGGTAGAATCCGGGTATCACTATGAGAATCCGTCCGGCACTCTCGCTCTGCCTCATCCCGCTATTTACGACCGCCCTTTGGTGCCAGACCACCCCTGCGCCGATAGTCCGATTTCACACCAATCTCGGCGACATCGACGTCACGATGATCCCCTCTTCCGCGCCCAAGACAGTCGCCAATTTCCTGAACTACATGA
The DNA here is from genome assembly GCA_040002435.1 of Bryobacteraceae bacterium. Lineage (GTDB taxonomy): Bacteria > Acidobacteriota > Terriglobia > Bryobacterales > Bryobacteraceae > JANXXV01. The sequence goes on from JBDUEM010000089.1 coordinate 13,497, forward strand.
ACAAGGGCGCCTACAACAATTCAATCTTTCACCGGTCTGTAAAGGGGTTCATCATCCAGGGCGGCGGCTTTCAATTGCAGAACGGCAGCCGCGTCGAGACTCCGGCAGATCCTCCCGTAGTCAATGAATACAGTGTCTCCAACACGCGCGGCACGCTGGCAATGGCGAAGCTCGACGGAAATCCGAACAGTGCAACCAACCAGTGGTTCTTCAATCTGGGGAACAATGCCACCACTCTGAACGGCCAGAACGGAGGCTTCACCGTCTTCGGCCGCGTGGCCAACGCCGCCAGCTTAGCCGTAATGGACAAGATAGCCGCAGTACCCATTGCTGCAGGCGCGCTGCCCTCCCCATACGATGAGATCCCGCTGATCAACTATACCGGCGGGGCAGTTCAGGATTCAAACTACGTCCTGGTTCTCTCCGCCTCAGTGCTGACCCCGCCCGCCATCAAGTCGAACGGCATCGTCACAGCCTCGAACTTTGGCGGTTTTGCGTCCGCCGCGCCCGGGTCATTCCTTGAGATTTACGGCTCCAATCTTGCGGGAACAACCAGGCAATGGGGCTCGGATGACTTCACCAACGATTTCGCGCCATCCTCCCTGGACGGGGTAACGGTAACCATCGGCGGAAAACCGGCCTACATCGCCTTCGTCAGTCCGGAGCAGGTCAACGTGCAGGTGCCGGCAGATGTTCCCGTTGATTCGGCCACGCCGGTTGTCCTGACCTACAAAACTCAATCGAGTGCGCCGGCCGGCATCGCCATCAAGTCGCTGGCTCCGGGACTACTGGCGCCTCCGCTGTTCAAAGTAGACGATAAACAATATGTTGCGGCCATCCATTCCAGCTCGAAAGCCTTTGTGAGCAATGGCAGCATTCCAGACCTGCCTGCCGCCCCCGCCGCGCCTGGCGAGACCATCATCTTCTACGGCGTGGGCTTCGGCCCGGTCAGCCCAGCCAGCGTTCCCGTAGCCGGCCGGGTGGTCGACAGCCTGACCGCGCTCTCCACGCCAGTGGACTTCAAGTTCGGCGAAACCAGTGCGCGGATAGATTATGCCGGCCTGATCCCTCCCTTCGTCGGGGTGTATCAGTTCAACGTGGTAGTCCCCGCGAACACGCCGGACGGCGATCAGCCGCTTACTGTCATCCTCGGTTCGGAGACGGTACCGCAATCGCTCTTCATTCCTGTAAAGAAGTAAGAAACTGGCGGGCGTTGACGATCGCAGTGGCGCCCCATCGCGGGGGGAAGTGCCTGAGATTGCCTGTGATCAGGTAGGCGGCCCCCGCAGCCTCGGCGCATTCCAGGAACCGGTTGTCGTCCTCATCCCTCGCGGCGTTCACGGTGCCAATGGGTTTCACGCGGAATGCTTTGGCTTCCAACTGAAGCAGCAGCTCATCAACCCTGACGCGCAGCGCCGCGAATTTGTCGCGAAACAGAACTTCCCGGTATTCGGCCCAAATCTCCGGAGTAACGCATGCAGTGAGCGTTCCGGCCAAAACAAGATCCACTGTTTGTGATTCCAGTCCACCCGGCGTCCAGCAGGCCGAGATCAGAATATTGGTATCCAGAACGACGCGCACCGTTCCCTGAGTTTGGCACAATTGAAGCTGATGAAAGACGAACTGGGGCAGCGCATGAAGCGCGACTACGAAGATGCGCTTCGCCTGTTCCTGCCGCGCCGTTCCTACGTCGTCATCCGCATCGATGGAAGGGCGTTTCACTCATTCACAGCCGCCCTGGAGCGTCCCTACTGCCGCCCGCTGGCCGATGCACTCGACCAGGCTGCAATCTATCTGTGCCGCGAAATGATCGGATGCCGCTTCGCCTACGGCCAGAGCGACGAGTACTCTTTTCTGCTGACCGACTTTGAGAAGTCCGATGCACCCCTGTGGTTCGACGGCAACGTCCAGAAGATCGTCTCCGTCTCGGCCAGCTTGTTCACAGCCGCGTTCCAGCGAAGTTTTCCCACTGAAAAGATCGCCGCCTTCGATGCCCGTGTGATGATTATTTCGCAGCGTTCCGAAGTGGAGAATTACTTCCTCTGGCGGCAGCTCGACGCCACCGCGAACAGCCTGAACATGCTCGCGTCCGCGCACTACGGCCACGATGAGCTGCTGCAGAAATCCACAGCGGAGAAGCATGAGCTGCTGCATGCGAAGGGGCTGAACTGGGCCAAACAGCCGGCCGACTTCAAGCGCGGGCGCGTCATCCGCAAGGTGGACCGCGGTTGGGCCGCCGATCTGGAGATCCCCATCTTCAACCGCGACCGCAGCTACCTCAATGCATTGATTCCCAGTTTAGAATTACCTTCCCCGATTGCCCGCTCATCATAACGTCGAAGCCCTTTTGAAAGTCCGCGGCCTCGAAGCGGTGCGTGATCACTGGCAGGATATTCAGGCCGGACTCCAGCATCACGGACATCTTGTACCAGGTCTCATACATCTCCCGTCCATAAATGCCCTTGATGGTGAGCATATTGAACACCACCTGATTCCAGTCGATCGCCATTTCGGAGGTGGGAATTCCCAGCATGGCGATCTTCGCCCCATGGCTCATGTTTCCCAACATGCCGCGGAATGCCTCCGGATTGCCTGACATTTCCAGTCCGACGTCAAACCCTTCCAGCATGCCAAGCTGCTTTTGTGCGTCCGCGATGCTGGTTTCCTTAGTATTCACCGCGAGTGTGACGCCCATCTTTCGCGCCAGCTCCAAACGGTAGGGATTCACATCGGTGATCACTACGTAGCGCGCGCCCGCGTGCCGCGCAACCGCCGCAGACATGATCCCGATAGGCCCCGCGCCGGTCACCAGGACATCTTCGCCAAGGACCGGGAACGACAGCGCCGTATGAACCGCATTGCCGAAAGGGTCGAAGATAGCGGCCACGTCGCGGTCCACGTTGTCGTGATGCCGCCAGATGTTGGTCATGGGCAGCGAGATATATTCGGCGAACGCCCCAGGCCGGTTTACGCCCACGCCCATGGTGTGAGCGCACAGGTGCCGTCGCCCCGCCAGGCAGTTGCGGCAGCGTCCGCACACGACGTGGCCTTCGCCGCTGACGATTTCCCCCACGTGAAAATCACTGACGTTCGAGCCCGCTTGAACAACCTCGCCCACAAACTCGTGGCCAATCACCATGGGCACGGGAATGGTCTTGCGTGCCCAGTCGTCCCATTTGAAAATGTGAACGTCAGTGCCGCAAATTCCGGTGCGATGCACTTTGATCAATACGTCGTTAATGCCGATGGTGGGTTCCGGTACATCCTCCAGCCACAGGCCGGGCTCACTCTTGCTCTTGGTCAGCGCTTTCATTGGTTCTACGATACCTTGATATGCTTGTTCTATCTATGTCAATCGGCCCGGCACAAATCATCATGGGAGTCCTGGTTCTGTTCCTGGTTGCCGGCTGGGCAATGATCATCAATCCCCCCAGCGGCTGGATTAACAGGAACAAGCGCCGCTAGCGCCCGTACTTGTAAATCAGATCCACCAGTTCGTCGTACATCGCTTCCGCCTTCTTCGGATCGCCGGATTGAATGGCGTGCGTGGCGCAGTGGCGCAGATGATTCCGCATCAGCCCCTGGCCCACCGCGCGCAAGGCTTCGTGCACGGAAGCCAATTGCACCAGGATGTCTGCGCAATAGCGATCCTCTTCCACCATCTTATGCAGCCCGCGAATCTGGCCCTCGATGCGGCGCAGCCGCTTGAGGTTCGCCGTCTTGATGTCGCCATCCACCGCCACCGCGTTCTTCATGCCTTGAACCTCCCCAGCCGCAAACTGTTCATGACGACGCTTACTGAACTGAAGGCCATGGCAGCGCTCGCCAGTATCGGACTGAGCTGAATCTCAAAAGCAGGATAAAGTACACCTGCCGCCACCGGAATCGCGATGACGTTATAGGCGAACGCCCAGAACAGATTCTGCTTCATGATCCGCATAGTTCGGCGTGCTAGGGCGATCGCGTCGGCCACGCTATTCAGATCGCCTCGCATGAGGGTGATGTCGCTCGCCTCCACCGCGATGTCCGTACCGGTGCCGATGGCAATCCCGACATCGGCCTTGGCCAGCGCCGGTGCATCGTTCACCCCATCACCCACCATCGCCACTACTTCGCCCAATCCCTGTCGCCGGGCAACTTCCGCTACCTTCCCGTCCGGCAGTACCCCGGCCACCACGCTGTCAATTCCGGCCTCGGCCGCAATTTTTTGAGCCGTGGCCCAGTTGTCGCCCGTCAGCATCACAACCTGCAAACCCAGGCTGCGAAGTCTCTCCACAGCTTCTCTCGATCCGCGCTTGATAGGATCCGCTACTTCAAACGATGCAGCCAGCGCGCCTTCGATCGCCACGAAAGCCGTGCTAACCTTACCAGTCTCGATCCCAGCTTCCCGCAGCAATACGGCATTGCCAATCAATACTTGCTTCCCATTCACCACACCGCGCGCGCCTTTGCCGGCGTAGGATTCGAACTGGCTGGCTTGCGGCAGCGTTGCCACGCGGGTGGCGGCATACTGCACGATCGCCTCCGCGAGCGGATGCTCGCTGGACTTCTCAAGGCCCCCGGCGAGCGCCAGAACCTCTTCCTCCTGATACTGCGCAGAAAGCAGCACGAAATCGGTCACCACAGGATGTCCTTCCGTCACTGTCCCGGTCTTATCCAGCACGACAGTCTGAATCTCATGAGCCCGCTGTAGCGCCTCGCCGCCCTTGATCAGTATTCCCATCTCGGCGCCACGCCCGGTGGCCACCATCACGGCAGTAGGGACTGCGAGTCCCATCGCGCAAGGACAAGCAATGATCAGGACCGCCACGGCCGCCGCGAAGGCTTGCAGTAGCGAGCTATCAGGCACCGCGAAATACCAGACTAGAAACGCTGCTACCGCGATCAGCATCACCACCGGCACAAACACGGCACTGATTCTGTCCGCAAGCTTTTGGATCGGCGCGCGTGAACCCTGGGCGTCTCTCATCAGCCTGACAATCTGCGCGATCACGCTCTTCGCGCCCAGGGTCGTCGCCTTGTATTGAAATGCGCCGCTGCGATTCACGGTGCCGCCGATCACCGGATCGCCGGGCGATTTTTCCACCGGCATCGACTCGCCCGTCAGCATCGATTCATCTACCGCGCTGCTGCCGGCGAGCACTTCACCATCCACGGCGATCCGTTCCCCTGGCCTCACCAGGACGGTGTCGCCGCCGCGCACCTCGCCCACCGGGATGTCCACAGTCTCGGCCCCGCGCAGCACACGCGCAGTCTTGGGCTGCAGGTCCATCATGCGGCGCAGGGCAGCCGACGTGTGCCCTTTGGCGCGATTCTCCATCATGTTCCCCACCAGCACCAGCGCGATGATGATGATCACCGCTTCGTAGTAGAGATCCGGCCGGACACCGTGCGAGAGGAACACCTCAGGCATCAACGTCGCCGCCGCGGAGAACAGAAATGCCGCTCCTGTTCCCACCGCGACCAGCGTATTCATGTCTGCCGTGCCGTGACGCGTTGCCGCCCAAGCCTTGGTGTAGAAATGACGGCCGGCCCAACTCATCACCACGATCGTCAGGCCCAGCAGTACGTAGCCCAGAATCTCGGGCTCGATCTGGTAAAGCCAGGGTAGCGCCCGAGCCAGCGCCGGAGTGGAAGCCGCCATCCACCACTCCATAAACGGATCGGACATGTACTCCCGCATCAGCGGCATGGAAAGCAGCATCGCCACCACACCGGCCGTCAGGCTGACGCCCGCCTTCCAGCGCAGCTCCGTCAGTTCTTCTTTCTGTACGCGGTCTTGTTCCTCCTGCTCGGCGATAGCGGACGCGGCGGGCGAGGCAAGTTCGGCCCCATAGCCGGTACCGGCTATTGTCTGCACCAACACGTCCGGCGAGACGGCAGCCGGATCGAAGGCGATGGTCGCATCATTCGTCATCAGACTGACGGTTGCGTCCACAACGCCAGGCTGCTTTTGCAAGGTCTTCTGTACAAAAGACTGACAGGCGGCGCACGCCATACCCGAGACGCCAATCTTCACCGTCTCGGTCATATCGTTTCGCCGGGCGGTAATTCAAACCCGATGGCACGGACCGCCGCGGCAATCTCCTCTTCGGAAGTCTTCGCGGGATCGAACTCGACGTTTGCCGATCCGACAGCTACATTGGCCGACTTCAGGCCATCTACTTTCTCAATCGCCGCCGTCACACGGCGCACGCAACTCTGGCAATGCATGCCGTTGATCTTCAACTCAGCTGTTTTCATGGATACCCTCCACCCCTATAGTATCACAGATACCCCCTCCCCCTATTTGGGTCGAGGATTCAGCTTGATCTCAAAGAGGTGTGGCCAGAGCTTTCCGGTGACGAACAGCCGCCCGCCTTTCTCGTCATACGCGATGCCGTTCAGAACGTCCACTGCCGTCGACCGGTCAGCATCACTCAACAGGCCCTGAAGATCGATCCAGCCGGTGACAAGGCCTGTAGACGGGTTGATGCGGGCGATGCGGTCCGTCTGGTAGACGTTGGCATAGATTTCCCCGTTGACGTACTCCAGTTCGTTCAGGTTCGTGACAGGAGTGGCGCCGTCCAGAACGGGCAGACGTCCGGTTTCCTCGAAGGTCGCCGGGTTCCAGAAACGCAGGGTGGATGTCCCGTCGCTCATGATCAGGCGCGTGCCGTCGTGAGTGAGCCCCCAGCCCTCTCCGGGATACTTGAAAGACTGCTTGAATTCAAAGCTGCCGCGTTCATAGACGAAGCCGGTCTCGCCGCGCCATGTCAGCTGCACCAGCTGATTGTTCCAGTCCGTGACACCCTCACCGAAATACTGGTCCGGCAGAGGGCGCTGCTGCACCACCTCGCCGGTTTCGAGCTTCACCTTGCGCAGGGACGACTTCCCGTTCAGGCCGGTTCCCTCATAGAGGAAGCCGTCCATGTAGATCAGCCCCTGCGTGTAGGCAGAGCGGTCGTGCGGGTAGCTGTGAACAACCTGATAGCCGTACGTCGGGATGACTGCCGGTTGAGAATCGCCGGAGGCGCAGGAGCCAAGCAGGAGGGGGAAGAAGCAAACGAGAATTCGAAGAGCCACCGTACTTAGGATACTGTAGGAGGAACGGAGAAAATGGTGAATCGGCTAGCGCTCTGCGCGCTTGTAAGTTTCGTTTGCCCTTTCGAGAGCCAGGCGGCCGAGGCGACCGTTGTCCTCGACCAGTTGATGAAGGGCAATGAGCGGTATGTGGCCGGTAAGATGACGCGGCCCAACCAGTCGGCGCGGCGCCGCACGGCGATCAAGAGCGGTGAGAAGCCCGTTGCCGTGGTCCTGAGCTGTTCGGATTCCCGGGTGCCGCCCGAGATCATCTTCGACCAGGGATTGGGTGACCTCTACGTGGTTCGCGTGGCGGGGAACGTGGTGAACGACGAGGTGCTGGGCAGCATCGAATACGCCGTGGCAAACCTGGACGCCAACCTCGTGATCGTGATGGGCCACGACGATTGCAGCGCCGTCAAATCAGCCATTGCAGGAGGGCACGCAGGCAACCATGTGCAGGCAATGGTAGAGGCCATCAAGCCGGCCATCGCCGGAGCGAAGGATATCCCGTCGGCTTCGGCCGCAAATGTGCGGAGCGTGGTCCGTGAACTGTCCGAATCGAAGCCGGACCTGCAGTCCGCGGTGCAGAGGGGCGAGCTGAAGATTTTCGGCGCCGAATACCATCTGGATACCGGGCGTGTAGAGATCCTGCACTGACCGTCCATGCGAGAATCGATTTGTGCCGCTGTCCGCCGAAAAGCCTGCGATTCTGATTGAGCAGCTGATGCCGTTTGCCATCTTCGCGGTGGCGTTAGTCGTCGCCTTGATCATTCGCAAGATCAGCCTCAAACTCCTCTACCGCAAGCTGAAAGATGAGACCTCATTCAGGCGGGTGATTCTGGAGGCGGTCCGCGTGCCTTCCATCCTCTGGTGCCTGATGGCGGCGCTGGAAGTAGCGTTGCGCTATGCGTCGCTTACCGAGAGCCAAGTATCACTGGCGAACAAGCTGATTGTCGCCTTTCTGATCATCAGCTTCAGCCTGGTGACTTCTTCCGTGGCAGTGCGGATGATCGTGATCCGCGCCAGCAAGTCGGAGGTGGGCTTCGCCGTCTCGGGATTGTCGAGGACGTTGACCCGCGTGTTCATTCTGAGCATTGGCGGGTTGATTCTGCTGCGCCACTTCAACATCTCCATCACCCCCGCCCTGACGGCCTTGGGTGTTGGAGGTCTGGCGGTAGCACTGGCGCTGCAGGACACGCTGGCGAACTTCTTCGCCGGTGTGCACATTCTGGTGGAAACTCCGATACGGCTTGGTGACTTTATCAAGCTGTCGACCGGTGATGAGGGCGTGGTCAGCGACATCGGATGGCGGACCACGAGAGTCAAGACCGGGCAGAACAACACCATCGTGATTCCGAACACGAAGATCACCTCGGGTATCCTGACGAACTACAGTCTTCCGAGCCGGCGGGTGGCGGCTGAGGTTACGGTGCTGGTAGCGTTGGATGCCGACCCCGAGCAAGTAGCCGCGATCGTAATGGAAGTGGCGGGCAGCACAGAGGGGGCGCTGCACGATCCGTCACCGGTGCTGCTGTTCGATCCGGGCATGACGCTCACGCACATGCAGTTCAAACTTGTGGTTCAAGTCGCAGATCAGGGCAGCAGAGGGGCCGTACAATCCCGTATCCGGCTACGGCTGCTCGAACGTTTCCGCGATCACGGCGTGCCTCTGCCATCGCAGAAGACAGTGGTGGTCCAGCCTTAATCGAACATGCGAATTGGCATCGATGCCGGCGGCACCTTCACCGATTTTGTGGTGGCCCATGAGGACGGCAGTGTGGAGACCTTCAAGATCCGTTCGAATCCGGCCGCTCCGGCGAAGGTAATCCTGGAAGGACTTGCGCGGGTGGGCGCAGGGGCTACGACGGACGTGGTTCACGGATCTACGGTGGCTACGAATGCCCTGCTGGAGCGCAAGGGCGCGCGAGCCGCGCTGGTGACGACGGCCGGGTTCGAAGATGTGATCCAGATCGGACGGCAGAACCGCGAGCGGCTCTACGACCTGACTCCACCGCCGCGCCGCGGACTGGTCTCGCGGGAGATGTGCTTTGGCGTGACGGAGCGCGCCTACTTCGATGGGACCATCGCGGCCCGGCCCTCGCAGGCTGAACTGCGGCGGCTGAAGCGGCGCTTGTCGGAGGCAGGGGTGGAAGCTGTCGCGGTGTGCTTCCTTCATGCTTACCGCAATGCCGAGAATGAACTGGCGGTGCTTGAGGCGCTGCGCGGGCTCGGGGTCTATCTGTGCGCCTCGCACGAGGTTTGCCCGGAGTTCCGTGAGTACGAGCGGACTTCGACCACGCTGCTGAACGCATACGTGGGGCCGCTGATGGACCGCTACCTGGCGGAGTTGGAGCAGGGCAGCACCTGCCGCATCTCCATCATGCAGTCTAACGGCGGGCTAATCACGGCTTCCGAAGCAAGGTCGCAGGCCGTGCGGACGCTGCTGTCCGGGCCTGCGGGCGGCGTGGTGGGCGCCATCGAGATGGCACGGCTTTCCGGCTTTGAGAAGGTGCTGGGCTTCGACATGGGTGGAACTTCCACAGACGTCAGCCTCTCCGAAGGGACGCCGCGCATGTCCATGGAAGCCAGTGTCGACGGCTTTCCGGTACGCGTGCCGATGTTCGACATCCATACTGTCGGCGCCGGGGGCGGATCCATCGCACGGGTGGACGAGGGGGGCCTGCTTCGCGTGGGTCCGGAGAGCGCCGGGGCCGTTCCGGGTCCGGCCTGCTACGGCACGGGCACGCTGGCGACCGTCACCGACGCCCATGTGGTTCTGGGCCGGATCACGGCGCTGCTGGGCGGTACGATGGCGCTGGATAAGGCCCGCGCGGCAGCGGCCGTGGATGTTGTGGCCGGCCGGTTGGGACTCAGCCGTGTGAAGGCAGCTGAAGGCATCCTGCGCGTGGCAAACGCCAACATGGAGCGGGCGATCCGCGTGGTGTCCGTCGAGCGCGGTTATGATCCCCGGGACTTCGCGCTGGTGGCGTTCGGCGGCTGCGGCGGGTTGCATGCCTGCGAGATGGCCGAGGATCTGGGAATCCGTACGGTAGTTGCGCCGCGTTATGCCGGCGTCCTGTCAGCCGTGGGAATGCTGATGGCGGACCGGGTCCGCGATTACGCCGCGGGGGTCCTGGGCCGCGACGACATCGAGGCAACCTACCGGACGCTAGAGAAGCGGGCGCGACGCGATCTGCGCGGCGCAAAGCTGATGCGGTCGGCGGATGTCCGCTACGTGGGACAGAGCTACGAGCTAACGGTCGGCGATGTGAGCGAGTTTCACGGCGCCCACGAGCGGATCTACGGATATGCGGATCGCGGCCGCCCTCTGGAGTTGGTGACCGTACGCGTCACCGCGGTGAAGGCGGTGGACCGGCTGCAAATGGGGCAGGGCCAAAAGAAAAAGCCGGTCGCGGGACCGGCTTTGATTGCGGACTATGGCTCTACAACTTATGTCCCTCGCGGTTGGATTGCGCGGACGGACAAGGTGGGGAACCTGGTGATCTCGCGTTAGGGAAACTCGACCGAGCGGGCCATGCGGATGGCCTGATTCTTGAGCAGTTCTACTAAGACAGCGTCCGGCACGGTATCGTCGGTTTCGATGACGGACACGGCTTCGAGTGTGGTGTCAGGCGTGGCGGGCGTTTCCTGTCGGCCGAGCGAGAAGTTCGCGATGTTGATGCCGTTGCGGCCGAGCACACTGCCGAGATAGCCGATTACTCCCGGGACGTCCTCGTTCTTCAGGAACGTCAGGTGACCGCCAAGAGGAGCTTCGCAATAGATGCCGTCCACCTGCACCAGACGGGGCTTATCGAGTACGACCGCGCCTTCCACGGTGGTTGTACCGGAGTCGGTCTCCAGTTCCAGGCGGATGGAATCCACATGGCTGGCGCGCTTTTCGTGCCGCTCGGCGATGTTCCAGCCGCGGTCCTTGGCTAACGGCAGGGCGTTCACCAGGTTCGCCTTACGGGCCAGTGAACGGTTGAGCACGCCGGCGACACCCGCGTTGCGGATGAGATTGGTGTTGCTCTCGGCAATTTTGCCGAAGTAGGTGATGCGCACCGCGCTCGGGTTTCCCGTGGAAACGTGCGCGGCGAAGTTGCCGAGGCGCTCCGCCAGATCGACGTAGGGTCCGAGCGACTTGTACTGGTCCGGCGACATGGCGGGCATATTGACCGCATTGATGGCGACGCCGGTGACGAGATACTCGATAACCTGCTCGCAGATGCGGACGCCGACAATCTCCTGCGCCTCTTCGGTAGACCCGCCGATGTGCGGGGTGGCCACCAGGTTTTCCTGCGCCAGCAGAGGATCGTCAGCGGGAGGCGGCTCGGTCTGAAAGACATCAAGACCCGCTCCGGCCACTTTGCCACTGGCCATCGCCTCATTCAAAGCAGCGCCGTCAATCAGTTCACCGCGCGCCACGTTGATGATCCGCACGCCGGTTTTCATGGCGGCGAAAGCAGACGTGGAAAGCATCTTGTCCGTTTCCGGCGTGAGGGCCATGTGGACAGAGACGTAATCGCTGTTGGCGTACAGCGTGCTGAGATCCACCAGTTCGACGCCGAAGTCAGCCGCGGTCTGCGTGCTGACGTACGGATCGTAGGCGAACACCTTCATCTCGAAGACCCTGGCGCGCTTCACCACTTCCCTGCCGATGCTGCCGAGACCGATGACGCCGAGGCTCTTACCGCGAAGCTCACTGCCCATGAACTTCTTCTTTTCCCACTTGCCGCTTTTGGTAGAGGCGCTGGCCTGTGGAATGGAACGGGCGAGGCAAAGCATCAGTGCGATAGTGTGCTCGGCTACCGAGACGGCATTCCCTCCCGGTGTATTCATAACTAGCACACCGGCCGCGGTGGCGGCGGGGAGGTCGACGTTATCGACCCCTACACCGGCGCGGCCGATGACGCGAAGCTTGGGCGCTTTCGCCAGAACTTCCGGCGTGACTTTCACTGCGCTGCGAACAAAGAGCGCGTCGCAATCGGAAAGGTGCTGCGCGTACTCTTTCGGATTCGAGACGATGATTTCCCACGCGGGGTGAGACTTCAACAGCTGAATTCCGACGGGGGAAACTGGCTCCGCGATTAAGATCTTCATGCGCCTACGGTGACCGGCTCCTTCACACTATTCAGCTTCAAGCCGGCTGCCTCGGCGAACACCTTCTGGACGGCGGTGACGCCGGCGCCCAATTCCACAGGCTGCCCGTTGGCGGCGAGGATGAGTTCGAGCTCGGCCACCATGGCAAAGAGGTCAGGAAAGTCAAAGTAGCCGAGGTGGGCGATGCGGAAGATCTGGCCCTTCATGGTGCCTTGTCCGTTGGCGATGATGGAGCCGAAGCGGCTGCGGAATTCCTTGACGATGATGCTGGAATCCATCCCCTTGGGCGCGCGGATGGCAGTGACGGAGGCGGCCGGAGCATCGGGCGAGAACAACTCGAGTCCGATTGCCTTGGCGGCTTCGCGGGTAGCCTTGGCGAGCAACTGCGCGTTGTCTACAAGCTTGTCCATGCCGAGGTTCTTGATGTACTTCAAAGCCTCGCCCAAGGCGATGATGAGCGAGGTGGCGGGGGTCCAGCTGGATTCGCCGGCGGCCGCGTTCTTGCGTTCCTTCTTCAGGTTGAAGTAGTATTTCGGCAGCGTGGACGTTTCTGCCAACTTCCAAGCCTTCTCGCTGAGGGCCATGAAGGCCAGGCCCGGAGGGATCATGAACGACTTCTGGGAACCGCCGATGACCACGTCGATGCCCCAACCGTCTATGTCGAGCGGCATGGTGCCCAGGCCGGTGATGGCATCCACGACTAGAATGGCGCTGGTGGCTTTGACGGCCTTGCCCATCCCTTCAATATCGTGTGCGGCACCCGTGGATGTTTCCGACGCCTGCACGAAGACACCTTTGATGGCGGGGTTGGCGGCGAGCGCCTCGGAGACAGCTTTGGTGCTGACGGCATTGCCGTATTCCACTTTCAGGACCGTGGCATCGAGTCCGAACGCTTTGGCGATTTCTGCCCAGCGCTCGCCGAATTTTCCAGCCGAGCAGACCAGCACTTTATCGCCGGCCGAGAAGAGATTGGCGATGGAGGCTTCCATGGCGCCGGTGCCTGAAGCGACGAGGCAGAGGACATCGTTCTGCGTGCCCATTACTTCCTTGAGGTCTGCCAGAACGGTGCGGTAGAGATTCCGGAAATCTTCAGTGCGATGATGGATGTCGGAACCCATCATGGCCTGCAACG
>JBDUEM010000090.1:0-26115 GCA_040002435.1 Bryobacteraceae bacterium
GGGCGGCTGTCCCCGACGCAAGACGGACTGAGGCGTATCAGAAGTATCAGGCCGACGTGCGGGATACGGCTACCGCGAGAGGCATGGCGGCGTTTCTGTTCTCTCTGGCTGAGGGCAAGCTGGTTTCCCCGGCGTCATCCGCCCATTTACTACAGGTGATGACGCAGACAGTGACGTCCCCCGACCGGCTGAAGGCCGGTGTTTCGGGTGGTTGGTCTCTTGGCCATAAGACCGGCACCAGTGGCTCTTGGAAGGGTCTGACCGCGGCGACGAACGACGTCGGTATTCTGACGGCGCCGGATGGCGCGCACGTTGCGATTGCGGTGTTGATTGGGGATTCGCGGGAGACTTCAGCCAGGCGAGCTGAGGTGACGGCGGCCGCGGCGCGCACTGTGATTGGCCATTACAGGTAGAGGAACAAGATGGACGAAGTCTGGACATTTGAGCACTCCATCGAGTGCCCTGTTTCCGTGGATTTCGCGTGGAGCTATTGGACCAATACGGCAAACTGGGCGCTGGATGCGGATGTTGAGTCCGTGGAATTGCATGGTCCCTTTGCGGCAGGGGTCAGTGGAGTGACGCACTCCAGGAGCTCGGGCCGCATCGAATGGCGAATTGCCAGCTGTGAACCGGGAACGGCGGTCATCGAGTTTCCCGCGCCCGGCGCCCTGGGAAGATTCATTTGGACCTTCCAGGATGCCGGCGGCAAAACGTTGATCCGGCAGCACGTCAGTCTTGGCGGTGAGCAAGCGCAGGCAATTGCCGACGCCATGGGACCGGCCCTGCAAGCGGGAATTCCAGCCGGCATGCAACGACTGTGCGAGGCCATGGAAGCCGCCTGATTCTGTTATTCGCATCTTTGGCCATCAGCCGCACATCATAATAAGGAATGCCACAAAGTTCGGAGCGCTTGAAAAAGCTGCTCCCCGACATCATGGAACTGGTGCGGCCCCGGCGCGGGCTGCTGGCTATCGGCTTTGTGCTGATGGTTGTCAATCGCGTGTGCGGCCTGGTGCTGCCTGCTTCCACCAAATTTCTCATCGACGACATCATCGGCAAACGGCATACCGAAATGCTGAATCCCCTGATTCTGGCTGTTGTTTCAGCCACGGTGATCCAGGGCGCCACATCGTTCTCCCTGACACAATTGTTGTCAAAGGCCGGCCAGCGGCTGATTGCAGAACTGCGGCAGAAGGTGCAGCGGCACATCGGGCGGTTGCCGATTGCCTACTACGATTCCAATAAGACAGGCACTCTGGTGGCGCGCATTATGAGCGACGTGGAAGGCGTGCGAAACCTCATCGGCACGGGCCTGGTGGAGTTGACGGGCGGCCTGTTGACCGCAGCGATTGCGTTGGTGGTGCTGGTGCGCATCAGTCCATTGATGACCGGGCTTTCTGCGGCGTTCGTCATCGCCTTCGGCCTGACCTTGCGAAAAGCCTTCGCGGCCATACGGCCCATTTTCAAAGAGCGCGGCAAGATCAATGCCGAAGTTACAGGGCGGCTGACCGAATCGCTGGGCGGCGTGCGGGTCATCAAAGGCTATCATGCCGAGGGACGGGAAGAGGCGGTGTTTGCGGCCGGCGTGAAGAGGCTGCTGGATAACGTGCTGAAGTCGATGACGAGCATGTCGTTGATGAGCCTCTCGGCTACCTTACTGATGGGTGTGGTGGGCTCCATCGTGATGTATATCGGCGCGCGGCAGATTCTGGCGGGGACTTTGACGCTGGGCGGATTTGTTACCTTCACGGCGTTTCTGGCGTTTCTGGTGGCTCCTGTCTTCCAGATTGTGCAG
Source organism: Bryobacteraceae bacterium (assembly GCA_040002435.1). Taxonomy (GTDB): domain Bacteria; phylum Acidobacteriota; class Terriglobia; order Bryobacterales; family Bryobacteraceae; genus JANXXV01. Next base: position 1,796 of record JBDUEM010000090.1, read on the forward strand.
ATCGGAACGCAGTTGACGGAGGCCTTGGCGGGACTGGAGAGGACGCGGGAAATCCTGCAGGAACGCCAGGAAGATGAGGACCCGAACCGCACGGTTTCGCTGGGCGAGATCCGCGGCGAGCTGGTTTTCGATGATGTCACGTTTGAATACGAAGCCGGAAAGCCCGTACTGCACAACGTAAGCCTGCGCGCGAAGCCGGGTACGGTGACGGCGCTGGTGGGGTCGTCGGGTTCCGGCAAATCCACCATGATCGGCCTGATTGCGGCATTCCATAGTCCGCTGCAGGGCAAACTCCTGGTGGACGGCGTGGATCTCTCCACCGTGCGGCTGGATTCCTACCGGACACAGTTGGGCGTGGTGCTGCAGGAGACGTTTCTCTTTGACGGAACTATCCGGGAGAACGTTGCCTTCGCGCGGCCCGACGCTACCGAGGCCGAAATCATGGAGGCGTGCCGCATCGCCCGGGTGGACGAATTTGCGGAAGGCTTCGAGAAGAAATACGACACCATCGTGGGCGAACGCGGCGTGAAACTCTCCGGCGGCCAGCGGCAGCGAGTGTCCATTGCGCGGGCCATTCTCGCCGATCCGCGGATTCTGATTCTGGATGAGGCCACTTCGAGTCTCGACTCGGAGTCCGAGGCGCTGATTCAAGCCGGACTGGCGTTTCTGATGCAGGGCCGGACTACGTTCGTGATCGCGCACCGGTTGTCCACCATCCGGCGTGCCGATCAGATTCTGGTGATTGAGCAGGGGCGCGTGCTGGAGCGCGGAACTCACGAGACATTGTTTGCGCTCGAAGGCCGCTATTTCGATTTGTATACGCGGCAGCACGGATTGGAACAGAATTTGTTTCTGGCGCCGGGGGAAGGGGACAAAGTGCCAGAACACCTGCAGGTGAAGACTACTTAGCAGCGGCCAGCGGCAGATTCTCGTCCACCATCTGCTGATTCACCAGTTCGGACACGACCGCCCTGAGATTCGGATTCTTCAGCGCCCAGAGATAAGCTTTCTGGGGAACCTTTAGCGGCCCGGGAACAGCGTCGGTAATCAGCTTCACTCTTGCGGGGTCCGCTTCGCCGCTGCCAGGATGCACGGGCCGCGCGACTTTCATCCCGATCACTCCCAAGCCGCTGCGCCTGGCGCGCGCGAGGACCGGGTCCAGCCGGGCATGATTCACGATGTTGTAGGCCACCATCGCTACCGAATACACTTTGCTGTCGATGGCTGCGTCGAGCACGCCGGCGGGGTCAGTATGCGCGGAGACGCCGAGATGTCCCACTTTGCCCGCCTTCTTGAGAGTTTCGAACGCCTCGAAGATCTCCGGGAAATTCTTCAGCTCATACGCGGAGTTTGCCCCATGCGGACACATCATCAGGTCCAGATGATCCGTCCCCAGCCGGGTGAGGGTTTCGTCTACTGACTTCAGGATCAGGTCCTTGTAATTCTTCTTGCGGTCGATGCGGCGGCCGTATTCCTGCTCCATCACGTTGGAAAGCGCGGCCGATTCCAGTTCCGCGCGCTGTCCTTCAAAATAGCCGACGAAGTAATCGGGGTTGGCGGCCTGGCTCTCGGCGATATAGTCCACCACACGGCTCTGGAACTTATCCTGTTCCGCGCCCGGAAGGCTATCGTAGATACTCTGGAACAACCCGTTGCGGTTGATATCCCACAAACTGACCTTGGAATTGAGGAAAAACTTGCCGCGGTCCCGGGCCTTAATCACCTTAGCGTAGCCTGCCTCGCTCTTCCCCTTGCCGTAGGCGGGTGCGGTATCCAGATAATTCAGCCCGCGGTCCAGCGCGGCCAGAACGTGCTCGTAACTTTCCGGGGAGATGGTGTTGCCGCCCATCCCGATTTCGGAAATCTGAAAGTTGGTACGGCCCAGGCGGCGGTAGGCCATGCCGGGCTGCCGGTTCCGCCATTCGCCAGATTCGTCCTGGGGAGAGGCATCTGACTTTGCACTAACTGCGGCCGCTAAGGCGGCCTGCGCTGCGGTGGAAAGAAACTGACGCCGTGACGGCATTTACTCTGGGGTAATCCTCACCTTCCTCAGCATATACTGATCGCCCTTGCCGGCGAAAAATCCGATGGAGCCGCCTGGCACCGATCCGGTCTGCGACCAGGAGTTGGCAATCTGATTTTCAATCCAAAGCGTGGAATTGTCGCCGATTGTCTCCAGGCGGACCAGCCAGAGCGATTTGGGCGGCAGCATAACCTGTAGCGGGATCTGCGTTCTTGGCTCCTCCTTCCCCGCGACCACTTTGTAGCGGGTGAGCCACAACTGCAGGTCGTTGCCGCGCTTTCTTTCGGTGATCTGGAGGGCTTCGTAGTTCAGGGGATCGGAGGCCCGGACGACCCAGGAAATGCCATTCTTCATGACGTCCGCAGAGAATTCCAGCCGATAACTCGTCATCCCCTTGGATGGTTTGAAGAGAGCCAGGGAGTTTGGTATCGCGCCTCTTCCCACCTCCAGCGTCCAGGGCTTCTTTCCGCCTCCTTCCGCACCTTCCCAGCGGCTGAAGCCGGCGGTGAAATCCTCCACGGAGGAAGCGGGGGCCTGCGTGGCAGATGCGGATGCCTGTTCGGTGCGGCGGAATACCAGAGAGTTGGCGGCCGTGGCGATGACGATAAAACACGCCGCGAGAGCTGCCCAGCGATGCCATCCCGGCTGGCCCAACCAGGCGACCAGTTGATAGACCAGGCCGCTCTTTGGCTCCTGCGCGAAAACAGCAGGGGGAACCGGCTTGGGCATTCCAGGCAGTTGCGGCGGCAGGCGGACGATCAGATTCGGGGAATTCGCAGCCGATCCCGCATCCCACCAGCGGGCGCGCAGGAAAGCCGTCGCGGCCGGGCCGCACGTTTGCGGCAGGGCCTCGCGGATAGCGGACGCGGGCGCAAGGACTTCCAAGGCGAAATCGTCCGGCGGCCACGGTACTAGAAACGGCGATGCACCCAATACGGGATCCATCTCCACAAGCTGGAAGCCGGCGGATTCCTCCGGGTCGGCAGCGCCAGGCTGCTGACCACGAGAGCGCGGCCGAGTTGAGGATACTTTCTGCATCTTCTTTATCGAACTCTTGTTTCCGCTCGCACCCACATAGGCGGCACGATGCTCTTCAGAACAGAAGCAATCGTCGCCCGCATCCTCCAGGACGGCTGTTGCACTTCCACAATGGTTGCAGTATGGAGGCACTGATCTGAACATAAGCTATTCACAGTGCCTCTCTCCATCCGGCCTGGGCCGTAGATTACCACTTAGAATTTAAGTACTTATTTACTGAATGCCCTTAGCTGCGTCTAGGTACTTCGGCCACCTCTATACCCGCAAATCACCTTTGCCCTAGACGGGAGTGAACCGGCCGGTCGGTATCCAGCGCTCCAGGACGGTGCGCAACCGCTGCATTTCCACTGGTTTGGCCAGATAATCGTCCATGCCGGCCCGGCGGCACAATTCCGCGTCGTTGGGCATCGCGCTGGCGGTCATGGCGATGATCACCGTCTTGGCGCCGTGCCGCAGCCGAATTTCGCGGGTGGCATCAAAGCCGTTCATCTCCGGCATGGAACAGTCCATCAGCACCGCGTCGAACTGCTCAGCACTCAGGGCATCCACGGCCTCACGGCCGTTCTCCACCACCGCGACATCGTAGCCCAGGCGTTCGAGCATTCTCTGAGCGACGCGCTGGTTGACGGGATTATCTTCGGCTACCAGGATGCGGGCGCGGGAATTTTTCTGGACGAGTTCCGGCGCTTCAAGTTCCGCCTCGCTGACGCCCAAACCGGCGGCCCGGGCGAAGAGGCGCTCGAGGCAGGCGGCGAGTTTGGCCGGGCGCAGCGGCTTATACAAGAAGTCCGCCGCCCCCGCCACCCTGGCCTGTTCAAATTGCAGATGGTTTTCGTGCACGGTGATCACAACTATGGGGATCCCGGCATACGCGGGATGCCAGCCGCGGATACGGGACGGAGACCAGCCGCTGGTCCACGGTTCGTTACCGTCCACCAAGATGGCGTCGTAATCTTCCCGAGGCTGGCCGTCTTCCGCCCAGTCCAACTGGACTCCCATGGAGGTCAACTGCTCCTCCAGCATCTGCCGGTTCAGCGATGTCCCAGCCTGTGCGAGAATGCGCCGGCCCGCAAAACGTCCTTTCCATGGTTCCTCGCTGGCCGCGCCAAGCGTGTACGGAATCGCAATGCGTGTACAGGTGCCTTTGTGAACGGTACTGTCGAGCGATAGCTTTCCGCCCATCAGTTCCACCAGTTTCCGGCTGATGAGCAAACCCAGTCCCGTACCGCCAAACCGGCGGGCGATGGATTCGTCAGCCTGGCCGAAGGGCTTAAACAGCCGCGGCATGACATCGGGTGCGATTCCGATGCCTGTGTCTGAAATCTCGAACCACATTTCGGGCCGGGAATTGGCCGGGCGGGAGATTCCAACCCTGGCCATGACGTGCCCGGCCTGTGTGAATTTGACCGAATTGCTGAGAAGGTTTAAGAGCACCTGGCGCAGCGAGCCTGGGTCTCCCAGGACTTCCGGTGGCATCTCTGCAGCGATGAAACAACCGAGCTCCAGACCCTTGTCGTGTGCGCACCTGGCCATCACGGCGATGGTTTCCTCGACAACCGACCGCGGCGAGAAGGCTACCTTCACTGTCTGGTGTTTCCCCGCCTCGATGCGAGAGAAATCCAGCACACCGCCGATGACGCTAAGTAGTGAATGCGCTGAATCGCGCACGGTTTCGGCGCATTCCTTCTGGAACTCGGTCAAAGGCGTGTCCAGCAGAAGCTCAGTCATGCCAACGATTCCGTTGGCCGGCGTCCGAATTTCGTGGCTCATGGCGGCCAGGAACTGAGATTTAGCCAGGGAGGCCTGTTCAGCCGCGCGTCTCGCCGCCCGCAGCTTGTACAACAGCAAGCCCCCTGCGATGAGAATCGTGAAACTGGCGAATGGGAAATAAAGACGAGTGCCAGCCTTACGCTGCGCCTCGACTATGCCCGAGACATATTCGGACTGGCGGTCGGCCACGGTCATGGTCTCGGCGGTGAGCCGGGTCATGGTGCCGTCGGCGGCCAGATCGCTCATTCCCGACCGGAATTCCTCGGCGTCTCCGGCTGCCTCGCGGGTGGCCAGGATCACGATCGGGATGGCAGCCGACGGCAGTAAGTCGTACCGGAAGGCGGTCGTTTCGCAGCCGGCCGGCCGCTTCAGCACGGCTTCCAGCGCCGCATTGCGAGCCAGCATAACGGCCTGTGCTTTCCCGGTGCAAACTGCTTGCACCGCGGCGGCAACCGATCCGAATGGGGCGGTAACCGACCCGCGCACCGCCTTGACCACCGCCCCGGCGCCGATGCCGTTTTCCGCATAGGCCACGATCGCCCCCAATGTATTCATCGGATTGCGCGGTTCTTTGCCTTCGAGTGAAAGAAGGGAAAATTCGACGTTGGTCCACTTCTCGGTCTGATAGAAATCACGCTGATGGTTGGCGTTGCCGGACGCACCTGCCCAGATATCCACCTGGCCGCGCCGCAGAGCGTCCGGGGCATCCTGGCTCGTCCTAACCCAAGTGATCGGGATCTTGCGCCGCCGGCCAATCTCATTAAAGACGCTCTCCGTGAAACGCGCCTGGTACGGATGGCGGCCGATGCGAACAGGGGTTTGCCTCTGCTTCGGTCCAAGCGAAAACTTTAGGGCCAGCAGTGCGGTCACGGCTAGTACCGAGATGGCCAAAAGTCTACGAGGCGTCCAAAGCATGAATGAGACCAAGGTAATCCTCGCATAAGAATTCACTTCTGAACAGAACTAGGAGTACTAGCGATAGAACTGAAGTGGTTCAATGTACGGGAAAATCCTGTCGTTAAAGCCGGCTTCTGACGGTGGGATTTCGTTCACGCCATTGACATTGTGGCCTGGAATCCGTATCATCTGACAACGGTAACAAGTTCCATCGGGAGGCTTCATGCGTTTTCTTCGTCGAAGCGCTGCAACAGCGTTCGTCGTCTTTTTTTCTGCCAGCTTGTTCGGTCAATCCAACACTGGTTCCTTAAGCGGCACTATTACAGATCCAAATGCGGCTGCAGTTCCGGAAGCGAAACTGCGGGCCCGGCATGACCAGACTGGTCAGGAAACGGACACAGTAACCACGCGCACCGGCAATTATGTATTTGCCAGTTTGCCTGTGGGCACTTATACCATCACAGTAGAAGCATCGGGTTTTAAGAAACTCAGCCGCGCTGACCTCGAGATTCGCGTCGCGCAACGGCAGACTCTGGACCTGCAGATGGAAGTGGGCGACGTGCAGCAGACGGTGAATGTCACCGCCGAGGCCGAACTTCTCGATACCAATTCTCCCCAGCGCGGGCAGAGTGTCTCATCGACGATGATGAACAACTTGCCGCTATTCTCGGGCGGCATCCGCAACGCTTCAGCGTTTGTTGGATATATGCCCGGCGTATCGCGCGGTACGCCTGAACTGTCGATTTCCGGATCCGGCGGACGCGCTTCCGAAGTTCTGATTGATGGCGCAAGCTTGATCATTCCTGAATCTGGCGGTGTGGTCTTCAATTTCCCCGGCGCGGAAATGTTCGGCGAATTCAAGCTTTTGACCGGCACCTATGACGCCGAGTACGGACGTTTCGGCGGTGGTGTGCAGATTTTCGTAACGAAATCGGGCACCAATGATTTTCACGCTACAGGATTTCTGAATCTGCGCCGTGACATCTGGAACGCGAACGCGTGGGCCAGAAAGGCAGCAGGCCAGCCACGCGCCAAAGAACGATTTAACGAACAGGGTGGCGCCGGCGGCGGTCCGGTATTTATCCCCAAGGTTTACGATGGCCGCAACAAGACGTTCTGGTACGCGACGTATTCCAAGGATAAGCGTCCGGTTACCGCTTCTCAGGTTCTGAGCACGGTTCCCACAGCCCGGATGAAGAACGGAGACTTCGGTGAAGTGCCGCAGCTCATCTACGATCCGGCTACGACGGTCGGAAATGTGCGCACGCCGTTCCCGAATAACATTATTCCGGCGGCGCGGTTCAGCACCATCTCCAAGAACATCCTGTCATCGATTCCGAACCCCACCCGTCCCGGCATCACATCGAATTTTGACAACAACAATGTAACGGTTTTCGACAGTTATATTTGGAATCTGAAGTTCGATCATGCATTTACGCAAAACAATCGGCTCTCGTTCCTGGTAACCAAAGAAAATACGCTGAGCGGTGTCTTAGCCGCCTTCCCGGGTCCGCTTGGCCAAGGGTTGCAGACCTACCAGAGACCGGACAACTGGCGGCTGAATCATGACCTCGTGATCAAGCCGACCCTGATTCTGCACTCCACTTTCGGCTACTCGCGCACACGGCAGGTCTGGGACAACCCCTACCAGAAAGGCGCGGCTTCCAAGTTTGGCTTCCCTGGCATCACCGGCGATTCCGACGCCATGCCACGTGTTCTGTTTAGCGGCGCCGACGGCCTCACGGCATGGGGCGTCCAGGACGGCAAGGTGGGCAACGGCAGCCAGATCAACATCACCTACCAGTTCTCGGAAGCCCTCACCTGGATCAAGGGCAAGCATGAATACAAGATGGGTTGGGACATCCGCCGGCTGCAGACTACTTCCAATCCGATCGATCTGGCGGGCACGAACGGGCAGTACACCTTCGCCCGAGCGCAGACTGCGTTGCCGACGAACCTTGCCGGGACCGGGCAGGCCTTCGCCAGTTTCCTGCTCGGCGCGGTTGATAACGGTAACAAGGTTGCCCTCCCCGTGCTGATTGGAAACATCCGTTACGGATATCACGCGGGTTTCTTCCAGGACAATTGGAAGGTGACCCCGCGGCTGACCATCAGCTACGGAATCCGGTATGAACTTCCGATCAACTGGCACGACAAGAATGGAGACTACTCCATGGTTGATTTGACGAAGCCCAATCCGAGTGCAGGTAATCTGCCCGGGGCCATGATTTTCGCTGGCAACGGAGCAGGCCGCACGGGACAGAAGCGCTTCTACCCTACCGATTTCAGTGATCTCGGACCGCGTATCGGATTTGCTTACAAGCTTTTCTCGAAGACCGTGGTGCGCGGTGGCTATGGAATCTTCTACCAGACCCTGGGTAATGGTGGCTGCGGCTGCCGCATCGGTTTCGCAAACCCGATCAACATAAACTCCGACGGCGTGAATCCTGCGCCCCTCAACGCCTCCAACAATTGGGATGGTGGAATCGCGGCGCCTCCAGGCTTCCGGCCGCCGCCGCTGCTGGACCCGGGCGTTGGCCTGTTTAACGACGTAGACGTGATGGGACCGAATTTCGGCAAGGCTCCTCGCGTGTACAACTGGAGCTTCAACGTTCAGCAGGAATTCAAGAACTTTGTGCTGGACATCGCCTACGTTGGGAACCGCGGTCATGGATTGAACTCAACCATCGACCTTAACCAGCTCCCCGTCAGCCGGCTGGCTCTCGGCACTCTATTGCAACGGCCGATCAGCTCGCCGGAAGTGATTGCCGCCGGCTTCACCAAGCCTTACGCCGCGTTCCCAGACAATATGTCCCTGGCGCAGGCTCTGCGTCCGTATCCGCAATATCTAGGAGTGCTCGACCGCAACAGCGGGATCGGCACCACCTGGTACGATTCGCTGCAGACCAAAGTAGAGCGCCGCTTTGGATACTGGCAGTTGATGGCCGCGCATACCTTCTCGAAATCGTTGGCCGCCAACCACTACCGGCAGATCTTCAGCCAGCACTTCAACGTTGGCGCGCAGGATGCCTACAATCCGGGTGATATGAAGGCGATCTCGCCGTTCGATCAACCGCACGTCATCAACATTCTGAACGTCTTCACGCTACCGTTCGGAAAGGGCCGAAAGTACCTCAACAGCAGCAACTTTCTGTTGAACCTGGCGGTCTCGGACTGGACTGTCAGCGCGGCGCAGAACTATCGCAGCGGCGCCCCAATCCAGATCTCAGCGCCGAACACGCTGGCTAACGGCGTTCTGTTCACCCGGTTCAAGAAAGCCAATGTCGGACCTGATCCGCTCTTTACAGGAGTCGATCGGACGTCGCTCGATCCGAACAACCCCGCCACACGCTACTTCAGCCTGAATGCCTTTACCTTGCCCGGTCAGTTTGCGCTGGGAACGGTATCCAGTTATCTGAGGAACTTCCGCCAGCCTCCGGTATTTGAGGAAAATATGTCGATAGCTAAACGCCTCAAATTCCCGCTCTACGCCGATCGCATGTTGAATATGACGCTTCGGGCGGATGCATTCAACGTTTTCAACCGGACTAATTTTGGTGGAATCAACGGCAGTATCGGGAACCCGAACTTCGGACGCGTGACCGGTCCGCAGAATGGGGCAAGAATCATCACGATGGGACTCCGCGCCGAATTCTAAGCGCGGTTCAGTGAAGGAAAAAAGGGGAGTGCGGAAGAGCGCACTCCCCTTTTTTATGGGTGGAACATTACCTGCGGGGTAGAGGCTGTTGGTCCAGCGAACGGAGCAAGTCTGCCGCTTCCTCTTTGACGCCCGGGATCGGGCTCGCCGTGGCTCGGGTAAGGAAGGACCGGGCACCCTGGAAGTCGCCGCTTGCGCCGAGCGCCGTTCCCATTCCCAAAAGAGCCGGCCCGAAATCGGGCTTTGCAGCAAGAGAAGCACGATAGTTGCGGATGGCGCCCTGCCAGTCCCGTTTGCGTGCCTTCAAGTTTCCCAGACTCTCGTGAGCCTCCGCCATTCCCGGCGCTAATATGGCTGCCTGTTCAAACTGGCGCTGCGCGTCGTCAAACCTCCCCTGTACCGCGAGTGCAACTCCGAAGTTATAGCGGATGGGGGCTTGCTTCGGCTGTAGCTTGACTGCGATTCCGAAATGGTAAATGGCCTGAGCAAAGTCCTGGCGCGCCGTCAGCAGATTGGCCAGGTCGTTATGCGCGTCCGCCGAGTCGGGCTGTACCAGGATCGCTTCGCGGTAGGACTGCTCGGCCTGCTTGGCATCGCCCGATTCATTGAGGAGGTTGGCGAGCGTGTAATGGGCGGCCGTCAGATCCGGATCGAGGTTTACGGCCGTCTTTGCTTCTTCCAGGGCCTGCGGCAAGCGGCCGGTTTGCTGGTACGCCTTCGCCAATTCCAGGCGAGTTACGGCGTCGCGAGGATTGGCAGTGCGGCATCGCTCCAAAGTTTCTACCGCGCGAGTGGGTTCACCACCTTCGAGGAGGGCCGCGCCCAGACTGCGGAGCGCCGGGGCGAAGGAGGGGTTACGCTCCAGGGCCCGCTGGTACGCGGAGATGGCGTCGGCGCGGCGATCCATCTTCAGATAGACTTGCGCCAGCTCAAAGTAAAATTCCGGACTGGAAGGATTGTGCTTCGCAAGTGCCGATTCCAGCTTTGGAATGCCCTCCTTGAGGTTGCTCTTTTGGACGACCTGGGCAAGGGCCAGATAAAGGTCGCGGTCTGGAGAATCCGGCAGGCTTGGCGGATAGTAGAGAGCCACTTCGCCCTGGTAGGTGACGCCCTCGATATCGTGATGTTCGCTGCGGGCCGCAAGCGGCTGGGGAGGCGGCCGGCGCTGAATCTTGTGGTCGGTGACTGCGACGTGCACGACGTCTTCGGTGCGCCGCTTAGGCATGTGGCAGCTCGTACAGTCGGGCGAAGGTTCATGGGCGGTCTTGTGGCAGCTCCTGCATACGGCGGCGTAGTGCGTGACAGCTGCCGCGCCGCGCGGCGCGCTGTGCGGATCGTGGCACGTGGTGCATTGTAGTGCGCCGTTGCTTTTCAGGAAGCAGGCAGACTGCCGGAGGCGATAAGCGGAACTGGCGATCTCAAACTTCTCATCATGTCCTGAGCCCTTGGCATGGTCGAACTGGAGCATGTAGTTGCCCAGTGGCTCGCCGGGACGGTAACTGAACGTTCCCCGGCCGAAGCGCTGAATCGCATTGGGGAGGGGAAAGGTCGTGGTCTCCAGATGGCACTGCATACACACTTCCATCTGAGAGCCGGCCGGCAGGCGCCGGGGGTTGACGATGGCCGACTGTATTTTTTCCTTTGGCTGGCTGGCTTGCACGGCTTCAATGTGCTGCCGTCCCGGTCCGTGGCAGCGCTGGCAATCGATCCCTTCGGGCATTTGAGCGGGGTAAATCGGTTCGGCGCCTACCGTGTCCTGGCCGGGCTCGACGGCCGGATAGCCATTGTGGCAGAACATGCAGGAGTAGGAAATGGGACGCCGGAAGTCGAACTGATCCTCGCGGTCGTACCCCGGGCTCATGGCCCACGCTCCGCCCTTCTCGGCATACCAGCCCACGGGCATTTCCATCAACCGGTTTTGCGGAGTGCGGTGCAGATAGCTGCGGGCGTGGTTCCCGGAACCCATTACGTAGTGAATTTCCTTTTCCACGACGTTTGCTTCGGCTCCGCCAAGACCGACTTGACTGCGCTGCAGGAAGAAGTGGTCGCCGCGTTGGATCATTCGGTAGCTGCGATCGGAAAGCTTGTGGTCGAAGCTGTTGTTGCGGGCGAAATCCTCCACATTCAGATTGGCGGGGATGGCGCGATAGAAGGAGCGGCCCATGCCGGTCTGGCGGTAGGTGGCGGCGATGGCTGCATGGCAGCCCGCGCACTGGCGGGAATCAACATAGGCGGAAGTGTTCTTTGTTTCAGCGGTTTGTGGTGCCGGGCGGGAGCAGGCTCCGACGGCAAGCAGACAAAGAGGCAGGACAAAAGTTCGAGCCGTCATCTCGAGGGTTCCCGGGGGAAGCTTCCCAGCATATCATTCCTTTTTCAGATACTTCTGCACCTTGGCCCGGACGGTGCGCCGGTCCAGCCCGAGGCGCCGGGCCGCCTCTTCGTAACTTCCTGCCTGCTGATAGACCTGGGCGGCGTACTTTTCCAGCACTTCGTCGGCGCTCCATTCCCCGCATCGGAACCTCGTGTAGAAGGCATCCTCGGCCGTTTGGCGGGCAGCCTCCATGGGCTGGTACCAGCCATGAATGAGGATGTTCCGGACGCATTGTTCCACTTCGCGGTAATTCCCCGGCCAGGGGTAGTTTGACGGCAGGTTAGCGGCAATCCAACGCTCCACTTCGGGGAGTGCCTGTTCCGCTTCGTCACCCACAGCCCGGCGGACCATGTGGAGAAGGATCTCCCGCAGCACTCCAGGCGCTTCGCTGATTTGTTCGCGCAGCGACGGCGTGCGGATCTGGTCAGCGCAGAGGCGGTAGTACAAATCCTCGCGGAACCGCCCGGCATGAATTTCCAGCGCTAATTCGCGGTTGGTGGCGGCGATCAACTTGCCTCGAAACTCGCGGGTTGCCGTGTCGCCGACAGTGGAGAATTTGCGGGTTTCCATCACGCGCAAAATTTTCACCTGGATGGAGAGGTCCATTTCGCCCAGTTCGTCGAGGAACACGGACCCAGAGGACGGGCAGGATTCCAGCCAGCCCTTGCGGTCCGCGATCGCTCCTGTGAAGGAGCCGCGGCGGTGGCCGAACAGCTCGGATTCCACCAGCGTGGGAGAGAGCGCCGCCAGATTAATAGCGAAGAACGATTCGGCTTTGGCTTCGGCAAATTCCATTCGTTCGGCATGAAACGGAGTGTAGCGGGACCCGGCAATGGCGCGGGCCACCAGCTCCTTTCCCGTTCCGGAAGGACCGGTGATCAGCGTGGGGAAGTCCCCCATGCGAGCGTGCATGGTGCGCAGGTAGCGCCGCATGTCGTGCGTGAAAATCGACTGCCAGACGCTGGCCCGCAGCCGCGAGGCCGGCATCGAGGTGCCGATGATGTTGTCGAAGATGTGATGGAAGGCACGCCTGACTTGCCGGAAGCAGGCGAACAGGTGGGTGGGATCGATAGCGGGTTCGATGCGCGTTCCGGGGACGTGGTGATAATGCGCCCAATCGGCCGCGAAGTGCGGGTAGAAGGGCGTGCGGTTGCGCATCAAAACGAATTGCGAGTAGTAGCGCTGGTAGAGCAGGTAGTGGACGCACTCCTGGTAGACTTTGACCTCGGTGGGATGAATGTCGGCAGCGGATTGGAAGCGGAGGAGCAGGGCATCCAGGATTCTTTCCAGGCGGGCATAGATGAGCGCGACGTTTGGCCGGGCGGCGTCGGGATCGGCGACCGACGCGCTCCAGGTAGACTCGCCCGGGACAAAGTCGTGCTGGAGGGCGTCGCGTTCGAGGTCAATTCGTTCGGGTAAAAAGGGGTTTGTGTAGGCGAGATCGGCGACGGACTGCAGAAAGTGGAGATCGCCGGAAGCCAACAGGCTCATGCAGGAATTGTACATCACTGTACGTGTACTGTCCGGCGCCTCGTAGCATGATTGTGGATCATTAACAAAACACTAGACAAGCTTCCGGGAAACCCACATGCTGTTACCAAACACATGGAAATAACATTGGGGCTTCTGGTTTTGTTCCAGCTCGCCCGCTATCTGATCAATCGCGAGCGCTTCCGCAACCTGGAGGAACAGATCGCCGCCCTGGCGCCTAGCGGCCCCGACGTTCAAACGCAGATTCGGGAACTAACGGGCCGGATCTACCGGCTGGAGGTCAAGTTGGAGCGGCTGCACGGCGGCCAGCAAGAACCTCAAGCTGAGGTCGCAGTGGAGACAGCGCCTGTTCCGCCTCCCGTTCCGGTTGTCGTGGAGCACCCCGTACACCCGCCGCCGCTGCCGCAGCCGCCTCCCTTGCCCGAGGTGCCGCTCCCTGCGCCTTGGACCCCTGTTCTCGAAGCCGAGCCCGTGATGGCGGCCAGTGAGCCCGCGGGGCCAACGCTCAGCGAGCGCCTCCGTGCCGCCATGGGCGGAGAAGAGTGGGAAGCGCTGGTGGGCGGAAGTCTGCTGAACAAACTGGGCGCACTGGTACTGGTGGTCGGTGTCGCCTTGTTCCTGGGCTATTCGTTCACCCAGATGGCTCCGGGCGGACGGGCCGCGATTGCGATGGCCGTCAGTGTTTCCCTGCTCGGCGCGGGGATCTGGACGGAACGCGCCGCCAGGTATCAGGTGTTTGCCCGCGGTCTCATCGGGGCAGGCTGGGCCGGTCTTTACGCGACGGCGTACGCAGTCTACGCGCTGCCGGCGGCGAAGGTGATCGACGACCCGTTCCTCGGTTCGCTGGGCGTACTGCTGGTCGCCGCGGGCATGATCGGGCACTCGCTGCGGTATCAGTCGCAGGGCGTGACTGCCGTCGCCTACTTTACGGCGTTCGCGGGCCTGGCAGCCACGCCGTCCACGCCTTTCGCGGTGATCGCCCTCATTCCACTGGCCGTATCGGTGCTTTATTTAGCGATTCGCTTCGAATGGTACACGATGGCCCTGTTCGGGCTTCTTGCTACCTACGGAACATGCATCTCGCGGGGCAGCTCAGGCGCGCCGCTCTTTTCGACGGAAGCGCTTTTTCTGGTTTACTGGATTCTTTTTGAAGCCTTCGACGTGTTGCGCACGCAGCGCCGGATTCTTGTTCCCGAACTGACCTGGATTTCTCCAATCAATGCGCTTGCGTTTATTGGCCTCTCCTATACCGCCTGGGCGTCGAAGGCGCCCGATCAGCTTTGGTTGATGGCCTCCGCCGCTGCCATGCTGTATCTGGCAAGCGCTCTGGTGCGGCTGGTAGTCAGGCCGCCGTCGAGCTTTGACGAGGCCGACGGTATGGCGAAGCGTGTGCAAGCCGGCAGCTTCGAGTTCTCGTTGACGGTTTCGGCGCTGCTGACGGCGATTGCCATTGTGGCGCATGTGCCCGGCGTATGGATCGGCGTAGGACTCGCAGTCGAGGCGGAAATGCTCTATCTGGCCGGGGTGCGCTGGAATTCAGCCGTGCTGCGCGGCCTGGGCGGGATCGCCTTCACCTTCTCGCTCGGCCGGCTGTTCATCTACGATTACCCCGGGGACGGGAGTACGCCCGTGTTCGGCCACCAGATTGAGAACTGGACGCCGCCGGTTCTGATGCATATCCTGCTTTTCTATGGGAACCGTGCTCTGCGAAGTCCCAACCTGATTTTCAGCTTTGCGGCGTCCGCGCTGGCCGGCCTGGTGATTTTTGCGGAAGTGCCCAAGGACTTTGTGGGTTCGGCCTGGATTGTCTTCGCGGCAATTCTGTTTGAGGCGGGCCTCCGAAAACGCCTCGGCGAATTCCGCTTACAGGCTTATCTTCTGGCCTTTGCGGGAACAGTCTTTTCATTGGTGGCGCACGGCATTTTCGTCACGCACCAGTGGGGGGCCCTGACGATCGGGCTGGTGCTGTTCTATGCCAACGCCCTGCGGTGCCGCTGGACCGCCCAAGGGATACTGGGACCGCTGGAATTCCAGTGGGCTCAGCGGGCCGGCGCTCTGGCTACCGTCTTGTTCTCCCTGCTGGTGCTGCGGAACACGGTCCCTGAAGCCTACCAGGGGCTGGCTGTATGCCTGCTGGCGGGAGTGCTCTTTGAGCTGGGATTAAGGAAGCTGCCGCCGGAACTTCGCGTACCCTCCTATCTGGTCTGGGTCTTCGGCGTCTTCCAGGTGCTCCAACCGGACCCTGGAGCCTCGGCTAAGTTCGCAGCGTCCCCATTGGCGCTGTCGTATGCTGCTGCCGCGCTCGTGGCTTGGTGGTTCTGCGCGCGGGTGAGCTCTTGGCCGGCGGGCGACGCCCCGGAGCCCGATCGGGAAATCCTCCGCCACGCCATGGGCGCGGGTGGGACGCTGCTGGCCATGCGCGCCATGTGGATCGCCATGCCGGAAACGGTGGTTGCCGCAGGCTGGGCGGCGATGGCGCTGATCTGGATTGAACTGGGAGCGCGGTTCAGCGTCCGTCCATTCCGCTGGCTGGGAGACATCCTCATGGCGGCCGTGGCGCTGCGGTTAGCGTTGGTGAACTTTCACTATCCGGATAAGCTGTTGAGCGTCGTTCCGGTGATCGCCGCAGCTTATTATCTTTGGATTCGCCTGGGCGATTTCCTGATGGCCCGGATTTACGTCTGGGCCGCCGCGATCCCGGTGATGATCCTTCTCCATACGGAACTCCCGGACGCGGCAGGTGTGGTGGGATGGGCCTGTTTCGGCCTGGGCCTCGCGGCAGCCGGCCGCCGGATGCCCAATGCGGATCTGACGCTACAGAGCTATGTAGTCGCCGCTATCGCCTTTTTGTACGCGATATTCAATCCACCGAATATCTGGTTTGCAGTGGCAGTGGTGGCGGCTCTTTATACCGGGCAGGCACTTTCCGACCGCCATGGGCGCACGTTCTTCTCGATTCTGGCGACTCTGCTGCTCACCGCGACCCTGTACGACAAGGTTTCCGGCAGTCTCCTGACGGTGGCCTGGGGTGGCGAGGGGCTGGCACTACTGGGGATCGGCTTTGTCGCCCGCGAGCGGTTGCTCCGGCTACAGGGGCTGCTGCTGTTCTTTGTCTGCATTCTGAAACTCTTCCTCTATGACCTGCGGAATCTGGAGACCATGTATCGGATTCTGTCTTTTATCGCGCTGGGTCTGATTCTGTTGGGAGTCTCCTGGATTTATACGAAGTTCCGGGAGCACGTTCGACGTTATCTCTGACGTTGACGGCGGAGAACTCCAGTTTCGGGGGGCTGTTAATCCGGTCCCCCCCCTTGGACGGTACTCTGGCACACCGGGGACTATTTTCAGGCAAAGCACCTGAGCCATCGCTAGTGCTTTCATAGAGCTTCTCGCAATTCTTACCCTAGTACATATTGAAATCGAGCGTATCCCTGCTTAAGACCCTCTGTAAACAATTGCAAAAAAGCCACTTATAGTATCGGGAAAGATCCTTGGCCTCGCCTGGCGTTAAGTACTGTTTCTCGGAAAACCCGCCGATGACAAGGCAATGGGCAACACGCAACTGCAAAGTATCGGAAACGTTGTCGAAAAACTTGTGTTGAATTTCCGATACCAGCATGGTACTAATGTCCCTTCGGGTATAGTACTAAAGGTCTCCGTAGTCGCAGGTTGATATAGGCTTGCTGCGGCGGGACGAATAACGTGACTTGGGTCATAAGGAGCATTGTTTAAGATGAACTTGAAGAGCCGGGCCGTCGGAATAACTACATCTTGTCAACGAGAAAGACGATTGCTTCTGCTTGCTCCGTCCGCATATACGGGAGAGTTCGGCCCCGTGACGGTCAATCACTTCGGCAATTCAGACTATGGCGATCTACTGTCCCAAATGCAGCGTTTCCGGGGAGCAACGTACCTGCAGGACGGGGCCATCACCAAATCGGCATTGGATTCTGAAGGGCGCCATCGGGTGGAAGCGGATTTTCACAGCTGGCATGTGCTTTTGCTCAGCGGCGGAATGATCCGCGGTTGCTCACGGTACACCAGCCACAGAATTTCCGAGAGTTTTGAGAGTCTGGGAGTGGCTCGCTCCGCACTCGCTAAGTCATCTCAGTGGGGCTCGAAACTGCGAACTGCGGTAGAGCGGGAGCGGCGGCATGCGCTTCGGGAAGGTTCCACCTTCGTGGAAGTTGGGGGATGGGCCATAGCTGAAGAGCTTCGCTGCAGCATGGAAGCGATTCGAATCGCCTTGACAACGTATGCCCTCGGAGACCGCCTGGGTGGTTGTATCGGTTTAACCACCGCCACCGCTCGCCATAATTCCGCCTCTCTGCTTCGAAGAATTGGCGGCCACCCTATGTCTGTGGATTCTGCCGAGCTGCCAAAGTATTTTGATCCCCAGTACAACTGTGAAATGGAAATTTTACGGTTCGATTCCTCGCTCCCCAATGCAAGGTTTGCGCCATTGGTTAGCAGGATGAAGTCGGAAATGGCTTCGCTTCCCGTGGTTGCGCCACAACGTGTACAAGCCACCCGCGCACAACCAGCGCCTCCCCCGTTGCGCCATGTGATGGGAAACAGCTTCGGATGGTCGGAAAGCCTGGCCTAAATGGAAAATGCCCGCAAATCAGACGTGAGTCTGATTTGCGGGCTAGGTTGAAAACGTAGGTAAAGTTAGGCCTTCGCTCTTTTTCTGGCCGCGAAGAGGACCAACAATCCACCCAAGGCCGCCATCGACAGTGTGCCTGGTTCCGGAACCCCGGTCAGGGTGATGTCAAATGCTCCAGAATTCGTGCTTACAACCGTGCCGCCAGCGAGAATGGTGTTTGCAATCGATAACGGAGTGGTGCTGGAGATCTGCGTAGTGAATGCGCCAAGGAAATTCGAGATTGGCAGTGTACCGTCGCTAACAGTTCCGAAAACGGAAAGCGTGACGGAAGTACCTGTGCTGGTAGGAGTAAGAATGAACGGGGTGGTTCCACCGACCGAGCAGCTGGGCATATTCGGATCCAGGACGGCAGAGCAAGCTGCGTTTGACACGCCCGGTCCAAGGCTCAAAAGTGTAAAGTTCAACGGCGTTCCATTGAATGTCATGAAGCCCGGCACCGGCGGATTGCCCGGAGTCAGAATCAGATCCAGAATGGTGCCTGTAACATTCGCCCCCAGGGTTCCCCCTGCATAGCTGACGTTGGTTGTACCGCCTGTAATAATACAGCCTGTACCGCCTCCGACCGGGAGGGTGAAGTCAATGGCTGTCGCGCTGACTCTCACATCTCCGCCGCCACAATTTGTAATATCTAGATGCCCGATTACCCCGGCTGATGCGTTGGTAACCATACCGAGAAATGCCAGACCGCAAACCGCGACTGGAATCCCCAAAATTTTACGTTTCATTTTTCCTCCGTACCTCGTTGTTGACAAGAACTTGACCCCACCACCCTAGTAGCTAGTGGAATTGACCTTAACACACAGTAAGAGACTCCAGTATACGATAAGGTTTCACTCTGAGCGCGTTCTAAGGTATTATTCTAGCACTCTAAGGTGTTTTTCTCATGTTGGGAGTCCTGAAATCCAACGATGGTTGGATCTAGGGCAGGTTTATTCTGCGCTGTGGAGGCGAATATGCCGGCGTGTCGTACCTGTAATCTCTGTGAGCAACCTGCGACCTTCCCCGGGGTTCCGGATGTAGGCCGCATTCCCTGTAACGTCAGAAAATTCAAAGACCAGGTTTTCACCATGTGGCGGTGCCCCGGATGTGGATCCATGCACTGCGCCGAAGATGTCGACCTGCGCCTCTACTATGAACAGTACCCCCTGAAGCAGCAACATCTGACATTTAGCGAGCGTGTCGGTTACCGCAACCGAATGCGTCTGCTGCAGCGGCAAGGCGTTAAGCTGACGCATCGAATTCTGGACTATGGCTGTGGAGCCGGCTTGTTTGTCAACTTCCTCCGTGGGCACGGCTTTCGAGATGTGTTCGGGTACGACGCCTTCGTCTCCGAGTATTTGGCCAACGCCGAACGCGAGGCACCCTACGACGCGGTGGTTTCCTACGATGTAATTGAGCACGACGACGACACCCGCAAATTCATGCGCTCGCTGGCGGACCTGGTGAAGCCTGGAGGAGTATTGGTCATCGGGACACCGAATGCCGACCACATTCCCCTGACGGCCATTCAGAGCCCGTCGCTGCACCCGCCGTACCATCGCCACATCCTCTCAGAGCGGGTACTGCTCGATCTGGGGAAGGGCCAAGGCCTGGAACCCGTGCATATCTACCGCCGGTCTTTCTACGACAGCCTGGTTCCCACTGTGAACTCCAGATTTATGTGGCGCTACATTCAAAAGAGCGGCGGTTTGTTGGACGCGGCCGTAGAGCCGCCTAAAACCGCCATGGTCCTGAAGTCGCCGGCGATGGTATTCCTGGCGTTCTGCGGCTATTTCGTGCCGCTGCGCGACAATATTCTGGTCACGTTCCGGAAGGGCCGGGATGGTATCGCCCCGGTGCAAGGATCCCATTGGGGTCCAACGTCTGCTTGAGCAGTCTAAGCAGTGCGTTATAACCGCCGGGACCATTCATTTGATCCATGGACTGAACGCCGAGCCGATAGGGGAAATAGCCTTCGCTATTGAGTTCCTGCAAGAGTTGTCCGTGGCAAAGCATTGCTTTGTCATCTTCTCCCGGAACATCGCGATCGTAGCTGATGGAGATGACGCATCCGATCGTTCGCTCGGTGAGGAGCGTCAGGGAGATCATCGGCTCAAATCCGTGGGAGGGCAGAATGCGCTGGACGATTTTGGAGATCGCCGTGGCGTGTGCACCCTCCAGCGGCGCGATGGGAGCGCACCACAGCAAACCGCAACCGTCGCGATGAATGTCCATCACCTTGGGCACGGTACGTTTCCGCCAATAGCAGCTTTCCAGCGGCTGGCTGGTAGGAATTCCCTTCAGCAAGCCGACGACGGGCCGGACCAATTCCAGGGCCTCGCGCAGATCCCATCCGGTCACGGCTCCGTAGGGGCGTGCAAAGCGCCGCGCCAGGCGCAGCTTGCGGTCATCCAAAAACTGTAGTTTGCTTACCCGTCCGCTAAGTGCTTTTCGAACCAGCCGGCGCGCTTCGGCCACCTGCGCCTTGGTTCCATACAGGCCGCCGGATCCGTTCCAAGCGCCACAATTGAGTTTCTTCCGGAGACTCGCCATAACGGCCGCACGCATGGGAGTGACGCCATCCATTTCTTTCCACGGATAGCGTTGAATCGCTGAAACAACCTTATAGTCGTTAGCGATATGCATGGCGCCGCGCAGCGTGCCATTCATCCGCAGCGGGCGCAGGGCATCGAGGATTCCGGCAAGATCCGCGTCGCGGTCGCAACGGAAGAAAAACGCCTGAAAGTATTCCGGCGCCGGCATCAGCCAGACCGTCATGCGCGTGACGATTCCCAGGTTGGATTGCGAAAACAACCCGTCCAA
Organism: Bryobacteraceae bacterium; assembly: GCA_040002435.1. GTDB lineage: Bacteria > Acidobacteriota > Terriglobia > Bryobacterales > Bryobacteraceae > JANXXV01. The sequence continues at coordinate 22,512 of JBDUEM010000090.1, forward strand.
GGACGGGCCTACCCCCCAACGATAGAGCGGACCCGCTTTTGCCCCCGGGAATCGGGAAAAGCCCGTGTCAAGCGTCTCGCCATTTGCAAGCACAATCTCCATTCCGCAGACGTTAGCGAAATGATCTCCGTAGGGAGTGTGGCCGAATCCCCGTTCCAGGGTATTGCCGATGATGCTGCATTCCGGACTCGCGCCTGTTGCGTCCATCCACAGCTTCGATTTCTTGGTTTGGAGGAAGTTGTACAGCTGAATTTGTGTCACGCCCGGCTCAATGGAGACATAAGCCAGCTTTTCATTGAAGTCGACGATGCGATTAAGCCGGTGCAGCTCCATTACGCAGGCGTCGGAGGTGGGTGCGCTCGATCCGTAACCCCAATTCTTGCCAGTGCTCACGGGGTAAATCGCCAGCTTTCTCTTATTGGCGATCCGGATGCACTCCTGCACCTGCTCGCGAGTGCCCGGTCGCAGAACAGCCTTCACGGAATGGGCGGTAGGAAACGTGGCGGTGCCGGCGTCGGACACTGCATCTCCGCTGGTGACGACGTTTTCGGCTCCAATTACGGCACCCCATTCTTTCAGCGCCCCTGCGAAACGGTCGCCACCCGCTGTCTCTGGTTTCACTAATCCTTTTACTTCTGCCTGCTGGATTCTAAAATAAATGACTCGTTACATTTTAACAATCTTATCCAGGACGTTTTGGAATAAGGCGCCGCTGTCGTAGCGGGCAAAGATTTCGGACCAGCGCTGCGCCGAGGTTTTGTACGCTGGATCGAAAAGCAACTGCCGCAGTGCGGCTTCCAGCCGTTTTTCGGAAGCCTCTTCCACGCGGACGCCCAGTCCGGCCCCGTTCTCCTCAAGCACCGCGGTCGACAAGTGTTGATCAGCATTGCTCGGAATCCCGAGGACGGGCGTTCCTGCTGCAATCGCGGGATAAAGCCCGCCGCTGCCGCCATGAGAAACTACCACCGCGCACTGCCTTGCCGTTTCCGTGAAAGGGAGCAGGGCAGCCGTATACGGGACTCGGGGGACGCTGGGTACCTCGCGTCCCGAGGTCGAAATCACAACCGAGACGGGGAGCTTTGCCAAAGCCCGCAACAACGCTGGAAGAACCCGCAGCGGTCCGGAACTGCCCAACGAGACGAAAACCTTGGGTTTTGGATCGTCCACCATTTGGTTCCACCATGCTGGCTTCCCGGCGGGAGGATCCCAGGGACACGTTCCTACATAGAAGTGATGCGGCGGGAGATTGGTAGTGGGAACGAATTCGGGTACATCCGCGTAGAGCACCGAGTCCCCGTCCGTGTAGAGATCCCGGAAGTCCGGTGGCAGGGGCGCGATTCCAAATTCTTTGCGAAGCTTGTTGATCAAACCGATGTGAAGGCCGTACGCGAATGATTCAGTGGCGCGATATACGCCTCCGAGAAATTTGGGCGGAATCAGCCGGGTAATGGGAAGCTCCGGCAGAATCGACCGGCGCTTGGTGAAAGGGCTCCAGTAGGCGTTGATCATCACCGCGCAGCGTGTCCCCTCCAGATGGGAACTGATGGGTAGCGAGAGGCGCATATCTCCGATCACCAGATCGGGCTTCAGGCGCTGTATCAGAGCGCGATCCTCCTGCACGTACTTTCGAAGAATATCGATTGGAAAGGCAGGACGGCCGTTCCCGATGTTTCCCAGAAAACGCTCTCCAGGCATGGTGGACAGGACGCCGGTTGAGTAGAGTTTCCCGTGAAGATGATTGGCGAAACGTGCGGGAGCATAGAAGTGAACGTCATATTTGTCGATGTCGAGCGTGTCCGCCAGGCACAATAGGCGTACGAAATGCGCCATAGTAGCGCCCTCGGCCAGGAATAGAAGGCGCTTTCTTGTGCCGGTCATCGTCTCGCTGCCCGTTCGGAAGAGTTCCGTAGCAGCACGTCCTTGAAAATCGAGCCAGCTGCCGACGCTAAGGCGTGGAGATCCGCGCCCGCCTGTTTGCCGCGCCCGCATTCCCCGGCGGCTTTCAGGAAGTGTCCGCAGGCCTCGAGAACGTCCGCGGTTGTGATTTCGTATCCGAATCCTTGAGCCATCCGTTCCACCGCCAGGCACCCGGCCCTCATTGCGAACGGAGCGTCGTTGTTGACGAAATCCCGCGCGGCGCGGCTCAGGGTGCGAGGATCTGTGCGGCCTTCCTGCGCGAACTGGATGGCAAGGTCGTAAAAGCCGGCGTCCTTCGTAGCGGCGAACCAGCGGCCGGAGTCACCGGAGGATTCCGCCAGATCCTGGAGGATCCGTTTGCGATCAACCGACGGATACTTCTTCGCGATGGCGCGGAACGTTGCCAGTCCGGTTGAGGAATCGTTGGCCTTGAGGCCATAGCGTTTGTAGGCCTCGTCCGTTCTGCCGGCGTCGAGCAGGATTTTCTCGCAGGCCGTATCGATCGCGGGATCAGGCTGGTTACGGCTCCGGCTTGCTTCCGCGTAGGCAAGCGCCTCTTCCGTCCGGCCTTCTTTCAACAGCACCAGCACGCCGAACTTGCGGTAGGGCCAGAACGGGACCCGCTCGATGGCCAAGAGATCCCACAGGTCCTGATGCCGCTCAGCCGCGACTAACCCGGAAAGGCACATGCTGGAGGCAGTGGCGTAGCTCCCCGGCCGCTTATCGGACCAGGCGGCTCGCACGACGCTGAGAAACTGATCGGCCCATCGGGAGGCAACTGTGGGTGAGCCGCAAAGCTCTCCCCAGTGATCCTGAACGAGCCAGAGATAATCGACGCCATCTTCCTGAATCGCCTTCCATAGCCGGTCAAGCCACTTGTCCCGCGTCTTGCGATCAGCGGGGGCGGAGGCGACCAGCGGCAGGAGTTCGTGCTGGGCCCAGTTGACGGCACTGCCTACGGCTCCGGAAGAGGTATCGATGTGTTGCAGGGCCGGCCAGAAGCGTTCAAAGAGCGTCACCGCGCCATCCGCCGCCGTCACGGCGTCGGTCCGGGCCACCTTCTTAATCTCGGAGACTGCTTCCTTTAACCTGCCGACCGCAAGGTTCGATCCCTTCCAGCCGTATGCCTTGGAACGAAAATGGCTCTTAAAAGTCCATGGAGACTGGGTTGGCATTGTTCACATTTCCCTTCGAAACAATAATAAGGGAATAGACAACATGTTGACAAAATGGACATGGTTCCGTAAGATAGAAAGGTTTGGCGAGTTGATTCTTCTACTCCTGCGCTACCCTTCCCAGTGCCTTCGGGCGGCAAGGCTACCGTAAGTCGTTGTAAAGACTAGGTGGTTAAGTTATGGGAACCCGGCTGGGAGTCGGCCCCGAGGCTTTAGCGGATTACGCCGCTTTCAGCATGGGCCAGTCCGAAGTGCTACCCTCGCAAGTCTGGGACGGTGAATAAAATATACCGCTTCCCTCGTGGTTTTTCTTCGACGGCGCTTTTTCTGAGGTTTGGATTGGTGCGTCGAGCGTTGTTTTGTAAGTAACTATACAGTTTCTAAGTTCAAGAGAGGAAATTCGTGCCGACGTTTAATCAACTCGTGCGAAAGGGCCGGAAATCGCCACGTTACAAGACGGCGAGTCCCGCTCTTCAAGCCTGCCCGCAAAAGCGCGGCGTATGTACGCGTGT
>JBDUEM010000091.1:0-25732 GCA_040002435.1 Bryobacteraceae bacterium
AGAAAACCCGCTGGCTGATGATCTCGCTGGCCTTCTGGGCCACCGTCATCAACTACCTGGACCGCCAGTCGCTTTCCGTTGCCGCTCCCGTGCTGCGCGAGCAGTTCCACATGAGCAACGAAGTCTACTCGCGGGTAGTGTTCGCCTTCCTGCTCGCCTACACCGTGGCCAACGGCATCTCCGGTCCGCTGATTGACCGGCTGGGCACTAAAGTCGGCTATGCACTCTGCATCGGGTGGTGGTCCATCGCGTCCATACTTCACGCATTCGCCACCGGCCCGATTACTCTTGGCCTTGCACGTTTGCTGTTGGGCATCGGAGAAGCCGGTAACTGGCCGGCCGCCATCAAACTGGTGGCGGAGTGGTTCCCGGAAAAGGAGCGCGCACTGGCCTGCGGCATCTTCAATAGCGGATCCTCTGTAGGCGCCATCATCGCGCCGCCCCTCGTTGCCTGGATTTTATTGACGTGGGGCTGGCCCGCGGCGTTTGTAACCACCGGAGTGACCGGGCTGGTATGGCTCTGTGTATGGTGGCCCATTTACGAAACGCCCGTCTCCGCGGTAAAGGAACCCGAGACGGTAAAGGTGCCGGTCGCTAAACTGCTGCGCCACAAATTCGTCTGGTCGCTGATGATTGCGAAGATCTTCTTCGACTCCGCCTGGTACTTCTACATTTTCTGGTTTCCCGAATACCTAAAACATGCGCGCGACTTCAGCATGGCGTCCATCGGGAAGTATGGGTGGATTCCCTTCCTCGTCGCGGGCTCCGGCAATCTGCTGGGCGGCTGGCTCTCCGGCTACCTGATCCGGCGTGGTTACTCCGTGACAATCGCGAGGAAAGGGACGGTCACGCTTTTCATGATGCTGATGCTCTCCTCCATTCCCGCCGTGCTGGTCACGAATGTCTGGGTGTCGATCGCCTTTGTGTCTATCGCAATGGTCGGTTACACGGGCGGCAACGCGAACCTGCTTGCGATGCCAGCAGATATTTTTCCAAAGCACCTGGTCAGTTCCGTGTGGGGATTGGCAAGCATGGGTTCCGGTTTCGGCGGCATGGTCTTCACTTTGATCACGGGCTGGGTGGTAGAACGTTATTCCTACACTCCTGTCTTCATCGGATTCGGGCTCATCCCCCTGATCGCGGCGACTATCCTCTGGACCATGTGTGGCCCGTTGCGGCCGAGCAGTCTCGGTATGATCGAAGAAAGATGAAGATCCTCCTGCCGCTTCTGCTCACCGCCGGCGCACTCTTCGCCCAACAGCCGCTGACGTCCCTGCCCTATACTCCAAGCCTCGACTTGACGTCGATGGACTCCGCCGTGGACCCCTGCAGCGACTTCTACCGATATTCGTGCGGAAACTGGGTGAAACGGAATCCGATTCCCGCCGATCAGGCCCGCTGGGACGTCTATTCGAAATTGACGGACGATAATCAGCGCTATCTCTGGGGCTTGCTGGAACAGGCCTCGCTGCCTCGTGCGGACCGCACGGCCGCCGCGCAAAAGACCGGGGACTACTTCAAGGCTTGCATGGATGAAAGGGCTATCGAAATAGCCGGTGCGAAGCCCCTGAAGAAAACGCTCGATGAAATCGCCGCGCTGCGCACGCTCAACGATATCCCCGCACTCCTCGGCCGGATCCACCTGGAGGCAGCTGGCAGCGATGCGATGTTCGGCTTTGGCTCCAATCAGGATTTTGCGGATTCCACCAGGATCATCGCCTTCGTCGCCGCCGGAGGGCTGGGCCTGCCCGATCGCGACTACTACGTTAAGGACGATGCTAAATCCAAGGAGACCCGCGCGCGCTACCTCGTCCACGTTCAGAAAATATTCGAATTGCTGGGCGACACGGAGCCGGCCGCGAAATCGCAGGCGGCGACGGTAATGGAAATCGAGACTGCGCTGGCAAAGTCGTCTCTGACCCGCGTGGAGAGACGGGATCCGCACAATTTGTTCCACAAGTTCACGCGCGCGCAACTCACCGCGCTCACCCCGTCGTTCCGTTGGGCGGGTTATCTTTCCGCCGTGGGCCTGCCTGCCCTTGCCGAGTTCAATGTCACCGAACCGGCGTTCTTCAAGCAACTGGACGGGCAACTCAAGACCCGCAGCATATCCGATTGGAAGGTCTATCTCCGCTGGCACCTCGCTCATGAAAAGGCGCCGTATCTTTCCTCCCCGTTCGTACAGGAGAATTTCGAGTTCTACAGCAAGCACCTGCGCGGGATTGAACAGCTTCGGCCTCGCTGGAAGCGCTGCGTGCAGTATGTCGACCGAGATCTCGGCGAAGCGCTGGGGCAGGTCTTCGTGAAGCAGACATTCGGCCCGGATGTGAAGGCCCGTGCGGTGGCGATGACCAGAGAGATTCAGAAAGCGATGGAGGCTGACGTAAAACAGCTCTCCTGGATGGGCGACGAGACTAAGAAACAGGCGCTGCTGAAACTCCACGGAATGGTGGATAAGATCGGCTACCCCAACCAGTGGCGCGACTACAGTTCCCTGCAGATCGACGCCGCGGAATTCGCGGAGGACGTCGGCCGCGCCGCGGCATTTGAATCCCGGCGCCAGCTTGCCAAGATTGGGAAACCGGTCAACCGCGGCGAATGGCAGATGACTCCGCCCACGGTCAACGCGTACTACGATCCGCAAATGAACGACATCAACTTTCCCGCCGGCGTACTGCAGCCGCCGCTATTTGATGCCAGGATGGACGACGCTCCGAACTACGGCGACACAGGCGCCACCATCGGACACGAATTGACGCACGGCTTCGATGATGAAGGGCGGCAGTTCGACGCCAAGGGCAATCTCCGCGATTGGTGGACGAAGAAAGATGCCGCTGAATTCACCAAACGGGCGACCTGTATCTCCGATCAATATTCGCAATATACGATCATCGACGACATAAAGATCAACGGCAAACTGACACTGGGGGAAGACGTTGCTGATCTCGGCGGCACCATCCTCGCGTACATGGCGTGGAAGAATGCCACCGCCAACCAACGGCTGCGACCCGTAGACGGCCTGACGCCGGATCAGCGATTCTTCGTAGGCATGGCCCAATGGGCCTGCGGGTCTGAGCGTCCGGAGCAGAAGCGCGCCAACGCCATCACAAATCCGCATTCCCCGAACGAGTACCGTATCAACGGCGTGGTTTCGAATATGCCGGAGTTTGCGGCGGCTTTCTCGTGCAAGGTTGGACAGCCGATGGTTCGCGAGCGCGTCTGCCGGGTCTGGTAGAACGGCACTCATACGCCCGGCTTTAACCTCAGTCCTCGCGGATATAATGTGAAATACTCCAGACAAGGCACAATGGGACTCCTCTTATGGAACTTGTGAAACTTCAAAGGCAGAGAGCGGTGGACGCGGTCTATGAAGCACTGCGGGAGGGAATCCTCAGCCACCTGTTCAAACCCGGCGAGCGCCTTCATGTGGACGAACTTTCCGCGAAGCTAGGTGTCAGCCTGACACCTGTTCGCAACGCCATTCAACAGTTGGCATCGGAAGGCCTGGTGGAAATTCAACCGCGCAGCGGCACTTTTGTGGCGAAGCTTTCCGTCCAGGATATCGAGGAAACTTTTGAAATCCGTTGCGCCTTGGAATGTCTTGCGGCCGAGAAGGCAACGAATTCCATGAAGAGTGCTGATCTCGATCGTCTACGGGCGTTATTGGTGTCGCTGGACCGGCCGATCGAGGACGCCGAAGGTCGAAAGGCCCACGAACAAGCCAATCTCGAGTTCCATCGCATCCTGGTCAGAGCTTCGGGCAACCGGCGCTTGCAGGAGATGTACGAAGGGCTCAACGCCCATTTGAAGATCGCGCGAATTCACAGTTCTGAGCAAAGCTGGCGGTCGAGGCTCGGCGAAGAACGGGCCGAGCATCTTCAAATCGTTACCGCGCTGGAAAATCGCGATGCCAATCTTGTAGCCGCCACGTTGCGCAAACATATTTACCGTGCCAAGGACGCACTGGTCGCATCCGTCCGCAAGACGGAATAAAGCGCGGCGAAGTTCCCATATAGCCACAGGAGATGATCGCATGGAGCCAGAACAACGAAACGGCCGAGCACCGCACCCGCGTGCCATTAGCGGACTGCTGAACGGACAGACCGCGATTGTTACGGGTGCGAATTCCGGAATTGGTAAGGCAATCGCCATTGCCTTGGCGCAGGCGGGCGCTGACGTGTTAGTGAACTACGTGCAAGGTGATGCGGCAGCGCAGGAAGTAGTGGACACCATTACCTCGGAAGGGCGCCGCGCCATCGCTTTCAAGGCCGATGTCTCGAGCGAAGCCGAAGTAGAGAGCATGTTCCAGGCCGCCATCGGCCATTTCGGGACCGTGGATATTATAGTCAACAACGCCGGCCTGCAGCGTGACGCACCCATCGATCAGATGAGCCTGGCCCAGTGGAACACTGTCATCTCCGTGAACCTCACCGGCCAGTTTCTCTGCTCGCGGGCCGCCATCCGGGAGTTCAAACGCCGCGGCGTGGTGGAGAGCGTATCGGTCAGCGCGGGCAAGATTATCTGCATCAGTTCGGTGCACGAAGTGATCCCCTGGGGCGGCCACGTCAACTATGCAGCTTCAAAAGGCGGTGTGATGCTGATGATGAAGAGCATCGCTCAGGAAGTGGCGCCCTTTCATATCCGGGTCAACAGCGTTTGTCCTGGAGCGGTCCGCACACCTATCAATACCGCGGCCTGGAACACCCCCGAGGCTTATGCTTCACTGATGACGCTGGTGCCCTATAAACGGATTGGAGAGCCGGACGACATCGGCCGTGTCACCGCGTTCCTGGCTTCCGACCAGGCCGACTACATCACCGGAGCAAGCATCTTCGTCGACGGCGGCATGACGCTTTATCCGGGCTTTGCCGACGGCGGCTAAACGTTACTTCGGCGCGGGCACGGCCTTGACGATGATTTCGACATTCGTAGGGCGTCCTTGTGTCAACACCAGGTTGGGAGAGTCGCTTGCGAACATCAGCCGTTCGCCGACTTTAATCTTCGCCTCTACGCCGTAGGTGTGGCTGGACACAATCTGGCGCGAATCGTAGCCGATTGCGAACGGAATCGGCACCTGTTTCCCCGCGGCTTTGATCACTTGGTTGCCAAGCTGTATGGGCGCCGTATCCTGAATGGACACGTCGGCAAACGTCACCTCGATCGTCGCCTCGGGCGGCAAGGCGATGCGCTGCAGGTACGTCACGGTGCCGATGATCCGCGCCGCAACGGGCTTTGCGGCCGGCCGCCGGTGCGCGCAGCCGGCGCCAAGAAGCAATTGAAACACAATGAGTCCTTGGGCCACGCAGGAAGAAACACGCATTGTTCTATTTTATGGCAGGCTCCCGGCACCGCGAGTTTATGCCGCCCGATGCTTTCCCTGATCACGGGCGACAGACGGCAGAGAGTGTAGTCCCGGGTTGAGCGGCGTAGAATTATGCCGGCCACAGTTCCGGCGCCGAATGGCGACACGGGGACTGCGGCTAGTGAGCAAACCAAATCCCAAGGCCGGAATCTCGGGCCACCGAAATCCGCACCATCCTGAGGACAAGAATTACCGTTCGATCTGCCAGACATCTGGAGCCTCTGGGTTCAGTCCGCTGAACTGAACTTGCGCTTTGTTGCTACCAAAGAAAACCTGCGGCTGGGGCTTTTGTCTGAACGGTGCGGCTCAAACTCCCGCCGGAGCTGCTTCGTCTTGTCCTCAACGGGCGTGATTAGCTTCCGGCAGTTTTAGAAAGTTATCACGGGTTTTGCGTTGTCCATCAGGACCGGTTCGAGGAATGTTTGGCCAAATTACGACCGTAGGCAGGCCCACTATTTTGAGGGGCATCCCGGGGCTCCCTCTCCAAGAGTTGCGCGAATCCCCGCAATTGCGGTATATTCCAGTTTCCCTAGTTGGACCGATATTTAGGTATTATGCGCGCCTTCGCCGTGCTCCTACTATTGTTTGCGTTTGGTGTCTCCGTACTGGCAGAGGCTGATTCTGCCGGAGGAGGCGCCGCCCGCACCACTACGCCCTCTCAGTCCCAGGCGCGCCACGCCGGGGCTGGACCCGATTCGCTGCTCACGCAAGACATGCTGTATTTCTGGATTGCCAAATGGCAACGCCGGCTGTCACTTGAGGATTGGAGCATCCAGTCGAAGATAGTTCGCGCCTCGGATCTGCCGGAACGGGCCGTGGCCAATATCCATTGGTCGTTGCCCACCAAGAAAGCAGTCATCCAGGTGCTGAACTCAGCAGATTCGAATCTGCGAGGATCGGAAATTCTGAGGGATACTGAACTTTCGGTGGTTCATGAACTGGTACATCTGAGTATGTCAAAGCTGCCGCTCGACGCCAAGCATACGGAACTGGAGGAAGAAGCCGTGAAGAAGCTATCGGTGGCGTTGCTGACCCTCGAAGACAGTAAGAAATAACCGCTACATTGTCTGCGTGACTTTTGAAAGTGTCCTGGGCCGGTCCGGATCAAGACCCTTCTGCTCGGCCAGGGAAGCGGCAAATAGCTGTGCCGGAATAATATAGGGAATTGGAGTAAGCAGGTCTTCGGCCTCGGCAGATTTCCTGCCCAATTTCAAAGGGACGCAAAGAGAGTGCGGCGAGGCGTCGATGGCAGCCCTGTTACTGAGATCGGTAATTACCAGCGTCTCCGCCTTCAAATGCTGCAGTTTCTCAATCATCTCCTTCATTCCCGGCCAGGTGACGCCCGGCGGCGCGAACAGAAAGGATGGAAATGCCGATTCGACCATCGCAATCGGACCATGCATCAGATCCGCTGAAGAAAATCGCTCCGCCACTACGTAGCATGTTTCCATCAGCTTTAAGGCGAACTCGAAGGCGTTCGAGTAGTTCAGCCCTCGCCCAACCACGATGGCGCGCGTCATGAAGGTATAGCGCTCGCTCCGTTCCAAGATGCGTTTCTCAAGTTCGACGGCGCCGCTCGCGCGCTCGGGAATGCGACGTAAGTCGTCCAGTTCAATACGGGCTCCCAGTGCGTATGCCAGGAGATACATCATCAGAAGTTGTCCGGTATAGGTCTTCGTTGCGGCAACGCTGGCCTCTCTGCCGGCCCGAACCAGCAAAAGGTGTTCCGCAAGGCTCGCTAAGGTACTGTCGGACTCATTGGTGATGCCTACAGTGGACGCGCCTTGTTCCCTTGCGCGCTGCAGCACGAGGTTGGTATCTGTGGATTCCCCGGATTGCGACAGCGCTACCACCAGCACACCCCGGAAATCGAGCTTTGCCTGGTACAAGGTGAAAATGGAGGGCGCGGCCAGCGAAACGGGGATGCCCGTGGTCACTTCCAGCAGATAACGCCCGAACTGGGCTGCATTATCGGAGGTCCCCCGCGCCGCCAGCACAATCAAGCGCGGACGGTTGCTCGCCAGTGCGCGTTTCAGCTTCCCGATGCTTCGCAGTTCGCTTTTCAGCGTACGTTCCAGCGCGACTGGCTGCTCGCGGATCTCCTCCAACATCTTCGACATGTGTTGAGAATAGCAGAGGGTTTTCTAGAGCGGCGTGCGGGGACGAGTGTCCGGCCCCACGAAAACCGGCCGCACATCGGCTTCCGTAGGCGGTAAGTTAAGCAAATGGGGTGTAATCAGCAGAAGGATTTCGGATTTTGAATCTTCCTTGGTGTTGTTGCGCAGAAACGGCCCCATTACGGGCAAGGACGATACCCCGGCTATTCCGCTGATCGTCTTTGCCTGACTGCTGCTCATCAGACCGGTAATGGCGGCTGGTTCGTCGAATTTGAGCCGCACCTGAGCCACAAACTTTCGATTGGAGATGACGGGAATCCCATTCACGCTGCCGCTTCCCAGCACCTTGAATTCCGCGTCCACATCCAACGTGACTTCGTCGGCGCCGTGAACTTTCGGCGTGACTTTTAACACCAGCCCAAGGTCCTCAAAGCTAAAACTCGGCGCGTAGCCGCTGGCGGTCCCAGCCGGCGCTCCGAAGTTGAATCCGGAAGTTTGCAGGGGAAATTTGTCGCCCACGTGAAGACTGGCAGGCTGCCCGTCCACGGAGCGAACTTCTGCCTTTAGCAGCGTCCGGCTTTCCGAATTGTTCACGTTCGCCATCAACTGTGCCGTTAGAACGCTAATCCCCAGGATGGTTTGCCCGCCGCCGAAGACCAGATACTGGCCGAGTTTTGTCAGATCCACCGGATCGGCGACGCCAAATCGACCGAAACTGCTGATATTGAGATTTGTGGGCAGCGACACCCCGTAGTTTAGGGTCGAACTTTTGCCGACGGAAAGGAACTCTATCTCGATGTCCACCTGAGGCCGGTGGTGAAGCAGTTGATTCAGGATCTGCTGAGCGGGGTATGCCTTGGAGACGCGGTCCCTGAAGTAGATGGTGCGGTTCGCACCGTTGACGTAGAAGCGCTGCAGTTCCATGACTTGCTGCACGGTGCGCGCCATCTCCTGCGCTTCCTGCAGAGAAACCGCTTCCGGAATCGGCAGTTCCATAGCAACGTTGTTTTCAACGGAAGCCCGTTTTTGCAGGGTATCCTGCACCACCATGAAAACCTTGCCGCTGATCGGGACAATGAAACTGCCGGTAGCGGCCATCAAAGCATACAAGGCGTCGCGATAATCGGCGCCTTCGAGTCTCAGCCGCTGCGACGGCCGCGGTTGATATTCCCCATCGAAGACGACATCCAAGCCATAGGTTTTGGCAACCTGTTCGTACAGGCTTTTGGAATCCCCCCGAATGTCAAGATCCTTCTTCCCGCCCGAGGCGTCAAGTTCAAATGGCGGCTGAGGTTTGCGGGCCTCCTCAAGTTCCTTGGGACCCGGCGGGGGATCCTCGGGCGATTCCTCGGACTCTTCCGGTTCAGCGCTAATCCATGAGCCGCCTGGGCTATCGCTGGGCATCACTTTAGAGGCAAGCGCCGCCCGCGTCCGCAGGGCCTGCATCTTTTGCCAGTACTTTTTATTGGTGGGATCCGCAGCGGCCGCCTCTGAGTAGAAGATGTAGGCCTGCACCACATCACCTTTCTTTTCATACTGTTTGGCGGCAACGTAGAGCTCGTATGGCGCAGGTTCCTCTGCCAGCAGACTTCCTATGACGCACAGCAATGATGGAAGACGAAGAAGCCGGCGCAGAGAGACCACTGAAATGGTATGACGGAACACGCCGCCCTGGCGTGCATAAAGTTTCCAGCTATTGCCGCCGATGCTAAATCTAATGGCAACCCCTGCAGCGCTACGCCCGAGTTTCTCGCCGGCTGTCCCTAAGACAATCGAAGAACTGGGGATATCACAGGCCCTGGTGCTCGATCTGATGCTTCGCCGGATCCTGCTGGAAGGCTACGCAACCCTGGAATCGCTTAGCCAGAAGTTAAAGCTTTCCATGGGTGTGCTGAGCAGCGTTTTCGTGCACATGCGGCAGCAACACATGGTGGAAATAAAGGGGATGGTAGGAAATGACTATCATTTCTCACTCTCCGCTGCCGGCCGCGCACTGGCGGGCGAGCGTTTTCAGGTCACGCAATACGCAGGAGCCTGTCCGGTCGCGCTGAACGATTATCACGCCGCCACGAATATGCAGGCCGCGCACCTCAACGTGGACCGCGCTACCCTGAAAGATTCCTTCTCGGACCTGATCATCACCGACCGCCTCCTGGACCAACTCGGCCCGGCTTTGATTTCGCAGAACTCCATCTTCCTCTACGGTCCAACCGGAAACGGCAAAACAAGCATTGCAGAACGTATGCTGCGTGTTTATCAGGACGCTATTCTGATCCCCTACGCCGTCGAGGTGGATGGCCAGATTATCAGTTTGTATGATCCGGTTGTACACCAGAGGCTGGAACTGGATGATTACGAAATCGATCCACGCTGGCTGCTGTGCCGGCGCCCCTGCATCGTGGTCGGCGGCGAACTGATTCCGAGCATGGTGGAATTACGGTTGGATGAAGCATCCGGAATTTACGCCGCGCCCCTGCAGATGAAGGCAAACAACGGCCTGTTCATCATCGACGATTTTGGGCGCCAGCTGATGTCGCCGCGCGACCTCCTGAACCGCTGGATTGTTCCTCTTGATCGCCGCGTAGATTACCTGACGCTGCGCTATGGCGTGAAATTCCAGATCCCCTTTGAATTGATGGTGGTGTTTTCCACCAACCTCGATCCGGCGGATTTAGCTGACGAAGCGTTCCTGCGCCGAATCCACAATAAGATCTATATAGAGGCCTGCGACGCCGTCGTATTCGATCAGATCTTCCATCGCGTCATCACCAGCAAGGGAATTCCCGCCGAGCCGGACAGTGCGGAGTTCCTTCGCAAGATCTGTCTGCGGGAAGGCCGTGTGGAACTCCGCGCGTGCTATCCCACGGATATTTGCAACATCCTGCAGTCCATCAGCCGGTACGAAAGCCGTCCTGTGCAGATGACCAAGCCCGACATCGAAAGAGCCGCCGCCCTTTACTTTGCCAGATCCTGATTCCGGTTCGGCTCGATTGTTGCGATAATCGGCAGAGAGATGAAAATCGTCCCCGTTCTCCTACTCGCTGCCGGCCTGTGTTCCGCCGCAGCCTTAAATCTCGGCAGTCCTCTCACGCTCAAACAGGCAGAACCGGTGGACAAAATCCTCTCGGCTGCCGCCAGTCACGTAGGCAAAACCGTTCAGGTGAAGGGAAAGATCACCGAGGTTTGTCAGATGGCCGGCTGCTGGATGAGCCTCGCCGATGTCGCCACTGGAAAGCTTCTGCGAATCAAGGTGGACGACGGCGACCTGGTGTTTCCGAAGGATTCTATTGGCAAGCTCGCGGTAGCGGAAGGCAAACTGGTCAAGATCGAACTCACGCGCGAGCAAGCCATCGGGCAGGCGAAGCATGAGGCTGAGGAACAGGGACGCAAATTCAACGCTGCGTCCGTGAAATCCGGCTTAACTATTTACCAGATCCAGGGAACGGGCGCCTCCATCCTGGAGTAGCGGCGCGATCATGAAACGAATCCTCGCGCTGTTGGCAGCCAGTGTGCTTTTTGCCGGAAGCGGCCTGACCGCCGTCCCAAAGAAGCCGAAGCTTATTCTCACCATCGTCATCGACCAGTTCCGGTACGACTACCTAACCCGTTTCCGCAGCGACTACAAAGCGGGATTAGCCCGCCTGATGGACCAGGGCGCGGTATTTACCAGCGGCTACTACGAACACTTCCCTCCCGTCACTGCGGTCGGTCACTCCACCGTTCTCAGCGGCGCGACTCCCTCTATCAGCGGCATTGTCGCCAATGAATGGGTTGACCGGGAATCCGGTAAGGAAGTCACGAGCGTGAGTGACCCCTCGGTCAAGCTGCTTGGCGGCAAGCCCGGCGACCCCGCGGCGTCACCGCACCGGCTTTTGGTGAGCACGCTTTCCGATCAGTTGAAGATGGCAAACCACAATCTGACGAAGGCTGTGGGAGTTTCCATCAAAGACCGCAGCGCCATCCTGCCGGTAGGCCGGATGGCAAACGGCGCGTACTGGTTCGATTCGGCGACGGGTAATTTCGTAAGCAGCACATACTATTTCGACGCGCTTCCGGCCTGGGCCGCCAGATACAACGGCAGCCGCGCGGTGGATAAGTTCCTGGGAAAAGGCTGGTTACCTTTCGACGGAAAACCGAGCACCAGTGCGTATACAACCCTGCCCACCCAAACCGGCAAAATCTTTTACGACGCCCTGGAACGAACGCCTTACGGTAATCAGATCATCGAACAATTCGCGGAAGCGGCGCTGGAAGGCGAACAACTCGGCCGCGGGCCTGCCACTGACGTTCTGAGTGTCAGCTTCTCATCGAATGATCGAATTGGTCACACCCTGGGTCCGGACGATCCGCAGATCCGCGACATCGCCATTCAGACCGACCGGATAATCGGACAGTTGATTCGTTTTGCCGAGTCCAAGGCCGGCGTTGGGAACGTCCTGGTCGTTTTGACCGCGGACCATGGTGTCTCTCCGGTTCCCGCGGTAAGTGTCCAGAATCATATGTCCGCAGGCTTTATCAAACCCGCTCTAATCACCACAACGCTTCAATCGGCCCTGGTGGCAAAGTACGGCGACGGAGACTGGGTGCAGATGAAGAAAGGTTACGAAATCATCTACCTCGACCACGGGCTCATGGCGCGCAAGAAGCTGAATGAGGCCGACGTTCAGAGGACGGCAGCCGAGGCGCTGCGAACCATTCCGCACATTGCGCGGGTCTACACGCGTTCGCAATTGCTGCGCAACGAATTGCTGGACGACATGATCGACCATCGCGTTCGCAATGGTTTCCATATTGCCCGGTCCGCTGATCTGTTCGTCATACTCGATCCTTTCTACCTGCTTCAGAATGAAGCAACCGGAACGTCGCACATCTCGGCATACAACTACGACACCCATGTTCCTATTGTGTTTATGGGGCCCGGCATTCGGGCGGGACGTTATAACGGACGGATCGCGGTGAACGATATCGCTCCCACGCTGGCGACCATGCTCGACGTAGAAGTTCCGAACGGGTCGGTCGGCCGCGTGTTGGACGAGATGTTGGAAAAATAGCCGGCCTAAAGAGAATCAGCCGCACACCGCAACGGCGGGCGAAGATGATTTCGCCGTGTGCTGCCCATCGGTTCCGCGGTCATTCGCCGCTTTTTTCAGCCTCTCGAGCGATCGCAGCGCCCTCCAGCGGACCCGTCCGTTTTCCGTCTGGGCGAGCGCCCGAAATGGTCCTCCGTCTCACCCATAACCCAAAGAGCAGTAAGTTGGAAGGCCACAGAGTGGTGCTTCGCCATTTGAATGATGGCGGCCGTGGCGCTGGTGTCTCCCAGTTTGTAGAGAGCAAATAGGGCGTTGCCCACAACGCGGTTATGTGGGTCAGACGTGGCGCTGCGAATCAGCGGCAGCAAATCGTGAAGCTGCCAGGTCGATTCGATGGCGTTTGCCCTCACGCGAGGATCGTTCGACTTCAGCAGTTCCTCGATCAGGTTGACATTCAGCGCGCTGCGGCTTAGAAGCATCGCGATCTTGGATCGAACCCCCGGGTCGGAGCTCCGCAGCCGCAGAAGAATATGCCGGACATCCGAACAATCCGAAATACGCCCGAGCAGGTCGAGCAGCTTGATGACCGCTGCAGAAGGAATAGTAGCTCCAAACCGTTCAATGTAGGTGGCAATCTTCTGGTCAAACGAGGATTGGACGATACCCAGAGAAATTGACGCACTCGGCGACAGCCGCCGGTAACAGATTCGGCTCGGTGCAGATGAACTTGATCGCCTTCAGACAAGGGCCGTCCGTTTCGCTTTGAAGAATCTCCCGCAGGATTGAGATATCGCTACTCAAATGTTGCAACCCCCAGGTTCCTTATCGGAAGCCGGCCTGTTTTTTTGAAATGGTCTAACTGGGAACAGCGCCGGTCCACACACAGTTGCGGCCGTGCTCTTTTGCACGGTAGAGAGCTTGGTCGGCCGCTTCCACAAGTTCTTTGACGGTCATGCCCTCCGTCCATTGCGCTACTCCAAATGTCGCCGTGACGGAGTAGGAGTTTGAGGCGCCACGAAACTCCATGTCTTGAAAGCGCTGGCGGATCCGTTCGAGGCAGACAACTGCCTGGGGCGCCGTGGCCCTGGGGAAGACGATACAGAACTCGTCCCCACCGAGCCGTGCGGGAATATCGCTCTCGCGGGTACCATCCCGCAGCAGGCGCGCGTAAGTAATAAGAACCTCATCGCCGGCGGCGTGCCCGAACGTGTCATTGACGCCTTTGAACTTATCTATATCGGAAACGCAGACTACCAGGGGGGTGTCCTTGCGCTTCGCGGTTTGAATGGAGCCTTCCAGCTTCTCGTACAAGGCGCGCCGGTTCACAAGGCCCGTGAGTGCGTCGTAGGTGGCGTCGGCAAGCAGTTTCTGCTCCGCTAGCTTGCGTTCGGTGATGTCGAGCACAGTGCCGATGATCCGGGCAACGCGCCGATCCGGATCACACACGGGAGAACCTTGAGCATGAATGTGCTTCTGCCCTCCATTGGGGCAGCGGATACGCAGATCCAGCCGATAGCTCTCGCCGGCTGTAACGGCGCGGTGAATTGCGCGGTCAAAAAGCGGTGCATCCTCCGGATGAATGCTCAAGAGGATGTCAGCAAAATCCGGCTCATGAGCGCCGGGCTCGAGCCCGAAGATACGAAAAGTCTCCTCAGACCAGCGGATCTGGTCGTTCATCAGATCAAACTCCCAATTACCGATGCGAGCCAGGGCCGCCATCTCGCTCAACTGGCGTTCGACGTCGGTCAAACGGCTTTGCAGGTCCTTCCTGCCCCTTTTTTCCCTGCGTAACGCGGTGAGAGTTTCGCAATGACGGGCCCGAGAGACAGGATCCTTGGATCGAAGAGCCCTAATGGGCTCGCGAACTGAACCGCTTGCCATCAGCTTCCGATCGGCTTCTGCTCCCAGTCCCACAGCGGATCGGGAGTGAGCTCTCCAGTGTCGCGGATCGCCATTCGTCCGGTTTCGAGTTGCAGCGCGACTGCTCGCGGGGCTGTGCCACCTATCTCTTCGTGCTTCATGAGGACGCCCGTCTTCCAGAGAACCTTGCGCATGGCAAGGTAATTCTTCTTGCCGATCTGCGGCGCCCCCGGCTCATCCAGCATTTGGGCGCCACCGGCCGCCTGAACAATCAGGCGTTCTTTCTGAGCGCCGGATTCAATGGCAAGCTGAAGAAACAAAGGGATCCCGGTATCGGCGAACGCCGCCGGCTGCTGCCGTGCCCAATCAGGATTCGGCTTGGATTCGGGCAGCGGAAAGTGAAGAAGCCCGCCGACTCGAGCAACGGGGTCATAGATCATCATTGCTATCGCACATCGGAGATTGTTAGCAATCAAAACGTCGTCCTGATCGGAGGTGATCTGGAACTCACCACTCCCAACGTCAGTTACGTTCATTCTCTTGTCCAGGCAGCGCCAGCCGCTCGTTTGAGCCCGTAATTCCGTCCACAGGTACCGGCCGTTGAGCGCTGCGATGTCACAATTCTCTCTTCGACCGATTCCGGTCCGGTTTTAGTGAGGCGGCAATTGGCGGCCCCGCCGCCCCTTCACCTGCCGCGGGGTGGCGTGGTGGTGGAAGCCGGGCGTTCTTTTTCCTCCAACAGGGATTTGGAGCTTCTTAATCTGACTGCGAAGACTTTGTTCCCGCCGGCTAATCCAAATCAGGACGCCTGGTGAGCCCGTCTACGGCGCGTTCCAGCCGCGCGAGCCTGCGTCGCACTCGAACCACACATAACCATAAAAGAACCATCGCGATATGGGCGTAGAGAAAGGTGAAGAGCATGTCCGGTGCAAGGCCCGAATTCTCACCACCGCCAATCACGGGCGCAGGATGTTGCGTTCGGAACAGCCGATTGGACAGATAGACCAGCGGTACATCCGCCATGCCGAAAATGCAGATCACGGCGCAGATCGTGGCTCGCTGTTCGGCTTCCAAGGACTGCCGGACGATCACGTAGGCTCCGTAGATCAGTAGTAATAGAAACGCGGAGGTCAGCCTGGCGTCCCATGCCCACCATATCCCGCACGCGGGGTGGGCCCACAGCGAGCCCATGGCAGGGTTAATGCTCTCGAGGACCAGGATCGATTCGTTCGCCGAGCAGGCTGGCAATGCCGGCGACGAAAAGGGCGGGAAAAGACACCATGACCGCCGGGGCTCGAGAAAGTAAAAGCTGCGTTGGACAATGCCATCGTCTGTTCGGTGGATACTGAAACGAACATCAGATAGAGCGGCGGAAATCATTATGGCGGCGGAGGGAATGATCAGCCAGAGTGGCAGTGCGGTATTTTGTCGTAAGCGTCCGGTTGTCTCAAACCTCCCTTCCGCTACACTCGACTCATGCTCCGATGCCCGGTCCGCGACTGCCAACTGACCCTACAGCGCCAGGACAGGCGTGTATTTTGTCCGCGGGGCCACTCCTTTGACGTGGCGCGCAGCGGCTACATCAACCTCCTGCAGCCGCAAGAGAGGCGTTCCAAAAATCCAGGGGACACGGCGGCGGCAGTGACTGGCCGGCGGCGCCTGCATGACCTCGGTGTGACAACGCCAATCCTGAACGCCATCGAAGAGTTCGCAGCACCCGCGCCGCAGGATAGCGTCCTCGATGCCGGCTGTGGCGACGGTTTCTATCTTGGCTCTCTCGCCGGCCGGCACGGATTCGACGCGCACGGAGTGGACATCTCTATTTCGGCCGTGGATGCGGCGGCGCGCCGCTACCCAGCCTGCGAGTGGATTGTAGCCAATGCGGATCGTCTCATCCCCTATGCGAGCCGATCGTTCTCGCTGATTCTATCCATCACCGCTCGCATGAACCCGGAGGAATTTCGCCGCGTTCTGAAGGACGAAGGCCGGCTTCTCGTCGCGCTTCCCGCACCCGATGACCTCATCGAGTTACGAGGTCCGGGGCGTGAACGCGTCACCCGCACCGTGGAGACCTTCTCGCCAGGCTTCCGGTTGATCCGCCAGACCCGCATCACTACCGCGGCCGATCTGGAAGAGGCAGCCGTGGAGGATGTGTTCCATTCTATTTACCGTCCGATGCAGTCCCAGCCGGCAAAGGCGATGCGCGTGACATTCAGCCTCGACTTGCTGTTGTTCCAGACCACGTCATAGTCTGGTATATTCCCGTCATGCGCTACCTGCTGCTCACCCTCCTCGCGCCCATTCTCTTTGCCGAAGACCTGCCGCTGGTCGACACAGTCGACCGCCAGCCTTTAGCCGCCCAGGCGGTCCGCGTTCTCGACTCTCTTGAAATGCTAGGCGAACCGCTGCCCGCAGCCGACGATAAGGAACTCCGCCGGCTCGCTGCCTCTTCCGGCGACGTCGAACTGATTCAGAAAATCCTCGACCGCTACTGCCTGATCGGAATCAACATCAATCCCGAAAGCCGCGTCAAGGTCCAGCAGGGCCCAGCCAAAGCCGAGCTTCAGGAGCAAGGCTGGCGGACGTTCCTTGTGAAAGTTCAGAATGATGCCGGAGTGACTGCGGTGCTTGCCGCATCCAGTCCCGACGCCGGGCAGATGGCGAATACCGGCAATCCGGGCCGCCGCTTCTTCGACATCGACATGTTCAACAAGCAGCCCATGCGGCCTCACCTTTCCGGCCTCGAAGTTGAGTACCGTGTGGTGCAGCTCTATAGCCGGGACGCCGGCAAGCGCGAAGCGAAACTGATCTTTGACATTGGACAAGGCTCACAGGATCTGGGATTCCGCAGCGAAATCGACATCCTGTTTACCGCCAAACCCGCGACTAAGGTCACTTTCCGCGTGCAGGATTCCGATGGCACACCTACCACGGCAGGCTTCATTGTCCGAGACAGCCACGGCCGCATTTACCCCTCGCGGGCCAAGCGCCTGGCGCCCGACTTCTTCTTTCAGCCGCAGGTCTACCGGGCGACTGGGGAAACCTTGATGCTCCCTTCCGGCGATTACATCGTCGAGTGTTCCCGCGGACCGGAATACCGCAAGAAAACGCAGCGCCTCCATATTGACGGCAAACCGCAGGAAATCACCTATCGCGCCGAACGCTGGATCGATCCCGCCAAGCTTGGCTGGATTTCCGGTGATCATCACATTCACGCCGCCGGCTGCTCTCACTACGAAAAACCAACTGAGGGCGTTTACCCGGAAGACATGATGCGCCACATCCTGGGCGAAGACCTGAAAATCGGCTCTGTCCTGACGTGGGGTCCGGGCTGGTATTTCCAGAAGACCTTCTTCGAAGGCAAAGACAACAAGCTTTCGACTACGGACAACCTGATGCGCTACGACGTGGAGGTTTCCGGCTTCCCTTCCAGCCACACGGGACACATCGTGCTGCTCAGCCTGAAGGAACAGGATTATCCCGGAGCCAAGCGCATCGAGGACTGGCCGAGTTGGGGCCTGCCCGTTTTCAAGTGGGCTAAATCGCAGAACGCGATCACCGGCTTCGCCCACTCAGGCTGGGGGCTCGCGCTGAAGGACCCCAAGGTGCCTTCGCTCGAGATGCCGCCATTCGATGGTATCGGCGCGAACGAATACATCGTGGGCGTCACGCATGATCTGGTGGACTTCATCTCTACCGTGGACACACCTTATCCGTGGGAGCTCAACATCTGGTATCACACGCTGAACGTGGGCTATCGGACGCGCATTAGCGGCGAGACCGACTTTCCCTGCATCTACGACAACAAAGTAGGCCTCGGACGCAGCTACGTCCGCCAGAAGGGGAAGCTGAACTATCGCGACTGGTCCGAAGGGATCCGCGAGGGAAGAAACTACGTCTCCGATGGCAAGAGCCACATCATCGACTTCCGGGTGAACAATCAGCAGATGGGCGAGGGCGGCAGCGAAGTGAATCTGCCGGCGCCGGCAACGGTAAAGGTTACGACCAACGTCGCGGCGCTGCTGGACGAAATGCCAAACGAAGCCATCCGCACGCTGCGCCTGGACCAGAAACCGTACTGGGATGTCGAGCGTGCCCGCATCGGCAGCACCCGGACCGTGCCGGTGGAGTTGATTGTGAACGGCGAGGCCGTCGCGCGAAAGGAGATCGCCGCCGACGGTCAGCTCCGACCCATTTCGTTTGACGTCAATGTCGCCGCCAGCAGTTGGATCGCGCTGCGAATCCTGCCTTCTTCGCACACAAATCCGATCTTTGTTCTTACCGCCGGCAAGCCGATCCGGGCCTCGCGGAAAAGCGCTGAGTGGTGCCTGAAGGCCGTAGATCAATGCTGGAGCCAGAAGGAATCGAAGATCCGTCTGGAGGAGCGGGGCGCCGCAGCCCAAGCTTACGAATATGCGCGCCAGGCCTATCGCCAACGGCTTGCGGAATCGGCGCAATGATCCGGTTTGCCGCTCTCCTGTTCCTGCTTGCGGCGCAGCCATCGCCGCTGAAAATATTGATCGTCGATGGCATGAACAATCACGACTGGCAATATTCCACCACCGCGGTTCGCCAGATTTTGACCGCGACCGGACGCTTCACGGTGGATGTCTCCACATGGGACGGAGCTAAGCCATGGAGTCCGGACTTTCAGAGATACAACGCCGTGTTTATCAATTTCAATGGCGGCCACAAGGAGGATGGCGTGCGCTGGCCGCGCCAGGTTGAGGAATCGCTGGAGCGCTATGTTCGCGCAGGCGGAGGCATCATTGTCTTCCACGCGGCGAATAATGCCTTTCTTCACTGGGACGCCTACAACGAGATGATCGGATTGGGCTGGCGCGATAAGAGCTTCGGCCCCGGCTTGAAGGTCACCGATGACGGACGAGTGGAGGTAATACCCAAGGGGACGGGAATGAATCCCGGGCACGGGCCCCGTCACGATTTCGAGATGCGCATGGTCGCCCTGGATCACCCGATTATCAAGGGTATGCCACGGCTCTGGATGCACCCTTCGGAACAATTGACTCACGGTCAGCACGGCCCCGCGCAAGGTCTGACGATACTTACCTCGGCCTATTCCAAGGACTCGCAGCAAAACGAACCCATGGATTGGGTCCGCAACTACGGAAAGGGAAGGGTCTACACAACCATGCTTGGTCACAGTTGGAAAAACGAACCCAATCCCAACTATGAATGCCCGCACTTTCGAACGCTGTTGTCGCGCGGGGTGGAGTGGGCTGCGTCAGGGCAGGTAACCCTCCCGGCTTACTGGCCGGCGAGCGCCTCCATTGGGGAGATCCGGGCGGCGCGGTGAGACGGCAGCAGGCAGGCGAGCAAGGTAATTAAGCTGATGACGCCGATCGCGGCGGCGAGGGTAGCTAGGTCCACCACCGGTACTTCGAAGAGAAGTGTTCGCATAGCCCTGCCGATGAACCACGCTCCAGCGATGCCGATGAGTGTGCCCGCCGCCATCAGGCGTAAAGCAAGTGCAAGAAACTGGCCGCGAATCTGACCGGGCCGGGCTCCCAACGCAATGCGCACGCCAATCTCGCGGCGGCGCTGGGCCACGGCGTAGCTCAACACACCGTAGGTGCCGACGGCGGTCAGAAGCAAGGCGATCAGCGAGAAAATGGCTGCCAGCAATGCCGGAGACCGCTGCGCCACCAGGCTGTCGCCTATACGAGCATCCATGGAACGCAGATCATTGACGGGCAGTTCGGGGTCAATTTCCCGGAGCAGCCGCTGCAAAGTGGGTCCCAAGGATTCGGGCAGAAGACCAGAGCGGACCACAACGAAAAGGTTATCGTCACTGCGCAGGGCATACGGATAATAGACCGCGCCCTGGGCCGCCTGGTCCCTGAGTTCCGCCTGCTTCACCGCTCCAACGACACCGACGACCGTGAACGGTTTCGCATCCGGAGCAGGTTCACCCCCAGGATAAAGCTGCTGACCGATCGCGCTCGCGCCGGGCCAGTAATGCCCGGCGAAGTCGTCGTCCACCACGCAGACACGCTCCGGCCGGCGAGAATCGGCGGCATTGAGAAATCGTCCTTCGCGCAACGAGAAACCCATAGCCGTGAAATAGTCGCCGTCCACGCCGTAGGAATAGTGCGCCCGCAGCGATTCGCCGGGCCGGCGTACATACCCTTTCACCGTGGCAGCGCTCTTGCCGCTGTTTCCGCTAAACGGGACGTTGTTCACAATGGCCGCCGCCGAAACCCCGGGCTGCCGGGTGAGCGCCTCCATGAGCTTGGCATTGAACGCGAGGCGAACGGTCCAGCTTGGATATTTGTTCCACGGAACTGAAATCTGGCCGGTGAGAACGTGGTCCGGCCGGAAGCCCGGAGAGACCGCCATTACCCGTTCCAGGCTAAGCCCCAGCAGGCCAGCGCCCGTCAAGAGAATCAGCGCCAGCGCGAACTGCGCCACGATGAACGCGTGCCTGAGCCTTTGAGCGGCCCGGCTGGACGTCCCCGACCGGCCCTCCGATTGAATGGCATGGGTCCGCTGGCCCCGGAGATTGAACCATGCGATCGGCAGCGCAAGCGCGAGGCCGAGGGCCGCCGACCCGAGCAACGCTGCGAACGCCATGCGAGAATCCACGGCGATGTAGCTTCCCAATGGCAAGCGATCCGCGCCCAACAGGGTCAGAAGGCGTATCCCCCCGGCGCCCGCGGCCAGACCCAGCAGTCCACCGACCAGTGTCAGCATCACGGTTTCCACTACCGCCTCACTCACCACATGCCACCGGCTAGCGCCCAAAGCCTGCCGCACCGCCATTTCCTTCCAGCGGCTATTGGCTCGAATCAAAAGCAGGTTCGTCAGGTTGACCGCCCCGATCAACAGCAGCGTCAAGGCGCCTGCCTGCATCCACAGCAAAGTTGGGCGAATGCCCGCGACATGGTCTGCCTGAAGGGGGGCAACGATGGAGCGGAACCCCGCATCGGCCTCCATCCTGGCCCTGCTGTCATCCGTTTCGAGGGATGCATTTTGAGCATCGATCTGCGCTTGAGCCTGTTCCAGGGTCGCGTCCGGTTTCAGACGGGCAATCAGATGCTTGTAGTTGCCGCCAGAATGCCGTTGTTTCGGACCGCGGTCTTCCAGGCTCGATGAAAACGGGAAGTAGAGGCGGGCTTTGGAGGAGAGGAAGCGAAAATTGGGCGGCAGAACGCCGACGACGGTATTCGGAACGCCGTCCACACGGATTTGCCTGCCGATGACGCCTGCGTCCCCGTTGAAGTGTTGGCGCCAGTAAGAGTCCGTGAGAATCGCGACCCTGTCCGTTTGGAAAGAGGTCTCGGCGTCGGTGAAGGCGCGGCCCAATATGGGGCCAACCCCCAGGGTGGTGAAGAATTCCGGAGAGACTTTGGCGACCGGCTCGCGTTCCGTGGCGCCGGCTTCTCCGACCACCGTGGTGCCATTGCGATAGATGGCGAGGGACCCGAAGGCCGGAATTTTTCCGCGGCGTTCATAGTAATTCGTGATCGAGGAACCATCGCGATCCACACCCGCCTTGGGATAGGAATTGTAAACCGTGACCAGGCGGGAAGCCTCCGGAAATGGCAGCGGCCGGAGGAGGATAGAGTCAACGACGGCGAAGATGGTGAGGTTGGCGCCCAGGCAGACGGCGAGCGTTATCAGCGCCGTTGCCGTGAAACCAGGCGATTTTCGCAGCAGCCGGCTTGCGTGGCGAAGTTGCCTGCGGAGTTCGTCGAACGGATGCAGGCCGCGCGCTTCACGGCAGTCTTCCTGAACACTATTCAGGCTGCCGAACTCGATGCGGGCACGCCGTGACGCCTCGTGCCGGGAAACACCGGATCTCACGAGATCGTCGGTATATTGGTCGATGTGGAAGCGTAGTTCCTCGGTCATCCCCTGTTCAAAACCAGTCCGCGAGGTGAGGACACGAAAGAGAGAGCGCAGGCGCTTCAGCACGTTAAATCTCCTCCGGCGTCGCATTCAACGCCGCTGTCATTGCGGAAGCCAGACGGTTCCAGCCGGCTGTCTCCTCTAGCAAACGACGCCGTCCCGCCGGCGTCAACGTGTAGTACTTTGCCTTGCGATTGTTATCGCTGACGCCCCATTCGGCGGCGATCAATTCCTGGTGTTCCAGCCGGTAGAGGGCCGGATACAGCGATCCCTGTGGAATCTGCAGAGCATTGCCCGAAATTTGCCCGATACGGAGCAGTACACCGTAGCCGTGGAGAGGTCTCAGCGAGACGGCCTTAAGGATCAATACATCAAGAGTGCCTGGCAACAGATCGACGGTTTTGGCCATGACGTTCCTCCCTAGCCTAACTAGGAGTATAACCGGCATTCTCCTAGTCTGGCAAGGAGAGAGTTTCTATTTAGATACTTGCCCGAGAAAGGAGTGACTTATTCGTGCGACCGAATGGGCGTCTGCGACAACAATCGCACGCAATACTACACTCTG
This sequence comes from Bryobacteraceae bacterium, assembly GCA_040002435.1. GTDB lineage: Bacteria > Acidobacteriota > Terriglobia > Bryobacterales > Bryobacteraceae > JANXXV01. Next base: position 22,807 of record JBDUEM010000091.1, read on the forward strand.
ACGCCGGCGGTACGGCGTCGTCTACTCGAGGGGGAGGAGATTGAATCAGTCCGATGCCACGAGTGGGCTTGAGGATCAACAACATCCAAAGTTCCTGGCAGTACAGCCAAGGTTTCGACCATGATGTTTCTTCCCTAGCCGTACTAATCAGTTGAAGACTCGCCGTCGTCAGGTATCCGTGTAGTAACGACCTCGACTTCCTCCAGTGTAGAAAGAACATTCTCTATCACTGGCTCCGATTCGGGCGTCAGAATTTGCTGCGGCTGAGGGGGCCATTCTTCAGGGTCGCGGCCCTGATTCCTTGTATTTGGTTGGGGCGGCGGATCGGGGTTTGGGGTCGTTTCGCAATTTAAGTTTTCGCGCAGACGGAAGAGGGATTTCACGGCGCGATCATGCATGCGGCTGAAGCTGGTCTCATAGCGCAGGAGCAACTCCAGCGTCTTTTCGTTATTGGCCATGCGGGTGTAGGCCATGGCAATCCGCCGCGGATTGGTCATGTTGAGTTTTTCGCCGCCTTTGGCTTCGTGCTCGTCGATGTCGATCTGCTGGTCGTCCATTTCCAGTTCGAGCGCGGTGGATTCGGTCATCCATACCCGCTGCTGACGCCATTTGGCGGCGACCATTTCGTAGACGAGGTCGGTTTCCACTCCGTCCTGGGGTTGGAATTTCTCCAGATACATCTTGAGGAGCTGGTCGAATTTCTCCTGGGATTCGGTGGAGAGGACCAGCGCTTTGGAGAGGAGTCCGTGACGGATTGCGTTCAGAGAGGATGCCTGGATGCCTGGATGCCTTGCGGGGACTTCGCCCCGGCTGCTTTGGCGCCGTTTTGCTGCGCGATTTTGCGTCTTTGCTTCGATTTCATGGTGACCTCTTACGGGGCCAGAGTAGCGCCAGGGCCGCGCGGCCTGTTTTCGATTTCTCTGTAAGCTGCTGATTTGGTTTGCATGAAAATTTGAAAAAAGATGGACCGTCGATTTGGGCCACCGAGCACGCAAATAGACACCGATAAACGAGCCGGTCACATTTATTTTTTGGTCTATTTGTTTTGTTTTCAGCAATGGGCAGGATTTGGCGGCTTGAGCTGGTGAGAGAGTGTGATCATTCTCACGAGTTATGACTTGCGAAGATCAGGTACAAGATCGACAGCGCTCGTTTGAGAAACGGGTGATTTGTCCCGCGCGGCGTGGCACCGCGACGACGCCGTCCGGTGCGGAGTCTGGCGGTTGGACGGCCGAACAAGAGCACTGGTGCCAGCTGCGGACGGTGATTCTGGATGCGCTGGATGGGTTTCCCGGCGCCCGGGCGGCTGTTGTCCGGGCGCTGGTAGAATTGCGCGATCTGAAAGAAGGAGAGGATGGATGAGTCCCGATTGGCTTGCAGGTGAATTGGATGGGCGTGAAATGCGCGGAGGCGCCTGGGGTTTGAGCCGGACGCGAAGCAGTGCCTGCTGCGCCGCAAAGTGCGGCGCGGACTGCTGAATTGTGCGCGGCAATGGGGGAAATCGACTATGGCGGCGATCAAGGCGGTGCAGCGGCGGAAATGAAGCCGAAGTCGCTGGTGTTGGTGGTGAGTCCAGTGGATTAACGATGCCGCGAATTTGTGAGGAAAGCGGTATGTATATACCTATTCCGATACGTTTCTGACAACTGCGCCTGACTCCATCAAATGGAACGCCAACGGCAGTGTTACCGGGGCGAATCCAGGCCTACGAGCCACGGGTAGCGGCGGCGCGGTTATTTCGAAGCAGTACGCCGCTTCAGTGGAGCATGAGGTGAAGGCGACGCTGAACCTTACGGCCAATGGCGGCTCGGTCAACCTGATGCTGCGGGCGAGCGACAACGCGATTGCCGGGACAAGCGCGCAAGGCAGCTTTTACACCGCCGAGATTCAGAATCCAGTGGTGACAGCCACAAGCTGTACGGCGACGCTGTTGCAGCGAAAGTATGTGAACTCGGTTTGGACGAACTTAAGCGTGACAGCGGTGGCGTGCCGGCCGCAAATGGAAGTTCGCGCCGTGATGTTCTCGACCGGCCAGATGATGGTGTTTTTTGACAACTATTTTCAACAGACGGTGACGGACACAGAGATTGCGAGCGGCAGGCCCGGGATTGGCGGATATGGAATGCCGGTGGGGAATAGCGTTACGAAGATTGAGATGGGACCAATCGATCACGTGGCGCCGTTTGGCGTTGATGTATCGACGGTGGGAACCTCCGCGTCCTCGAACTACATTGATTTGCAATGGCGCGGGGCGAGCGATGACGCAAACGGAATTGGTGTCTGGCGGTATTATGTACTGCGCGGCGGGACCATCATTGGGGAAAGTTCGAGCGCGGAGTTCACCGATAGCGCGGTGACGGCGAGCACTTCCTACAGTTACAGCATTCGGGCTTGCGATTATCACAAGAATTGCGCGGCGGATAGCGTGGTTGGTACGGTTACTTCGGCTCCTACGGGGGCGGTGGATCCACGGCAAATCGGAATTCGTCCGACGGGCGCTTACTGGGGCGGCGGAGGCGAGCAGATCGACATGCGCTCGGGAAACATGAATTATTCCATCCCGATGCTCAAGGCGCAGGGCAGAGGCGGCTGGGGCGTGACGTTCGCGCTGAGTTACAACTCGCAACTGTGGCGCCAGGATCAGGGAAAGGTATGGAAGCTGGGCGCGGATATCGGCTACGGGTTCGGATGGCGGTTGCAGGCCGGGTCGCTGGTGCCGGTTTACAACGGCTTGTGGTCGCTGGATCACTACATCTTTATCGACTCCACCGGGGCCGAATACCGGCTGAACGTGAACAACGCGGGAGTATGGAGCTGCGGCTGTTCGCTGTATTTGTCTTACGATTCGGCGAGCCGGCGGCTGTACTTCCGGGATGGCTCGTTCTGGCAGATGGATGCCCGCAGCGCCGGCTTCGAGGATGACATG
>JBDUEM010000092.1:0-25588 GCA_040002435.1 Bryobacteraceae bacterium
ACTTTTAGGGAAGCAAACCAGTGTTGGCCATTCTGGACGGTTCGCAGTCTATGGCCGTTCTACGAACCAAGAGGTCTGCCAGAACGCGCCTACACTGAACAAATTCGGCTTGTTCAGGACGGGTTGCGACTGGTGGGATTGCGAGAGGTTCAATGAGGCTGCTTTTTGCGCTTGCGGCGGTGTTACCGCTACTGGGACAGGTTTCCCACGAAAGGATTCTGAAAGCACCCGCCGAACCCGGGAACTGGCTGACGTACTCGGGCAACTATTCGGGGCACAGGTACTCGCCGCTGGACCAAATCAACGATGAAAACGCCGTGCGGCTGAAGCCGGCCTGGAGTTACCAGGTGAACTCCCTGCAAAAGTTCGAGTCCACGCCGCTGGTGGTGGATTCGGTGATGTATGTCTCCGAACCTCCCAGCAACGTCACCGCGCTGGACACCCGCACCGGACGGCCCCTCTGGAAGTACAGACGAATTCTTCCCGATGATGTTCGCGTGTGCTGCGGAATGGTGAATCGCGGAGTAGCGGCGCTGGGGGATCTGATATTTATCGGCACCGTGGACGCACACCTGGTGGCGTTGGATTCAAAAACGGGCGCCGTGCGTTGGGACATATCGGTGGCAGACTACAAGGCGGGATACTCCATCACCGTTGCTCCGTTGGCCGTGAAAGACAAGATTGTGGTGGGCATGGCCGGGGGCGAATATGGCGTTCGCGGATTTCTGGATGCCTACGAAGCAAACACGGGGAAACGGGCGTGGCGATTCTGGACGATTCCGGGCCCGGGCGAGCCGGGGAACAAATCCTGGAAGGGGGATACTTGGAAGACCGGTTCAGCTACCACCTGGGTTACGGGTGCGTTTGATCCTGAAACGAACCTCATCTACTGGGGCACGGGGAACCCAGGGCCCGACTGGAATGGGGAGCAACGAACCGGCGACAATCTGTACTCGGATTGTTTGATCGCCGTGGACGCGGATTCCGGAAAATTGAAGTGGCATTTTCAGTTCACTCCTCATGACGTACATGATTGGGATGCGACGGAGGTGCCGGTGCTTGTGGATGGCGAGGTGCGCGGGAAGAAACGGAAGATGGTGGTCTTCGCGAACCGGAATGCCTTCTATTACGTATTGGACCGGACTTCCGGTGAGTTTCTGGCGGGCAGGGCTTATGCGAAACAGACCTGGGCGAAGGGTCTGGATGACAGCGGACGGCCGGTATTGCTGGAGGGGACTACGCCGTCACTGGCTGGGACCAAGGTCTGGCCCAGTGTTTCCGGATCGAACAATTGGTACAGTCCGAGCTACAGTCCGCGAACGGGACTGCTCTATGTAGCAACGCGGGAAGCGGGATCCATCTATTTTCTGGGAGAGGCGGAGTACAAAGAGGGCGAGCAGTTCAACGGCGGAGGGTTCCGCAGTATTCCGGGAGAAGAAGAGTACGGGGCGATTCGTGCGCTGCATCCGGCCACTGGAGCAGTGGCGTGGGAATACAAGCTGTTCACGCCGCCTTGGGCCGGTGTGCTCTCGACTGCCGGCAATCTGGTCTTCGGATCGACCAATGAGGGACAGGCATTCGCGCTTCAGGCATCCACCGGCAAGCCGCTCTGGCGTTTCCAGGCGGGTGGTGCGGCGCGGGGAAACCCGATGAGCTATAGCAGCGACGGGAAGCAATACGTGGCGATGACGATTGGAACGGCGCTGTACGTGTTTGGGTTGGAGTAGGGATTAAATCCAGCCTTTCCAGCGGTAGTAGGCGATTTTTGCTGTTTCCATCACCAGATCGTTGAAGGCGGGCCACCGCCCGGTCCAGGTAGAGCCCCGTTTGCGGGCGTCGGGAAACGGACGCGGCAGGACCGTAATTCCAGCTTTTTCGAACACACGAACAGCCCGGTACATGTGATAATCGCTGGTCAACAGCACCCTGGTTCCGGGTAGCTGGTCGAGCAGCGGCTTGGAGAAAGTGGCGTTTTCGCGGGTGGAGTTCGATCGAGTTTCCACATGGATGGCGGCAGCGGGCACACCTTGCGACTTCAGGAAGTCCGCCATCAGTGTGGCAACGGGGCTCTGCGGATCGCTCCCGCCGGTCAGGAAAATGTCATGAAACCCGCCGGCCCGCCAAGCCTGTAAGGCGTAAATACTACGCCAATAGGAATTTGTTCCCAGCAATCCGGGGTCCAGAAGCGCGCCTCCTAACACGATAAGCACATCGCCCTTCGGGTCATCCCACGGACCTGCTAGCCGGGTAGCCCACCAGGAGACTAAGGGTGTGACGCAGATCAGGATCAGAAATGCCCCTATGCAAGCCAGAAATCTTACTGTAAGTCGCCAAACTGATAGGGGCGGCGCTTTATAATTGTTCATTGATCTCTCTGTCTATTGTGATCCCAGCCTACAACGAGGCAAAGCGGCTCCCGGCAAGTATGGATGCGGTATTAGCCTTTTTGAACACGGCATCTTATTCGTTCGCCGAGCTGGTTGTGGTGGACGATGGCTCCAAGGATTCCACGGCGGCCGTCGTGGAAGACTATCGCCAGAGCCATCCGTGTGTGCGGCTCCTGCGCAATCCGGGTAACCGTGGCAAGGGATACGCGGTAAGGCACGGAATGTTGGATGCCAAGGGTGAATGGGTTCTGTTCAGCGACGCGGATCTGTCTGCTCCGATAGAGGAGATCCGGAAGCTACTGGCCACCGCGGAGAGCGAAAACGCGCAGGTCGCGATAGGCTCCCGGGCCTTGGATCGTTCTCTGGTAGCGGTGCATCAATCGGGATTTCGGGAATTGTCGGGAAAGATTTTCAACCTCGTGATGCGTCTGCTTACGGGCTTGCCCTTTCGAGACACGCAGTGCGGATTCAAGCTTTATCGCAACAAAGCGGCCAAAGAGGTTTTTTCGCGGCAGATTCTGGACGGCTTCAGTTTTGACGTGGAAGACCTCTGCATTGCCAAGGAGCTTGGCTTGAAGACGGTGGAAGTGCCCGTGCGCTGGAGCAACGTGGAAGGCACGAAGGTGAGTGCCCTGGCGGGGCTGCAATCGTTCACGGATCTTCTGAAGGTCCGGTGGTACTCCATGTCTGGGCGTTACCGTTGAGAGAAGAGATCGACCGGTTGATTGCCGAAGGCGCGGCGGGTGCCGCCTCCTTGGCGTTGGGCCAGTTCTGGCGAAGCGATCCGGGGCCGCAGTCTGCCGGGTTTGTGGTTTCGCGATTTGAGAAACTCCGCGAAAGTACCGGGCTGCTTCCCTACCGCTTGGCCATCCTGCGATCGTTCACCGTAGAACCGGTGGTGCCTGTCTTGCGCGCCGCAGCCTTTGCCGCTGGCATCGACTTGCAGGTTCATCTGGGCGATTTCAATGCCTACGCACAGGAAATTCTGGACCCCGGTAGCTCGCTCTATGCCTTCGAGCCGCAGGCGGTTGTGCTGGCAGTTCAGTCCTATGAAATCTCAGCTTTGCGTGAGTGGCTGAAGGTCTTTCGCGGCCGTAGCGCGGCCTATTTGATCTTGCATACGGTGGAAAGTGCGGTTTCGCCGGCGCGGGGCGTGCTCGACTCGCAGATCCCCGATGGCCAATGGGAGGCCGCGCAGCGGCTCAATCGCGAACTGCGCGAGATGGCACGCGAGTTCCGCGGCGCTTACGTCCTGGATTATGACGCGCTGGTGGCGCGATTCGGGCGCGAGAGCTGGCGCGACGAACGCAAATGGCTGACCATGCGGATGCCCGTCGCGGCGGGACACCTCATCCATCTGGCACAGGAGTGGATGCGCTTCCTGCATCCTCTGACCGGCAAAATCGCGAAGGTCCTGGCTGTCGATTTGGACAACACGGTCTGGGGAGGCGTGATTGGCGAAGACGGCATGGAAGGGATTCAACTGGGCGCCGAGTACCCCGGGGCTGCGTTTCAGGCGCTGCAGCGCGTGCTGCTGGACTTCAACGACCGCGGAATTCTACTGGCGGTATGCAGCAAGAACAATCCGCAGGATGCGCTGGAGGCAATCGACAATCACCCCGGCATGCTGCTGCAGCGGCGTCACCTGGCCTGTTTGAAGATTAACTGGGCGGACAAGGCGCAAAACCTGCGGGAGATTGCGCTGGAGTTGAACGTCGGGCTGGATTCGATCGCGTTCGTCGATGACAACCCCGTGGAGCGGGAGCATGCGCGGAAGCAGGCTCCGGAAGTGATGGTGATCGACCTGCCCGCGAAACCCATGGAATATGCGCAGGCGTTGCGGGATTCACCGGTCTTTGAGCGATTGTCGCTGTCGGACGAAGACGCCCAGAGGGGCCAATACTACGCGGCAGAGCGGGAGCGGAGAGAACTGCAGCAGACCAGCGGATCGCCGGAAGAGTTTTACCGGTCGCTGCAGCAGGAGTTGGAAGTAGCGCCCGTTACCCCGATGACGCTGGCACGCGTTGCGCAGCTGACGCAGAAGACGAACCAGTTCAACCTGACCACGCGGCGTTATAGTGAACAGGACATCGCAGCCATGGAATCGAGCCGGGTATATTCGCTCCGCGTAAAGGACCAGTATTGCGATAACGGACTGGTGGGAGTGGCCATCGTAGAAGACCGCGGAGAGGTTTGCGAGATCGATACCCTGCTCTTGAGCTGCCGTGTGATTGGAAGGACCGTTGAGACCGCGTTTCTGAGCCGTCTGGCGGCTGAGGCGTCCGGCCGGGGGATGAGAAAGATGGAGGGCCGGTTCCTGCCCACCAGAAAGAATGCGCCTGCCAAGGATTTTTTTGTGAAGCATGGATTTGAACAGGTAGAAGAGAATGCCGAGGGTTCGCGCTGGACTTACGATTTAAGTAACCCGATAGAGTGCCCGGACTGGATCCGATTCCTATGACTATCCTGGATCAGGTGCGGACAACCGCGGCCGATGTGCTCCGCGTGCCACTGGAAAAGATCACGAAAGCATCCACGCCGGAAGAAATCGAAACCTGGGATTCGGTTGAGCATCTGAATCTGATTTTGGCGCTTGAGACGCAGTTTGGCCTGGAGTTTGAGCCGGAAGAGATCGAGCGCATGAAATCGATTGGCGACATCGCTTTGCTGGTGGAATCGAAAGCCGGATGATGGCGATCCGTCCATTCACGGAAGAGTGGACTGGTGCGGTGCGGGACTTCAATGCACGCATGGCCGGCAGTGGTTTTGAGTACCCTCTCACGCCATCTCCCGATCACTTTCTGGCTTTGGAAGACGCGCAGATGCGGGGCGGGTACATTCTGCGCCGGCAGCGGTTTTGGATCCAAGGCAAAGCAAAGGAAGTGGCGCATTACCGACTGCCATTATCTGAGGGCATCCGGGACCGGGCGTATGCATCCCTGGGAATTCAGTTAGTCCGTCATGCGCTGAAGCAGCAGCCGCTCTTATATGCGTTAGGCATGGGTGGGTTCGAGCAGCCGCTGCCGCGGATGCTGAAGGCACTGGGCTGGAATCTGCGGGCCGTGCCCTTTCTGTTCAAGGTGAATCGCGCGGCTGAGTTCCTGCGCCATATTCAACCATTGCGAAAGACGCCGGTGCGGCGCGTAGCGATGGATTTCGCCGCCGACAGTGGTCTTGGCCGCGTCGGCCTGTGGTTCCTCCAGAGACAGTTGGGCGCCAAAACGCCAGGCTGCGAAGTGATGGCTTCATTCCTTCCGTGGTCGGAGTCCGTCTGGACGGACTGCCGGGATAAATATGGAATGATTGCAGAGCGCGATGCGGTTACGCTGGATACGTTCTATCGTGAATTCCCCATCACGCGATTGAAAGTGGGCGCGGCCGGCTGGGCGGCAGTGGTAGACACGCAGATGCGGGGCGACAAATATTTCGGCGACATGCGGCTGGGGACGATGGCGGATTGCCTGGCTGCGCCGGGCGATGCGGCTACGGTGACATCTGCCGCGGTACGGTTTCTGGAACAGCGCGGAGTGGATTTGATCGTCTCAAACCAGCTGCACCGCGCGTGGATCGCGGCCCTGCGGGGATGCGGGTTTCGCGAGGGGCCTTCGAACTATCTGTTCGGCGTTTCCAAAGCTCTCGCTGAGTTGATTCCTCCCGGAGCGGAAGTGCATCTGAATCGGGGCGATGGGGACGGGCCCATCCATTTATGAAAGTGTGCGTATGAAAGTCTTCTCGTTGATGTATCACGACGTGGTGGAGCCGGGCGCCTGGGATTCCAGCGGATTTCCGGGGACCGGAGCAGCGGTCTATAAGCTGGAGCGCGCCGAGTTTGGGCGGCACCTGGATGCCATCGCGGCCACCGGAGCGAGCGTGGTTCGCGCTACCGAGCCGCTGGTGGACGGCTCTGCCATGCTCACTTTCGACGACGGCGGCGTGGGGGCCATCTCGCTTGCGGCAGAGATAATTGAGAAGCACGGCTGGGTGGGTCATTTCTTTGTCACTACCGACCGGATTGGAACGGCCGGCTTCCTTTCGCGCGAGCAGATTCAGGAGATGCGCCGCCGGGGTCACGTGATTGGAAGCCATTCGTGTTCGCACCCCACGCGGATGGCGAACTGCACCCGCGAGGAGTTGCAGCGGGAGTGGAGCGAGAGCGTACGTGTGCTCGAAGACATTCTGGGCGAGCCCGTGCCGGTTGCTTCCGTACCGGGTGGATACTATTCGCGTGTGGTTGGCGCGACTGCGGCGGAGGCTGGGATTCGGGTGCTGTTCAACTCCGAGCCAACGGCAGCAGTCTCGAGAACCGGCGAATGCCTGCTGCTGGGCCGGTATTGGATTCAGCGAGGGATGCCGGCCGGGCTATCCGGAGCGTTCGCCGCTGGGCGCCTCGGACCGCGTTGGAAGCAATCGGCGTTGTTCCAGATCAAGAAGGTGGCGAAGGCTGCCGGGGGCAAGACTTACTTGAGCGTGCGGGAGCGATTGTTGAAAGGTTGACGGCCAGGTGCATCAATCCTGGCGCAAGGCAATCATCGGATCGACCCTCGCGGCCCGTCCCGCGGGTATATAGCAGGCCAAGAGCGCAACTGCCAACAAGGTGACGGCGACGATACCGTACGTCACAGGATCTGTGCTTTCGATCCCGAAGAGACGGCCGGCAATCAATCGGGTTAACGCCAGTGACGCAGCAATTCCGGCAGCCAGACCGATGATCGCCGTCAGGAGGCCGCGCCGAAAGACCATCCCCAGGACGTCGCTCGGCCGAGCCCCGAGCGCGATTCGAACGCCAATTTCATGAGTGCGTTGTGTCACCAGATACGACATGACGCCATAGATTCCCACCGCGGCGAGAATCAGAGCGAGAGTCCCGAAGATGCCGAATAACTGCATCTGGAAGCGCGGAAATCCGAGCCGGTCGGAAAGCGCTTCCTCCATTGTGTGGACCTCAAACAACGCCTGGTCTTTATCAATTTCTGCGACTGCCTTTTGTAAAGGGGCTACAAGGCCGGCGGGTCTGCCCGCGGTACGTACGGTAATTCGCTTCCAGGTATGGAACACGTAAAATCCCCCAGGATAATCGGCTCCGTGTTGGCGGTACGAGCTGTACATGGTGGGGCGAATATCCGAACCATACCCGAACTGCCTGACGTCGCCGACAACACCCACAATCTCTCTGGGTCTGGTTTCCTCAACACTCATCCCGTCTCCGGCGGAGAGAGAGGTGCGGATCAGCTTCCCAATCGGATTCTCACCCGGAAAGTATTTCCGCGCCAGCGCCTCATTGATGTTCACGACCCATGGAGCGGTCTCGTCATCGTGATCTGAGAGGAACCGGCCCTTCCGGAGCGAGATGCCGAGACTGCGAAAATATCCCGCACTCACTTCGTCGATCCCCGCGGTAGGCGGCTGTCCTGAAGCGTCAACCGGCCGCCCAACGATTTGAAAGGGGCGGCTTTCCACGCTTCCAGGTGGCGCAAGATGACTGATTCCCGCGTCCAACACGCCTGGCATGCCGGCCACGCGTTCCAGAAGCTTTCGATAGAAGATGTCCGCCTCCGGCGTAATCGACTTCATGGAACCGGCTGGTTTGCCGGGCGTGTTGTGCCAAAACCTCGGCCCGTCGAGAAAGACGTCGGCGCTTAATACGTTCTTAGGCTCGAATCCGAGATCCAGTCTGTGCAAACGGACAAAGCTGCTGATCATGAGCCCCGCCCCTATCAGCAGCACGATAGCTAATGCAATCTCAGAAACCAGCAGGAAACTCTGTCCGCGCTGCGGCGCTCCCCCTTGCGAGGGGCCACCCGAGGACTTCAGCGATTCCTGGAGATCGAGGGTAGAAGCACGGAATGCAGGAAGCAGTCCGAAGAGAATTGCGGTCAGCAAGGAAATGCATAACGTGAAAGCCAGAACTCGAAAGTCCAGGTGGATCGAGATAGAACTGAGCCAGTGGACAGGAGCGATCGAAATCAGGACACGCACCCCGCACATCCCCAGCAGCACTCCCAGCACTCCGCCAATGGCAGCCAGCAATACACTCTCAGTAAGCAACTGCCGTATCAAGCGCGACCGGCCCGCGCCAAGGGCGGCACGAATGACAATCTCCCGGCGGCGGACGGTTCCGCGAGCCAGCATCAGATTGGCCACGTTCGCGCACGCGATGAGCAGGACAAAGCCCACAGCTCCCTGCAGAAGATAGAAGTAGCCTCCGTATCCACTGACGATTCTGTCTTGCAGGGATTCGACCTGGATACTCCATTCCTTGTCGGCGTCCTCATGCTGTTCCATGCCGCGTGCGATGCTGTTCAATTCCGCTTCGGCTTGCGCGACGGTCACTCCTGGCTTCAACCGCCCCATCTTGGGCAGCCAGCGGAGTTGCGGTGAACGGAAGCTCTCGTAGGCGTTCCAAACGTCTACCCCCATGTCCCAGGGAAAGATAGAAAAGCCAGGCGGCAGGATGCCGATGATTGTTTGTTTTTCGCCCGCGATCATAACGGTCTGACCCAGTTGTTGGGGTCTGCGGCAAACATGCGCTGCCACAGGCTTTCGCTGATCACAACGCCTTCACTCATCCCCACCTTGTTCTCTGGAACGAAGAAGCGTCCGCGGAACGGCTTGACTCCGAGAAGGGAAAAGAAGTTCACGCCACAAGTTCCGGCATTCACGCGCTCGGCGTGACCCGCGCCAGTGATCGTGGACGGATCGCCGTCAAAGCCCGCCAAGGCGATGTCCTGCAGCATCTGGCTGTGATTTTTCCACTCGACGAAGGCGGCCATGGTGGGGACGCGCTGATCGGACTTGTCGTTCTTGACTTCGTTGATGAGCACAAGCTGGCCAGGGTCGGTCACGCGTAGAGGCTGCAGCACCAGCGCGTTCATCAAGCTAAAAATGGCAGTGTTCGCGCCTATGCCCAAGGCAAGCGCTCCAACGGCGACGGCGGTGAAGCTGGGACTCATCGTCAAGCTACGTAAGGCATACCGCAGGTCTTGGCTCAGGGTTTCGATCCAGGCGAACGTGTCCCTGTCGAGGGTTTTCTCCTTGAGTAAGGTCTGGTTTCCAAACAGCAGGCGCGCCCGCCGATTCGACTCGTCCGGCATCATACCTGCCGTTGTGAGCCGCTTTGCGCGCATCTCGATGTGGAATCTTTGCTCGTCATCGAGTTGGTCTTCCAGGTTCTTCTTTTTAACAGAACCGATCAGTCGCTGGATCCAGGACATCTGTCAGGCCTCACGGTATCGAAGAAGTTTTGCGACAGCTTGCGTCAGCCGGTCCCAGTCCTCTTGCTCTTTCACCAGTTGTTTTCGGCCGGCGGCGGTTAATTCGTAGAACTTGGCACGGCGATTATTTTCCGAGACGCCCCAGTCCGAACGGATCCAGCCGGTCTGTTCGATGCGATGCAAGGCAGGATAAAGCGATCCTTCCTCGACACGCAGCACTTCCTCGGAGACATCCTGGATGTGCACCGCGATGCCAAAGCCATGCATGCGGCCAAGGAGCAGGGTTTTTAGAATCAACATGTCCAAGGTGCCTTGCAGCACATCGCTATTTCGGTTACCCATACTGAGCGCGGTTACAGCCCATCACATAGCTGTCTATGGGAAGTATGCCCTGCAAAGCCTGAGCTGTCAAATTTTTCTCGGGATTGAGGGGTCAGCGATCGGCGAGAATCGGAGCATGGGCGGCAGCGGCCCAGGTAGAGGCTGGGCGTTCGCTTCCTTAACCCCACAGCTCTGATTGGTTGCGTTTGATTGGAGTGGGGGTCCGGGTTGGGGTTGTGATACGCGATTCGCTTCGGGTTCGAGTTGGGGCTGGGGTTGGGGCTGGGGTTGGGGATCGGGGTTTTGGGTCGTTTCGCAATTTAAGTTTTCGCGCAGACGGAAGAGAGCTTTCATGGCGCGGTCGTGGATTCGGCTGAAGGTGGTTTCGTAGCGCAGGAGGAGCTCCAGCGTCTTTTCGTTGTTAGCCATGCGGGTGTAAGCCAGGGCGATTCGGCGGCAATTTGTCATGAGGAGCTTTTCACCGCCCTTGGCCTCGTGTTCGTCGATGTCGATCTGCTGGTCGTCCATTTCCAGTTCGAGCGCCGTGGATTCTGTCATCCAGACCCGCTGCTGACGCCACTTGGCGGCGACCATTTCGTAGACGAGGTTGGTTTCTACTCCGTCCTGGGGTTGGAACTTCTCCAGATACATTTGGAGAAGTTCGTCGAACTTCTCCTGGGATTCGGTGGAGAGAACCAGTGCTTTTGAGAGGAGTCCGTGCCGGAGTGCGTTCAGGGACGATGCCTGGATTCCTTGGGGGGACTTCGCCCCGGCTGCTTTGGCGCCGTTTTGCTGCGCGATTTTGCGTTTCTGTTTCGATGTCATAGTGACCTCTTGCGGGGTCAGAGTAGCCGCAGGGGTGTGCGGCTTGTTTTGGGTTTGTTTGTAAGCTGCTGATTTAGTTTGGACGAAAGTTCGAAGATTTCCGGACGGGTCCGACCAGGGGGTCGGACGCGGGCGAGGGCGCCCGCCGTCCCCGGAAGTTCTCGTCGACGATCAGGTCCCGGGTTCCGGGTGGAAGGACTTGCAAGCTTTTCAGGAATTCGACTAGTGCGTCCTGGTCTGACATGGGCAGCGCTTGGTAGGCTTTTCGTTCCTTTAGAGCTTCGCCGGAGTGAGCTGTTACCGCTTCACGCAGGGTGGTCAAGCGGCCGTGGTGAAAGTAGGGCGGCTCGTTTGCACAGCCCCATAGGCGCTTGGTTAGGAAGCGTTGATTGCCAGCGCCAAACTTGGGTGACCAGGTGGCCTGGTTCATGTCGAGCGGTTCGGCGTTCGGATCGTCCGGGCCGCTGGTGATGTCGTGCAGCTTGAAGTCGGTGAAGATGGGGACGTCGATAGAAGCTCCAGTGGCGGGCAGGCGGGGGACGGGGAGGTCCGGCGATTGGAGATCCATTTTCAGGGTCTGGGTGTCGCCGGTCCGGAGATTCATGGGCGGGTTGTAGGGACCCGGCTCCGTGAAGATTGCGCTCTTGCGTGCGAGAGGCAGCGACGGGATGTGGCAGGTGGCGCAACCAATGGCGCGGAACGTTTGCTCGCCCTGGCGTATTGCGCTTTCTATGTCGGGATCGTTTGGAATTACCTGGCCTGGAACGGGAAGCGCGGCCTGGAAGAGCGTGACAGCGGTTACGTCCGCGCGGGTGAGTTCGTTGGTGAAGCCGTCGCCGTCGGGGTCCGTGTCGCGGCCGAAGCGCTCAGTGGACTGGATGCCGTGGTGCTGGTTGAACGCCGTGTTGGTGAATTCGCGGAGCGAGATGACATTGCCCGCCTGGTGCCAGGGACGGATGATGAGCGTCGGCGGGGTGAGCGGGTCGGGCGAGATGAGGCTGAGGCGGGAGAGGCCCTGGACTTCGGACGTAATCCACATGCCGTCCGGGGTACGGGAGAGGCGGCCGAAGCGGATGCCTTTGGAGATGAGTTCTTTCGATTCGCCGCGGGCGATTCCGGCGCGGATGGATTGGAGATCGTCCGTGATTTCGCGGGCTAGCATTTCGATGTAACCGGCGCCGAACATGCCGGTGGTGGAGCGGAAGTTGGCGACGCTCTGCAAAGTGCCGGGCTGGCCGGCTTCATCGACTGCGCCTCCGAGAGGAGGTGACTGGATGCGTAAGGATTCAGCAGCCGGCCATCGGATGTGCCCCCGCCCACAAGATTCAGTACGCTGTCGGTGCGGAAGAAATAACCGTCAGAGCCTTGCAGGCTTATTCCAACTGGAGCAAAATTCCCAAGTACTCTGAGATTATAAGCGCTCCCTAGAGTAACGTTAACTACGGCGGGCGTCTGGCTGGTCAAGACCGAATCCGTGAAGCCCACCGATTGATCGCCGCCATAGTCACCTCCTGCCCGCACCCGGATATTGCCGGCTTGGAAACCAGTGACTTGGTATACGCCTTGGCCATTGGTTGGCGTGACTGTGTAAATTCCGCCGTTGTCCAAGCTACTTACTTCGACATTTATGTTGGCTCGAGGAATGCCGTCCACATCGAATATAGTGCCGGTTACGGTTCCGGTACCTGGACACAATATGTTAATCTGCGCAGTCGTCCCGGCTTGCAAGAGCGTGCCTGCAGCAGAACACCATACGACATTGTCCGACGAATATACGATCACAGGGCCTGGTGGTATCCCGCCTAGCTGATAACTACCCTGTAGACTTGCCCAGCCAGATGCGACGAATCGCAACGCAGGGCTGGAAACCTGGATAGCAGGGTTGGCGACCGGAGTGTTTGCCGCGGTCAAGACCGTTCCCGAGATAGCTCCGGTTGGTGGCATAACCGCATTCAGGAGAACTGAAACCGACGTATCCGCGACAAATCCGGGCACATTTGAAATTAGCCCAGTGTCGGATTGCGCCGTTAACGTGAATGGTCCAGCGCCAATCCCTGTAAAGAGGTACGCTCCGGTTTGCGTAGTCCCTGAGTCTCGCGTCCCCTCAGCCGCTGGATAGAAGGTGGTTACCTGGCCCGAAAGAGTCGGTCTGGGTAATGAACACATTTGGATACGGCACAGGAGTAGACCCATCGTACGTAACAGTTCCGTGCACGGTCCCGGGCAGAGCGCCGTCCAGTGTCACCTCGATGTTCGTTGTGCCAGAAGCAGTCACCGTACCAGTTACCGACTTGCTAAGCCCGGTTGCAGGATCAGTGGCGGTCAGGCTGAAGTCACCCGCAACAATCAAAATATCTCTCGGTGTGGAGATCGCTGTGGTGGTATCAATGAACTGCGTATTTGAAGAAATTTTAGTGTACGAGTTGGGCAGGAGATTGCCAGCGGCATCCTTGACGGTTACATGCACGGTGCCGAGGCCAGGGTGAATGATATTGACCGTGCGGGTTTCTCCGTTAGAAAGTGGCGGAGAAAACTTTAATGCGAACACGTGGGGGTAATCTACCTGCACGTGCTGACTTCCCGCTGGTTGAGCACTGAACGCGTACCTGCCTTCAGAATCGGTGGAGGATCTCTGCCCGCCAGCAGAAAGAGCCGCGCCCCACCACTTCGTCACTCCATCTGACTGGAACACTGTGCCCTGGATTGTTCCTGCGGGACCGATCCGAACTGACGCTGTGGTTGGACCGGTTATTGCCACCTGCACCTCCGTTGCTGTAATGCCAATAAAACCCGTCCGTTGATCGAAAGCGATTAGCGAAAAGGTTGAGCCAGGAACGAGTCCAGCGACACGATAATTACCGGTCGGGTCGGCCACAACGGCCTGGCTTCCTAAAAAGCCCTGAATCACCGTGACCTGCGCTCCTGGAACGGGCCGGCCGGATGGGTCTGTGATGACTCCGGTTACGATTCCGCCCTGAACGAGGATCGTTATCACTCCTAAATCGGTGAGGGCTGCGGGCATGGCCGGTACTACGTTCGAGACCCCGCTATTCACTGCCCCAGCGCGTAAGACGACTGCCGATCCGGTGATGTTCCCGTCTCCGAGCCGGGCGGGCACACCGGGTAATGTGAATGAACCATTCGTGCCGGTTACGGCTTTGAAGTAACCAAAGACAGTCACGTTCGCGCCAATTACGCCAGCGCCAGCGCTGTCGACGACGCGTCCCTGCACTGTGGTGGTGACGTCGAATAGCAATGGATTCAGGCCCAACCGAAGCTCGACGAGATCGCCGATACCGTCGCCATCGCTGTCCGCATTTCTCATGTTCGTTCCTAACCGGAACTCTTCGAGATTACTGAGGCCGTCGTTATCGGCATCAAGCAATGCGTCCGTTGGATCATTCGGGTTCAGGCCGTTCTGGATTTCGATGTCATCCGGGATACCATCGTGATCGGTATCCGTGGAATTGAGCACCACTCGAACGGATGTCATTCCTGTTGCGCCTTCATTCATCGCTTGGATGATGACTGTGCCGCTGGAGACGGCCTGCACGACACCGGCTGTTGAGACGGTGGCAATCACCGGATTGCTCGTGATGTATGTAGTGCCTGTGGATGCGGCTGTGATGTTCGCGGTGACGGCAAATGGATAGTGTGCGCTAACGGCTAGCTGCGTGGTAGCGCCGACACTGGCGAGCGTGGAATTGGGGCTGGTGACCGTGACGAGATCGGGAATCGGCGTGACGGGGCCGAGCAGCATTGTGGCGTCGAATCCAGTGCTTTGATTGGGGATCAGTGTGAAAAGGCCGCTCTGGCCTACACTCGTTGTTCCATTAGTCACACATACCGCTCTAGCGCGGACAGGACCGAATCCGACGGGAAGGTTTGCAATGGACCAGTTCCCGTTTGAATCCACTTGCGCGGTGCGGTTCAAGAGATTTACGGTACAGTTCTCGCTAAGCTGGGCGCTGGCCGGATTGACTTGGGCGCCAATTAAGACATAAAGTATCGCCGTCACCCTCAATCTCACAGTTCTAGAGATTCTCTCGTTCCTCGTGATCATCGGTTTCCTTTCGCAATACTCTTCACCATCGCGGACAACATCCTTGCGGTCCGTGAAACTCGCAAGCAGCTACTCTTATCTACTTAGCAGTTCGCCGGGCAGTGAACCGTTGGCCGTCGTCTGATCTGCAATATGGGCCTTTCCATTCACCGTAAATACCCACGCTCTACACAAACCCGGCGCACTTTTTCCGCGAAATCCATGCTGATACTTCCGGTCTGCCGAGGTCGCCGCAGGTCAATATTTGCGCACACCTCAGCGGCTTCGTCTTTTCGGCTGGTGAGGAATTGTTCGGCGACTTTCACGGCCTCTTCAGGCTGATGATTGAGCACGTACAACTCGGCCAATATCGAGTAGGACTCGGCGTATCGAGAATTGGAATCGATCTGGAGCTTCATCTCACGGATCGCTTCCGGGATGTGGCCTTGTAGTTGGAGCCGCACCGCTTCATTCCGGTGCTCCAAGTCTGTGCAATTGGGAATCAGACGGCGCAGTTCCGCTTGCAGTTCTGGGGCTTCTCCGAATTCCTGAATATTGACATTCTTAAAGATGAAGCACTGCTCAACAAGCCCCGAGGGCTGGGTTCGTTTCAGTAGATCCTTCAGAATAGCTATCGATAGGTCCTTGCGCCCTCGCGAGGCCAGTTCGAGTGCGAATTGTACGCCGTGCCCAGCCGCGTCCATTTCCGGCCGTTGTAGAGAAGCCAAGTATTGTGAGTAATGTAGGAATGCGGACTGAAGCTGGCCACGTTCCAGCAGCAGCATCGCTAGATCAACGTTAGCCAGTGAGGGCGCGTCTTTCATGCTGACGATCTCAAGCAAGAGTCGCATGCGCTCATTCTGGTCTTGGGTCAGGTTAGCGAGTTCCATCTTCAAACGGGCATCCTTCGGTCGTGCAGACGCCAGCTTGCGAAAGAGCGCGAGCGATTCCCGCCGGTTCGTATCCTGTTGCTCGGGGGTTTGGGCGAGAATCGAGGCCGTCGATAGACTTCTGGCGAGCAATTCGGCTGCATCATGGTACCGAGGATTGTCCCGAACAAAACTCCGCAATTCGGCAATAACGGCACCGCAGCGTCGCTCGTCGTAGGTTTCGGAGCCACAATGCAAGCCAGCCGACTGTTCAAGACGTTGTATAGTTGTGGGATTGCGGTCCTGACCGATCACGTGGTTTGTCAAAAATCCGGTCGAAAACATGAAGGCCACCACGAGGCTGCGCCCACGGATGCCAGAACTGTGCACTATAGTCCTCCCCATCTGGATCAACACGATGCCGAAGCGATGCGTGCGGGTAATGCTAATTATTAGGGCGTTGAACATGGATGTGGTTCACTACAGCGGTGCATGGTCGCGGCACCGCGCTAAACTCGGTGAAGGAATTTACACCTCCTTCAGTATTCTTTCCAGCCTGCACCATTAAGCAGTACATATCGATGGTAGTTTTGCCAGGGACGTTAACCGGCGTAATATCTAATGCCCTTCCCCTTTGGTGATAGGAATCCAGTTGAACCGAGCCAACTCTTCGGTTGCGTTGGGGATTCCGATAGCCGCTTGCGATCTGGTCACTGAAGTCTACGACGGTGTGGCGGTTGTTGGCGGTAGTATCGGCTATTCCGTTGGGACCCGCTAAAATCGCTCCTATGCATACATTGCCTCGAAGAACCGTGCAGACGTCGTCGCCTTGGTTATTGGTGTTGCCCAGAGCTCCCCTGAGAGGAATGTCGGGCCCAGGCTTGACAACCACTGCGGTCGTGTCGAGACCTCCCATTCCGACAGGCTGCACCTGAACGTCGTTGTTCAGAAGCGCATTGACGGCGCTTGTAAATGCGTTGAACATAGAGCTAAGGGTTCCGGGCACCTGCTCGATGACGTAGTCATAGTTCCCCGTGTTAAACAGATTGATCCCCGGCGGGTTGATGAGACCGCGGGACCCTGGAAAGCCGTATGGTAGTCAATATATTCCTGCCGCATAATATCCTTCTGGTCTTGCTTCACAGGGATCTGGCCCGTTAGGGTCGCGCCATTGAAATTCACGCTGGCGGTCACGGTGTGAGACACAGGTAGATTCCGATCATACGAACCTAGTGTGGGCACCAGTGACGAGGAAATGAACCTCACGCTGGGTGTGTGCTGGGCAGAGGCCGGGTTAGTTGGCCCCGCGTTCTCATCGTACGGCGTGATCTGCCAGTTCACCTGTGAATCGATGCCCGGTACCCCGGTGGATACGATGTGTGCATCAATGTTGTCCCCGATGGTGGAATTTCCCGAAGATACAAAGGAACCGTTTTGGCTAGGGGTCGTTACAGGCTCGACGATCTTCAGTTTGCCTACAGTAATCGTGATTCCCGTGCTGGAGGGGGCCCCGGATGGCGCTGAGTAATTGACTGTAATGGTCGCCCCCCCGTAGGAAACTCCCCTGACCGTAGCCGTTGACCCGTTGGAGTTCTGAATTTGAGCCACGCTCGAATTGCTACTGCTCCACGTATACGTGCCGGAACCTGGCATACCCCGCGCGGTCGGTGTCGCGATCTTACCGATGTCGATCACCGGACCAAAGGGTGATACATCGGCTGTTCGAACGGCAACTGTTGAGATCGCGTGCCTAGGCATTGTGAGACTAACGGGCTTCGCCATCGGAGCAGGAACAGTCAAACTAGACGTATCGTCAATGACCGACACGATTTCGACTGTCACATTTTCGCAATTCCCGGTCGCGACCGGCAGCCCTGAACAATGCCAGCCGGCCTTCATTACCCCAACTCCGAGACTGCTCTTGATCACCGAACCATCTTCGCTAACAGCCGCCGTTCCGATCGCCACAAACGCATTCAGGTCGTGATCGAACGAGTACATCTCTGTGACTTCGCGTGGCTTGAGTCCGTCCACATTGGGGATTGACATTGATGCTGCCGGGTTGAAAGTCGTCCCAACGGGCTGAATGGTTACGACGAAGCGCGGTTGCTGGCCGAAACCCGGAACCATGGGCACCTTGTCCATATGCACTGGAGTCACCGTGATGCAGCCGTTCCGCGCTCCACCAGGGAATGTCGCTGAGCCTGGGGCCACTGTAAGCGAGAATCCTGGAACTTGCGGCAATGTCAAGGTTCCGCCCGACGTATCCGTAACGCACAGCTTGTTCACCGAATCAAGCTGCGGCAGATAAATCGGCATCCCGATCGTGTTGTTATGTCCCGCGATGGTCACCAGATCGTACTCCAGACTGGGCCACGGGCCGGGCCGCTGGGACGTGCTGCCATCCGCGAATAGCTTGAACTTGCCCACGGGTGCGGATAGGATTGTGAACTGGCCCTGGGAATCGGTCGTCACCGCAGCGCCCACCTGGACCGGCACATTGTTCACTTCACCCTGGTATGGGCGGTAGAGGCGAACGGTCGCACCGGGAATCGGGATGTTGCTGTTATCAACAACCACACCCGTGATCTTCGTCTGGCTTGCATCACCCGGTATGCGGCCGGTCGCCGTGAAACGCGCAACCGCTCCTGTGTTTCCGGTGAACGTGACTTCGACCTGGTTATTCTCAATGCCTTCGAGAGGACCGAGAGTAAGGGTCACCAGGGCGCGTCCATCACTATCGGTCAGCGCGGCAACACTAGTAGCGCCGCCGATATTGCCGCCGCCCTTTACAACCGTGAATGTCACCTGCTTATTGTCCAACCGATTAAAGCCGCTATCGGTCACTACAACTACAAACGGCTTCGCCAGCGCAGTACTGGTTGCCCCGGTCTGTCCAGCGCCGGCATCCACGTTGATCTGCGCCGCAGCGGCTGGTGTTCCTGTCGCGCTAAACATGGCCGGGCCGGAGAAGCCGGCCGCCGAAGCTTCCACGCGGTTGATCCCAGCTCCCGAACGGGCTCCCAGTTTCCACTGCACGCTAGCCTGCCCTTGCGCATTGGTATTCACCACGACCGATTGGTACCGCCGCCGTTCTGATAACTGCTGACCGTAGCCGCGCCGCCATCCACACTCCCATTATCCTGCGTTACCTTGAAGACCACCGGACGGCCGGGCTGCGGAATGCCGTTTGCGTCTACAAGCGTGATCACCAGAGGCTGCGGCAGCGTGACGAGGATGGCGCCCGACTGGTTGTTGCCGGAGACTACACGGACTTCCGGCTGTATGGCCGCGATGCGGGTGACGCTGACGCTGGCGGTGGCGCTGTTACCGGTACGGTCGCGGCCCACTACCTGGATTGTGTTGACTCCCATGCTGAGCGGGCGGTCCGCGGCGATGAAGCTGCGGTTGGCCACTTGCGCGGCGGCTCCATTGACGGTGACGGTTGCCTGCTGGTCGTTCACCGTGCCGACCACCAGATCGTTCACAGTGCCGGTGACGGTGACTGCTGCCGCGCTGGTTACATAGCCTGGCGCGGGAGAGTTGATGGTCACGCGCGGAGGCGTAGTGTCGAGCGTCACCTGAATGCTGCCGGTTCCGGTCAGGCCGGTGGAGGTTGTCGCCACCGCGGTGATGGTGTTGTTGCCTTCCACCAGCGGAACCGGTGCGGAGAAGCTGCCGGTGTAGGGTCCGATTCCGTTGATGGTCACTGAGGCGTTGGAGGGCAGGACCGTGCCGCTGACCGTGGTTGGCGTGATGCTGGTGAACGACAGGTTCGTGGGCGCGTTCAGGGTAACGAGCGGCAACGCTTCGGTGACCGTCAGGGCATTGGCCAGCGTGACCTGCGGCGTGCCCATCTTCATGGTGACGGTCTTTGCGGTCAAGGTAGTTGAGCGGCTGATGGCTACCGTGGCGATGGCGGTGCTGGGGCTGGTGACGGTGACCGGGCCAAATGCGCCTTCGGCGGCTCCGCCCACGGCGATTCCCGCGCCGAAGTTCGCTTGCGTGGTTCCTTGCACGAAGGAGGTGTTCAAGCCGGTGATGGTGATGCTGGTTGTGTCGCCGGCGCGGGCTGAGGTGGGCGCAATGGTGCTGATCTGTCCGATGGAGAGCAGAAGGAGAGAGGCGCTGCTGAATTTCGTGCTGTCGGCGGCACTGGTGGCGGTTATGGTGACGGCTTGATCGGCGGCGATAAGGGCCGGTGCGGTGTAGAGGCCGACGGCGCTGATGGTTCCGGCTCCCGCGAGGGTCCAAGTGACGGCCGTGTTGGCTGCGCCCGTGACCGTCGCAGTGAACTGTTGTGTTTGCCCGTTGTAGAGCGTGGGGTTGGTTGGGGCGACGGTGACGTGGACGGTGGGCACCAGGGAGACGGAGGCTGTTGCCGTCTTGGTGGCATCCGCGGCGCTTGCGGCGATGACAGCGACCGTTTGCGCTGTGGTCACGGTGCTCGGCGCGATGTATGTGCCATCGGAGAGGATGGTTCCGGTTACGGTGGCCACGAACTGTTGGGCCTGGCCGTCGGTGAGGGCCACCGCGCCGGGCGTCATGGTGATGTTCACCAGTTGCGGCTGGGTGATCTCGATGGCGTTGATGATGGTTCCGAGGTTGACGGAGTATGCGCCGATGACGATGTGCCCGTTGGTTACAGTGACGGGGAACGTGCGGTCAATCGCCTTGTTCGCTCCTCCAGCATTCACTACGATGTCGAAGGCCGGCAGCACGGTTGTCCCGTTCACCACGTAATTAGTGGTCCGGCCGGCACCGCCGGTGAAGAGTTCGGCCAGCTTGAACGTCACGTTGTAGGTTCCGTTCGGGACAGCGAAGTCATAGCTGGCGTCGCCGTACCGCACGGCACTGTAAACCAGCGGCGTGGTAGTGCCGGAGACCAACGAGCCCGTGATGGCGGTTCCGCCATTGCTGTAAGTCAAGCCATACTCGGCGCGCCAGAGCTTTCCTTGTGGATCGGTGTACTCCGGTCCGCCGCATTTGATGCGGATGGGGATGAAGCTGGTGGCTGGCGGATTCAGGGTCACGAATACCAATGCGGAACGGCTGGGGTCGCCCACGCTGGTTGCCACCACACTGGCGATTTGCTGGGATGCGATGCTGGCGGGCGCAGTGAAGAGGCCCGTAGACGAGATGGTCCCGGAGCCAGCCGGGCTGATGGACCAGTTGACCGCCGTATTTGCGTTCCCAAGAACCGTGGCGGTGAATTGCTGCGTCTGGCCAGGGATCAAGGTGACAGGAGGTTCATTGACGAGGACATCCGTACCGCCGGAGTTCTGAACGATCTCGATTCCGCTGATGATGGCGTTGATGTTGACGATTTCGGTCTGGATGACGATCTGATGGCCGGTGACGTTGATAGTGAAGGTGCGGTCCACGGCGGTGTCGGTTCCTCCGGCCGCGGCCGCGACGTCAAAGTTAGGCAGCACGATGGTCCCGTTGAGATAGACGTGAAAGCTGCGCTGTCCGGCTACCGGCCCGTAACTTTCGTCGAATTTCAGCGTGACGGTGTAGTTGCCGTTGGGTACCGGGAAGGTATAGGTGGTGTCGCCGTAGCGCGTGGATTGGTAGATGGGGTCGGAGGTGGTGCCGGCGATGGCCGCGCCGGTTCCCATTGCGCCGCCGGAGCCGGAGTAGCCATAGTCGGCGCTCCAGAGGTTTCCTTGGGGGTCGGTATAGGCGCCTCCACCAGCATTGACGCGAATGGCGGAGAACGCGCCGGGGGCCTGGTTCAGGGTTACGTAGGAGACGGCGGAGCGGGTGGTATCGGCCACGCTGGTGGCGCGGACGGTGACAAGCTGCTGACTGGAGATGGCAGCCGGGGCGGTATAGACGCCGCTGGCGCTGATGGTTCCAACGGCCGGGCTGACGGACCAGGTGACGGCGGTGTTGGCGCTGCCCGTGACGGAGGCCGCGAACTGCAGCGTCTGCGACGGGTACACCGCAGGCGTGGATGGAGCGACGGTGAGGTTGACGCCGGTGGTGAGCGGTGAGGCTGTTCCGCCGATCTCCACGCGCAGGCCGGTGGGGTTCGTGCCGGTCCCGCCATTGGTGACGACAAAATCCAGAGTATTGAGGCCGGGGGAGAATCCGCTGCTCAGCGTGAAGGAAGTCCAGGAATTGAAGGACACACTCGCTGGCCCCATGGTGGTGTTGTTGAGCCGGATGGCCCCTAATCCCGCCGATGCGAGCCGGCCCGTAAGGGTGGCGGTGGCCGGGTTGAGGCCTGTCAGATCGAATGTCGTGCGGTAAGTATAGGCTCCCTGTGCGTTTCCGTTAGCGGCTGCGATCTGCGGCGAAATCCAGCTTGAAAGGCCGCCATAAGCGATCCAGGGACCTCCGATGGGGTAACCGTCACCTGGAAGGAAGGCGTTGGGACCGGGGAAGGCCGGGTCGGGACTGGAGGCCAACCGGTAGTGAGGATCGGGCACGGTGCTATTGGCCAGGACTCCGGGGGAGAAAACTCCGGTGTTGTAGATGGTGATGGGACGCGGTCCGGCTGGGGGCGGCGTGAGAGTGAGGGCGGCAGTTGCCGATTTGGTGGGATCGGCGGTGCTAGTGGCGCGGATGGTGACTACTTGCTGCGCGCTGACCGCAGGCGGAGCGGTGTAGAGGCCCGTGTTGCTAATGCTTCCGATTCCGGCGGGCGTGACGGTCCAGTTCACCGAATTGTTGGGATCGCCGGTGACGGTGGCGAGGAACTGCTGGGTCTGGGTTGGTCCCAGCGTGGCAGTGGAGGGAGTGGTGGCGACGGAGATGGCCCCCGTGGAACCGGGGACCGTCCAGGAGCCGACGGTCTGCCAGCCGCTGTTCAGGGTGTCCGTGCCGGCTTGGGTGTAAATGTTCTTGAGTCCGTTAAACGAAGGCGAGAAGGATACGGCGACAGAGAGCGTGAGGTTGGCTCCGCTGGTGGTGACGGTGGACGCCGCCAGGTTGACGGAGCACTGGCTGTTCTGGAGAGTGCCGGTGGAGCCGGGTGCGCCGGAGTCGACCCAGGTGGGGGCGGTATCGTCACCGAGGTAAATGACGCCGCCCGATTGATCGTAATGGATGAGGCAGGCGCTGTTCCCGCTGAGGCCGGCGTTGAAGAGCAGTTCCGTGTAGGCGATGTTTGCCGCAGACGTGGAATCCGCGGAGCGCGCCGACTTTCAGTCAGAACCAAGCTACCTCAATTGCCACAAAGTCTCTGAAGGCACGCGAGAGTTCCAGATGATCTAGAAGAAACGGAGTGCTCTTCTATCTGTCTGGGTTTTGTGCGTGTATGCTATTGTGTTGTTATGCGAACAACCCTTGATATTTCCGATGAAGCCTACTACATCGCCAAGGCCATCGCCCGGGATCAGAACCGCAGCCTCGGACGAGTGGTTGGCGATCTCATTCTGCAATCGTCGAAGGGGGGGAAAGGCGCAGCCATCCAGATGAGTGATTACGGTTTCCCGACTTTCCGTTGCGCCCGGCCGGTTACCACCGAGGACGTCAAGGCTCTCGATGATGAAGAGTAGAGTTTACCTGCTTGATTCCAATATCCTCATCGCACTGGCGACACCCGAACACAGCCTAAACGCGCGCGCGGCGGCGTGGTTCCTCAAAGGGCACCGGTTTGCCACATGCCCCATCACGCAAGGCGCTCTTTTCCGTTTCCACCTGCGGGCGGGTGTGGAGGCGACGGCGGAATCCGCAAAGCTTCTGCTGGAAGCCATTGCCTCCCTGCCGCGGCACGAATTTTGGCCCGACGACGTTTCTTATCTCGACATGCCGATAACAGGAATTGGCGGGCATCGACAGGTCACTGATGCCTACCTTGTCTTGTTGGCGCGGAAACACGGTGGCACCTTAGCGACTATGGACCGGGCTTTGGCTGCTGTTCACAAAGGAACCACGATCCTCCCCTAACCCTCTTCGCTCTTGACTGCTGGCATTCGGCAACTGATCCTGTGGCTGTGAAGGCAACGCAAGTCGATTTTTTTTGACCGGGACCGCCGTAGTGGAGGTATTGGCGCCATCCGTAGCGGCGGCATTGAGTGCGAAAGTGACGGAAGCCAGTTCGATATCGTCGTTCGCAGCCGCGGTGAGCAGGCCTTGCGCGTTGATGTTGGGCGCGACCGAGTGCGTGATGGTCCGTTCTGGAAGCTGCTGATGACGCGCGCCCCTCCATTCAAGCTGCCATTATTTTGCACGATTTGGAGACCACTGTTTTGTTGGCCCGGGATACACCGGCGGCGTTGACCAGCATGACCACCAGCGGTTGAGCCAGCGCCGAGCCATTGGGCACCCGGCCGGTTTGAAAACTTACGTGCAGAAGGAATTTGAAAAGAATGCTACTCTCATCGCGGCGCGCATTCTTCAGGCGATCGATCTGCTCGAGACGCAGCCAGCGATGGGGACACCTGGAAGGATAGTTGGAACGTGTGAGCTGGTGGTGCCGGAAACTCCGTACCTTATTCCTTACCGCGTGCGAGGCGGGCGTCTGGAGTTGATTGCTGTTTTCCACGGCAGACAGAAATGGCCAGTAAAACCTCAGGTGTGAGTCGTGTGCACACCGCAAAAAAGGCCGGAACTTTCGTTCCGGCCTTAGGTATCACAGGGAGAAATTGGTGCTTAACGCGCGGCGAGCAGTGCGCGGAGGTGACGGGCGCGTTCCGGCGAACGGAGTTGGCGCAAAGCCTTGGCTTCGATCTGGCGGATGCGCTCCCGGGTGACGTCGAACTCCTGTCCGATCTCTTCCAAGGTATGCTCCCGCTCACAGCCGATCCCGAAACGAAGGCGGATTACCTTCTCTTCCTTCGGCGATAGCGTCTTAAGGATATTGGCGGTCTCATCCCGTACGTTAGAGTCGATGACGGCATCGACGGGGGAGCCTACCCAGCGGTCTTCGATCAGATCGCCCAGAGCAGACTCGCCGTCCCGTCCGACTGGGGTTTCCAGGGAGACAGGATCGCGAGAAATCGTCTTTAGCTTCTGGACCTTTTCCACCGGAATGTCCATCCGGCGGCTAATTTCTTCATTTGTAGGAGCACGGCCGAGTTCCTTCTCCAGCTCGCGGGTGGCTCGCAGGAACTTGTTCATGCTTTCGTTCATGTGGACCGGAATGCGAATGGTGCGGGACTGGTCCGCAATGGCGCGGGTAATGGCCTGGCGAATCCACCACGTTGCATAGGTGGAGAACTTGTAACCACGCCGGTATTCGAACTTGTCCGCCGCCCGCATGAGTCCGATGTTGCCTTCCTGGATGAGGTCCAGCAAGTGCAAACCCCGGTTCACGTATTTCTTGGCGACGGATACGACCAGGCGGAGGTTCGCCTCAACCAAGTCTTTTTTGGCGCGCTCCGCTTCCAATTCACCGTGACGAATTACGGTAAGAGTGTGTTTTAGCTCCGTGACCGTGGCGCCGACAGTGACCTCGCGCTTGCGAATCTCGCGCTTGAGTTCACGGATCCGCGCCTGGAGAGTCGCTGAACGTTTGTCCTCGAGTTTCTTCAACTCGATGTCCAGATGGTTCATCTCCTCCGCGGCGCGATCCAGTTCTTTACCGAACTGTTTCCAGCGGACGTTGAGGAAATGAGTGCTGCGAATGGCGCGGGACGTCTCCACGCGGGCTCGGGCCAGTTTGCCCATAGCACGCTTGCGCAGTTTCTTGTTCGCCGGAGCAACGGCATTCGCCTTCTCCGACATTTGTATCTGTTTCTTCGACGACGAAATGATCTCGGTAAAATGCTGCCTGGCCTCGGCGCGGCGCTTATTGTCGGCGGGACTTCCTTCCTCGATATCGACTCCACCGAGATCCACCAGGTTATCGAGTTCCTCGACGCCCTTCTTGATCTGCTCCGCCATTTCCAGAACTATATTCTGTATCAGCGGGGAACGGCTAATAGACTTCTGCATGCGGAGCTTACCGCGCTCCATCTTGCGCGCCAAATTAACTTCGCC
>JBDUEM010000093.1:0-25265 GCA_040002435.1 Bryobacteraceae bacterium
CGTCGCATAGTTGCCATTGACTATTCTGCACACAACACCGCGGCCTTTTCAAATACGTCCAGCAGCATGCGGTGCGTCAGCTTCCCCGTGGACGTATTCTGCTGGCTGGGATGATACGAGCTGAGCAGCACCAGCGGGTGGTTTTCAATTCTAAAAGCCTTGTTGTGACCGAAGACGAATGGAGCGCGCGAGCGGATGATTCCCTGGTCCTTCAGAATAGCGAGGTAGTTGTCGAAGGCAAGCTTCCCCAGCGCCACGACGACTTTCAAGTTCCTCAGCAGCAGCAGTTCGCGCTCCAGAAAAGGGCGGCAGCGGGCAACCTCTTCCGTAGTGGGTTTGTTGTCCGGCGGAGCGCAGCGCACGGAGGCGGCGATGTATACGTCGCTGAGCTTCAGGCCATCGTCGAGGGACCGGCTCTCCGGTTGACTGGCAAAGCCAGCGGCATGCAGCGCGCGGTAGAGGTAGTCTCCGGAACTGTCGCCCGTGAAGACACGCCCCGTGCGATTTGCGCCGTGGGCACCGGGAGCCAGTCCGATGATCACTACGCGCGCGTTCGGGTCTCCAAAGGATGGGACCGGCTTGCCCCAGTAATCCCACTCGCGGTACGCGCGCCGCTTTACCTGTGCGACCTCCGTGCAGTGTTCGACTAACCGCGCGCATCGCCGGCAGGTGACGATCTCATTCTGCAGAATCTGAAGCGGATTCATTCCTTCCCTGCAAATATTCGCGCATGGCGGCGAGTGCCCTCGCCCTGTGGCTCACCGTTTGCTTCTGCGCGAGCGTCGCTTCGCCGAAGGTGCATCCGAAGCCGGGATAGTAGAACAGCGGATCGTAACCGAAGCCGCCGGTTCCTCTCGGAGTTTCGAGAAGCTCGCCTTCTACCTCGCCCCGAAACGTCTGGATCAGCCGTCCCTGGCGTGCGAGGGCGATTACCGAAACGAATCGTGCGCGTCGATTCGCGATCCCGTTCATTCGTTCCAGGACAAGCCGGTTGTTCGCTTCCGAATTCGCATCGGGACCCGCGTAGCGTGCCGAGTAGACGCCGGGAGCACCGTCCAACGCATCGACGGCAAGTCCGGAATCATCGGCGAATACATACCCCGTAGTGAAACCGCTGTAGTGGAGAGCCTTTTGAATGGCGTTGTCTTCGAACGTCTGGCCCGTTTCCTCGGGCGGATCGATCGATGCCAGTCCAGGCAGCGCTTCCGCGTCAAACTCCCGCAGTTTTCCCTGATTCGTGGTCGCGCCGTAAAGCTTCACTTCTGCGCCAGTGCTTCCTTCTGAATCTCGATCAAATCGCGAACTCCGCGCGAGGCCAGCGCGATCATCGACAGCAGTTGCGTATCGTTGAACGGCGTCTTCTCGGCGGTTGCCTGCAGTTCCACAAACTGGCCAGAACCGGTCATCACTACGTTCATGTCGACTTCGGCCTGCGAGTCCTCTTCGTAGTTCAGATCGAGCATTACCTCGCCGCGCACCACACCGACACTGGTCGCAGCGACAAAATCCTTGATCGGAATCGTCTTCAGTTTGCCGAAGGACACCAGTTTCCGCAAGGCCATCACCAGGGCGACATAAGCGCCGGTAACCGAAGCGCAGCGCGTGCCGCCGTCGGCCTGCAGGACGTCGCAGTCGATAAGAATGCTGCGCTCGCCCAGCGCCTGCAGATCCACCGCGGTTCGCAGCGAGCGGCCAATCAGCCGTTGGATTTCCAACGTCCGGCCGGTCGGGCGGCCCTTCACAATCTCCCGCGGAGTGCGAGTAGCGGTGGCTCGCGGCAGCATGGAATACTCAGCCGTAACCCAGCCCTTGCCGCTGCCGCGCACAAATGGCGGGACTGACTCCTCTATCGAACTCGCGCAAAGAACGCGGGTATTCCCCACCTCGATGATGGCCGAGCCTTCGGCGGTGAGCAGATAGTTTGTAATCAGGCGGACCGGACGCATCTCATCCGGTTCGCGATTTTCTCTTCGGTTGGTGAACTTTTGCAATGGGAACTCAATTCGCTTTCATGCCGTAATAGAAAACAACGGCAACCATCAGAAATCCAATAAAAATCAGTACCAGGC
This sequence comes from Bryobacteraceae bacterium, assembly GCA_040002435.1. Taxonomy (GTDB): domain Bacteria; phylum Acidobacteriota; class Terriglobia; order Bryobacterales; family Bryobacteraceae; genus JANXXV01. The sequence goes on from JBDUEM010000093.1 coordinate 2,070, forward strand.
ACGGGATTGCGCCTTGCGCTCTTGGCGAGACGCCGCGCTTTTTCCCGCGTGCCACTTTGTATTTACCCACACTGTCGATCCTATCACTGCGCTTTGCGGGCTCGTAGCAAAACTGATGTCTGATGGAAGAAATCGTCCAAAGCAGCCAGGGTCGCCGTTTCAAGGTCTTTCAGAATGATGGCAACAACGAAGCGTCCGCGTTCGGCGAGGGCCATTTGGGTGGCCAGAAACTGAGCGCGATGATAGTCCGCCGTATAGCCCACAGCGGCGATCCGGGCTGACTTCTCAGACAGCAGGACCGTGGACAGCGCCTTGCCATGACCGATCACCATCTCATGATAGGAGTGATTCATGGCCGGGCCTTCATAAACATCGACAGGCATCTTGAGGGTGGCGCGGAACACGCTTTCGGCCGCCCGGTCCAGCGTCTTGCGCACCGCTTTGCCTTGCAAACTATAGCGGAGGTCGCCAAAAAACGTCAACTCGCCATATTGCATCGCCTGCCGGCAGACTAACCTTTTCAGGATGGCAGCGTAAATAGCGGGCGCGCTGTCCCCTTCCGTGGTGACACATTCGGGCAGCCGGTCGTAATGCAGCGTCAAGGCATTGCGCCATTTGGCGCGGCACGGCGAGTTCAGCATGCTCATCCATTCCTGCGTACTGTCGATGCCACCCACCTGCTGCGATTCGGTGTGCAGGCGATTCGTAATCGCTTTGTACAGCTCGACACTGGGCTGCGTAACGAAATTCATCTCCTGCAGAAATCCGATGCCGAAGACCGCGTAGTGAATCAATTGCATGTAGGCGGAAAGCTCAGGCTTGGACAGCGTCAAAACCGCTACCGGGTAGCCGGCGCGGCGCAGCGCCGCCACCTTTTTCGCCTCTTCATGGGCAGTGCCCTTGATCTGAACCGCCAGGAAACAACGATCCTGCGAACCGTCCTTCGGGGACCGGTAATTTGCCAGTTTCGGCCGCTCGTCGATCACGATTTTCAGTCCGAAATCTTCCCGTTTCCCCAAGCTCTCTTCAAAATCCTGCTTCGTCCACAGCGCTGCGCCGGCCCATGCCTTGGGCAGCAGCAGAGTCACTTTGTTGCGGCCTGACATTGCCTGGGCATTCAGGAATGCGGAGAGCTTCCAGGCGGTTTGAATATCGCTGTCGGGCAGTATGGCGGCTGCAACCCAGGCTTTCAGGTCCACACCCGACAGCCCGAGTGGGTATAAGCTTCCCCGCGTGAGCGGGCCGCTGTGACGCCCGGCCGTGCTGTTTCCGTTGTCAAGCTGCAGTTCAATCTTGCGATAGCCCTGCCGCCTGCCGAACTGATCCAGAAGTGAATCCGGCAAGGTCATGTAGACAAAATTGGCGGTGCCGTCTACTTTGTATTTGGTGTACAGCGCCGACAGCTTCTCAAGATTGACGACAGGCTCATAGGAAGTCATGCCCATGGCCATGCCCACGATGAGAGTGCTCTTCAACGTCTCGGCCATGGATTTCCCGGAGCGTTTCTCCATGTCCTCAAGAATCGACTTCAGCTTCACGGGGTCAGTGGAATCCAGCACGTAGCAGCGCGGACCGCGCTTCAGCAACCCAACAGCGTTGTACATCGATTTGTCTTCGGCCGACCCGCCCATGCCGGCCCAGATCAGGAATTTCAACGGCATCTTGTGGGCGCTGCGAATACCTTGTTTAATCTCGTCTAATTCCCGCTCCACCACCTCCGGCCATTCGCTATGAGTGGCCGCCTGCCAGCTGAGATTAAATACGCCGTAGGCGTTCTTGGTAACCGTGCCGTTGCCGTCGATTTCCATGCCCAGGGGAATCAGGGCGTTGCGCGAAGGATGCAGCGCGGTCAGTCCTTTGCGGCGCGCGCGGGAGTCCAGCACTTTGAGCTTCTCCAACACATCCTGTGTCTGAAAGCCTTCGGCGGCGGCGGTTGACGAGGGAGTGTCGTTGTACAGGGTAAGAAGCACCATTCGGTTGTATCATGGGCTGGCATGCCTCGCTACCTGATTATTGCAGCCGCTCTGTTTGCAATCTCCTGCGGCAAGAGCGATCCGCTCAAGGAGATACTACCCGTCCAGGTACAGCGGGCCTGGACCCTCGAAGAAACGCGCGCGATTCCCAACGAAGAAGTCGCGGATTCCATTCGCCGCGCCGGCTTGAAGCGCGCGCTGTACGCCGGCTACCGGGGCAACGGGCGCATTCGCGTGAGAGTCTTCGATATGGGTAACGACGCCAGCGCGCTCGAGGTATTGCAGCGGTGGCCGCCTTCGGACGGACTTGCTTTCTACAAGGGGCACTACTTTGTGTTGGGCGAAGCCAACGACGTGGACCGGACTACGCTGTCCAGTTTCCTGCAAGCGCTGCAGCAAGACCTGAAGTAATCAATCAAAGGCGCGCCGGCAGTCTGACGGCGCGGTTCCCGGTGGCCGCAATCACCTCAATGCCGCCCGGACCGCAAAGCTTGCGGATGCCGCGCGGAAGCCCTTCGGAGACATCGAATCCGGCAGCGAGCGGCGAGAAGGCGGGAAGCACCAAGGCACGCGCGCCCACCAGAAAAGCGGGAATCCGCCGGCTTGCTCCAGCGTCGTCCCGCACGCCAATGGCGGGATGAATGTGCCCGATGACCAGGCGCTCCTCCGGCGGCGCGAGCGGCAAGTGGTCGCCATGCATCGCAAGAAGCCCGGCGCCCTGCCAATGCTCCACCACGCGAATGCCGAGGTCCGGGTAGTCGCGGGCGAATGACCTGTCATGGTTTCCCCGTACGGCAATAATCTCCACCCGCGTGGCCACGGCCTGCAGCGTTTGTTCCACCAGCGCGCGTTCCTGCGCCGACGGTCTCGGCGCATGTACTACATCACCGAGAAAGATCACTGTAGCGGGATTCAACTCATCAATGAGGGCTTGGACTCTTTGCTGCACACCGGCATCGTGGACCGGCCCCAGTTGTCCGCGGCGCCGTTGTGCCCAACCGTACCCCATGTGAACGTCGGCCACCAGGATAGTGCGCAGTTCGCGCAGAATCAGCGCTCCGCTGGCGTGCGCAAGAATACCGGGCGAAATTTCAACTTCACGCAATTGTTTCCGGCCCCCAGCTGTCATAGAGCGCCGCCACCATTTCATCCAAGGCCTTCTCGGGATCCTGCGCCAGCAGTGTTTCACGGCTGAATGCGGCAAACAGGGGCAGCGCGAAGGGTGACGGCCGTTCCAAATCGAATACCTCCCAGGGGGACTGGAAGATTCGCGCAGCCTGCTCGGCGGCGCGATCCACGTCCATCAGATCGAACATCACTTCGCGCACGGCCTCCCGCAGCAGCGGATGGTCGGGCTCGTGCTTGAGGAGCGTCGTATAAAGCAGCGATCCGTTCCAGCTCGACGCTTTGGGTGAATTCGTGCCAAGGTAAGTCCGCTTCTGGATGAGTTGTCCTGTCTCCGCCACTGGACGGAAGCTTCTGCCCAACATCTCGCTCTGCTCCAGCATGCTTCGCAGATCCTTTTGGAAGTCGGTGGGGTCAAAGCAGGCGCGCAACCTGGCCTCGTCCGGTGCATTGCGATGGCCGATGGAGAGCAGAAAGCTATGGTCGTCATGGTTGGCAACAATGCTTCCCACGCTTCCCAGCCGATGACCCACCACCCAAGCCAGGGATCGGTTGATGGCCCGCCCCGCGACAACGTGAAACAGAATCAGACGCGATCTTCCTTCCCGCACCCGTTCTACTTGCAGCGGTGAATCCACGGGAATCGGCGCGGCGCGGTTCTGGCGCTCCAGGAAGGTAAGCATGCGCCTGATCACGGCCGGCTCCACCTTCCACTGCTCTTCCAGAATCCGGCTGCAGGCTTCACGCCCACCGGTCTCCCAGGCGCTGCGCAGGTCGCGGCGCAGCGCAAGCTCTTCGGCGGCCAGCCGCGCGGTGAGAGGCATCTTCGCGCCCATCCAGCGAGGCGTTTGGATTCGTTGTCCTTCAGCTGGTTTCACAACCGCGGTGTTCTGATGCAGCCGCTCCACGGCCACCACTTTGCCTCCGATGGTGAACGCTTCGCCAGGCTGCAGCGATGCGATGAATTGTTCTTCTACCTCGCCGAGTTTCCTGTTGCCCCGGCTGACGACCTTTACCTTGTAATCGTCACTGATGGTTCCCACATTCATGTAGTATTGCCGTGCTACTTTTTGCGAGGCCACGCGAAATTCACCATTTTCGACCACGATCTTTCCGTAGGTGCCGTATGGGCCCAGCACCTTGCCGCCGCCGCTGAGATATTCGATCACCGAGTCAAAATCACCACGGCTCAATTGCTCATAGGGGCCGCTGCGGCGGATCAGCTCGAAGGCAGCATCCAGATTCCACGAGCGTTCAATACTCATCCCGAGCAAACCCTGCGCCAGAACATCCAACGGGGCACAAGGGACACGTAGCGCATCAAGCCTCCCCTGCTCCGCGGCTCGACGCAAGGCAACGGCCTGCATCACGTCTGGCAAGCTCAACGGCACCAGCGAACCATCGGCGACACCGTCCACGCGGTGGCCGCTGCGACCCAGGCGTTGTAGCGTGCGGCTGACCCCACGCGGTGTTCCCACCAGCAGCACCCGGTCTACGCTTTGAAAATCGACGCCCAGTTCCAGGCTGCTGGAACACACCACGGCTTTCATGGTTCCGTCTGCCAGCCCGGCTTCGATTGCGAGCCGGCTGCCACGGTCAATGGAGGAATGATGAACACCAATTCGCTCGTCAAAGTCCGGCAGCAAAATCTTCAGAGCCAGTCCGAGGCGCTCCGCGGCCGACCTGGTCGCAACGAATACCAGGCTGCATTGCGCGGTCTCCACCAAATCGGCAACGGGCTGCGCCACCCGATAGGGGTTGTATCCCGCGGGAGGCAAACTGAAGCCGTCCGCCGGAACGGAGATCTCCAGCCGGTGAGCCTTGCGGACATCCACTGAAGTGACCTTGCAAAGGCGCGCGCCACAGAGCAGGCGCGAAGCCACATCCGCGGGCCAAGCCGTGGCGGACAGCCCGATCCTTTGGAGAGGCCCGCCATTCTTCGCTTCCAGGCGCTCCAGAGTCAGTGCAAGCAGCGACCCGCGCTTGCTTTCGGCCAGGGCGTGCACCTCGTCGACAATCACGCACGTGGGCGCAAAGCCGTCTGCCCAACCCTTCTGCGAAAGCAGCGCACTGAGACTTTCGGGCGTCGTCAACAGCAGGTGCGGCCGGTGCCTCTGCTGTTTGCCGCGCGCGGCCAGATCGGTATCGCCGGTGCGTACCTCCATTCGAATTTGGCGGCGCGGATCGAGGCTGGCGTTGATTGCCGCAAGGGGCTGTTCCAGGTTGCGGTGAATATCCCGCCCCAGAGATTTCAGCGGAGTGATATAAACGGCACAGACTGCATTGGGCAGCCCTTCCGCCTGGGCACGGGACGCCAGGCCCGACAGGCAGGACAGAAACGCAGAGAGCGTCTTCCCGCTGCCCGTGGGCGCCAAAATCAAGGTGTTTTCTCCCGCCAGCGTGTGAGGCAGGGCCTTCCGCTGGATTTCCGTCATGGCCGGAAACGATTGCGTGAACCAGGAGTCGAGTGCCGGATACAGCTTCATGCCGGACCGGCCAGGGAGGCCTCATACAGCGCCCTCACATGCTCTATGTCGTCGCAGTCAGCCGGAGACTTATCCTGCCGCCAGCGCAGGATCCGCGGGAACCGCAGTGCATAACCGCTTTTGTGACGGGGGCTTTTCTGCACTCCGTCAAATGCCACCTCCAAGACCACTTCAGGCCTAACCAGAGTGATTCGGCCAAAACGATCGGTTGCCGACGACCGGAAGATGCGTGTCAGTTCCCGGATCTCCTGGTCCGTTAATCCGGAATAAGCTTTCCCGACGTTGACGAACTGGCCGCCGGCGCGCACGGCGAAGGTGTAGTCGGATAAGACGGTGGCACGCCGTCCATGTCCCTGTTCGGCTGCCGTTACCACCACGTCCAATGTGCCGTAAGGACGCTTTGCCTTCTGCCAGGCGCCGCTGCGCCGTCCCGGCTCATAAATGCTGCCGAAGCGTTTGAGGACCAGCCCTTCGTTTCCCCGCGCGCGCGCCTGCTCAAAAAAGTAGTCGATATCGTCTGTCGATTTGGCAAGGGATTGCGACGAGACCAGCAACGGGGGCAAATGATGCAGAGCAGTCTCCAGCAGGGCCCGGCGCTCTTCAATCGGAACGTCCACCAGCATTTTGCCGTCGCGATACAGCAAATCGTACGCCACAAAGACCACCGGGATCTCAGCCTGGATGGCGGGAGTAACCTTCTTCCGCGCGATCCGCTGTTGCAGCACTGTGAAGGCCAGCGCCCGCCGGTCGCGCCAGGCCAGAAGCTCGCCGTCGAACACGGCGCGACCCTCTACTGACTGCATTGCTAAGGCAATTTCCGGGAACGCTTCTGTCACTTCTTCCATGCCCCGGCTGAAAATCATCACGCGGCCGCTATCCACGTGGACTTGCGAGCGGATGCCGTCGAACTTATCTTCCACCCACCAGTTTTCCGGATCCGCCAGATCGGACAAAGCTTCCAGCGGCTTCGCCAGCATGAAATCCATGGGATGGAAGAGCCGCGCCTCAATCTCGTGCAGCGTGCCGCGGCGCGCAGCCTTTGCGATAGCGGCCAGATCGCCGGAGCGATTGTTCGCCTGCCGGACTGCCTCATGAGGCGTGCCGGTTGCCAGCGCTACGGCCTCTTCCACCATTTTGCTTTGCAAACCGATGCGCAGGTTTCCGGTAATGATCTTCACAAAATACTTGATCGTTAGCGGCCGGTACTTCGAGAACACCTCCTGCAATAGCTGCACCTTCTCGGCGGTGCGACGAGCCTTATAGAGCCTTGCGTAATAGATTTCGGCGGCGGCCAGGGTTAGTGCCTCGCAGGCCGTTTTCCCCCGCACCAGTAATCCGATGGTTTCCCCGCTGTCGCCCACCTCGCGGTAACAGAGGGCGGCAATATCCGGCGGCCACCCGGAGACCTGCAGCACGGCTTCCCGCAGGGTAGCGGAGCCGACCGAAAATTTCTTGCCGCTATCCACCGCGATGGGACCGGACGCTAGAAAACGCACCGCGCGTTCCAGGTCTATGTCAGAGAGTGTCCTGAAATAGCTGGCCAGTGCGGCGATTTTTCGCAGCCGCGATGAGTATCCGGCCACCTGCTCACACGCCGCCGCAAGGTTATCCATCAGGCTCCTGGAAGCTCCTCTTCCGCGCGGGCGGCAAGGGCACGGGGAGCGCTGGCGCGAACACCGCGGGCATTCAGAATGTTCGCAAAGGCCTCGGTGTAACCGTGCACCACGGCTACTTCCGTCGCGCCGGACTGCTGCACGATCGCCAGCAGTTCGTCAAAATCGGCGTGGTCGGAATAGGGAATCAGCTCTTCGGCTCCGGCACGGGCCCGCGCGTTGTCCAAAGCGGCCCAGCCGGAAACATACGCGGACCTGGTGTTCCGGCCGCTGGCCTCTAAAGTAGCGCGGAAGTTCGGCACAACTACCAGCGCTTTGCCCGCCGTGTCCTTGGCGGCGTACGGTACCCATCCGGGAAAGGCGTAACCGGCCGCTTCGTAAACGGGAATCATTCGCGCGATGGAACCATGCACTGCCACCGGAATGCCCGCCTGGCACAACGCGAAAACAATCTCCTGGCCGCGTCCTAGTGGATAGCCGATAAAAACCGGCGTGCTGCCTTCGGCCAGACTGGCCGCTGCGAACGAGGCAATCCGCTGACAAGCTTCTTCGCGTCCCAGGAAGCGGTAGATGGGCAGTCCAAAGGTCGATTCAATGATCAGCCGGTGGCACGGAATTACTTCCGTGGAGGAACCGCAAATGGGCGGCCGCAGTTTGATATCGCCCGTATAGACTATTCGCTCACCACGCCATTCCACCAGGAGCTGGGCGGCGCCGACGATATGGCTCGCCGGATAGGCGGTCAATCGGGCGCCGTGAAAGTCCATCGACTGTCCATAGTCCAGAGATTGCAGTTCTTGCGGTGTGTCATTATCGGCCGGCCATCGCAGGCGATAGATGCGGAGCGTAGCTGACGTACCGATCACCCTGCAATGCATCCCGCGCGCGTGATCGCTATGACCATGGGAGATCCAGGAATTCGCGCAGGTTTGCTGGGCATCGAGCCAGAGATCAATCTCCGGCAAATGAATACCCTGCGCAGTAAAGTCAATTTGCATCGTCAGAGGGTATGATTCGCCCAAGATTTCAAAGGTTTCGATGGAAGAAAATTGCGCCCGGCGGAATCGGCGGGCATCCAAATAGAATAGGACCGATGAACCGGACTAAACCTTCCACGTGGATGAAGTACGTTCTGTGGGCAGCAGCTCTTTACAATGTCTGCTGGGGAACGTACGTAATTCTCTTTCCGGCGCATCCCTTTCAATGGGCTGGGATGCCCGCGCCGAACTACCTGGAGCTTTGGCAATGCATCGGGATGATTGTAGGAGTCTACGGAGTTGCGTACGCCATAGCCGCAACCGACCCCTTTCGTCATTGGCCCGTCGTACTAGCCGGACTTCTCGGAAAAGTTCTGGGGCCGATCGGCTTTGCGAACGCAGCCATCCATGGGAGGTTGCCGTGGAGGGCTGGTTGGGTGCCGGTGACCAACGATCTGATCTGGTGGATTCCGTTCGCGCTGATCCTCACCGGCGCCTACCGGTCGTACCTTGGAAGCCGGAGGGCTCTCGCACCGGAAGTGCTTCAGTTCGCCCTTCGGACGAAGGTGCAGAGCGGCGCCACCATTGCTGAATTGTCGCGAACATCGCCGGTTTTACTGGTTTTTCTGCGGCATTCCGGTTGCACGTTTTGCCGCGAGGCGCTCTCTGATATCTCCGAACAGCGTCGAGGTATCGAGGCGACCGGCGCCCGGGTGGTATTGATTCACATGGGTAGTGAGGAGCACGCCGCGAAGTATTTTCAACATTATGGATTGCACGACGTGCCGCGGATCAGCGATCCCAATCAGGCGCTCTATCGAGCCTTTGGGTTGGGGCGCGGCAGCCTGATGAATCTGTTTGGCCCCAAGGTACTGCTGCGCGGTTTCCAGGCCGCGGTGCTAAAAAAACATGGAATCGGCCGCCTGGTAGGAGACGGTTTTCAAATGCCCGGCGTATTTCTGGTCTTCCACGGGGAAGTGCTGCGCACCTATCGGCATCAGAGCGCCGCGGACCGGCCGCACTACGGCCGCTTTGTGGATGATGAGCCGCTTTCACAGATAAGAATGCAATCCTAGGTCCGCCCTGCTATCTTCAAATACAGACAGGCCCAGATGCAGCCTTCTTCCCCCCAGTTCGATTCCTCCGCCGGGAAACCAAATCCCGCAGCATCCGGTACGGCGGGTTCCTTTCGGATGTTCGGCATCCCGATACGCCTCCATTTCACCTTCCTGCTGCTCATTGTGTTCATCCTGGCTACGGGCCTGGGCGGCGGCCAGTCGTCGATGGTCAATGCAGCCTATATCGTGGCTCTGTTCGCGTCGGTCTTGTTGCATGAAATCGGGCACGTGATGGTTTCCCGCCGGTTTGGAATCAAGACAAAAGAAATCGTCATGTACCCCATTGGTGGCGTTTCGGTCATGGAGCAGAATCCCCCGCCCGCCGCGGAACTGTGGATCTCCCTCACCGGTCCGATGGTGAATTTCGCCATCGCGGCGGTTCTCTGGCTGGCCCTCCACTTCACAGGCCATGCGATCAAAATGGACGCATTCACTAATACTTCGAATGCGAATATCTGGGAAAGAATCATGTTGGGCAACCTGATCCTTGGACTGTTCAACCTGATACCCGCCTTCCCGATGGACGGCGGCAGGGCTCTGCGAGCCTTCCTCGCGCGTTCCCGTTCCTTGCAGGACGCGACGCGAATCGCATCGGCGGCAGGCCGGTTCCTGGCCATCTCCATGCTTTTCACGGGCCTTCTCAGCGGCCAGTATTTTCTCATGTTCATTGCCATCTTTGTCTACCTGGGCGCGGAACAGGAAAACGCTACAGTCATCGGCCGCGCACTCACACAAGGCATTCCGGTCCGGGCGGCAATGATTACAGAATTCCATACTCTTTCTCACGGCAACTCGATTCGCGATGCGGCCAACCTGCTGCTTTCTACCTCGCAGCAGGACTTTCCAGTAGTGCTGGGAGAACAGGTGATTGGGTTACTGGGCCGCAACGCCCTGCTGCACGGGATGGCTAACCAGGGCCCGGAAGCTTATGTGGCTGGAGTAATGGACCGCAACTTCACGAAGATCGCGCCGGACATGGATCTTGCCGAAGCGATGCCCCTCGTGCTGCAGGCCGGCTCCTGCGCGCTGGTAATGGAGGAGGAGCGTCTGCTGGGCCTTCTCACAAAGGAAAATCTCACGGAATTTCTGCTTCTCCGCAGATCCGGCATGGAGCCGGCCACCAGCCGCGGCTAACATTCTGGCCGAAATTTTAGTGCCCCTAAGCGCGGCCGACCTTAAAATAGAGGTATGGCACACCGGGTCGTCATCCTTGGCGGTGGATTTGGAGGACTCTATGTGGCGAAGGCGTTGGGGAAAGCGCCGGTAGAAGTCACCCTCGTAGATCGCCGCAATTTTCATCTTTTTCAGCCGCTTCTCTATCAGACAGCCACCGGGTCGCTCGGCCCTAGCGAGATTGCCGCACCGCTGCGTGCAGTATTGAGCGAAAACAAGAACACGCAGGTCCTGCTGGCTGAGGCTGTCGATATTGACCCCGCGGCCCGGAAATTGATCCTATCCGACGCGGAGATCCCCTACGACACTCTGGTGGTTGCGACAGGCGCCGAAAACCATTATTTCGGGAACCCTTCGTGGGAACAAGTCGCTCCGGGGTTGAAAAGCATCGAGGACGCCACACGCATCCGCCACAAGATTCTCTACGCATTCGAAGCCGCCGAACTGGAACACGACCCAGAGACCCGCCGCGCCTGGTTGACCTTCATCGTCGTAGGTGCGGGTCCGACCGGAGTGGAGCTGGCCGGCGCCCTGGGCGAGATTGCGAACGATGTTCTCAAGCACGACTTCCGTTCAATCAAGCCGGCGGAAGCGCGCATCCTTCTGCTCGAAGGATCCCCTCGCGTGCTTCCTCCCTTCGATCCCAGCTTGTCCGCAGCTGCGGAGAAGGCGCTGATCAAACTCGGGGTGCGCACCCGAACCGGCGTTCGTGTGACAGGGATTGACGAGCACGGCGTTACCCTGCACTGTGAACGCGGAGACGAACGCATCGATTCGCGTACGGTCTTGTGGGCGGCCGGAGTGCAAGGCTCCGCGTTCGGAGGTGTACTCGCCGAGCGCATGGGCCTGGAACTGGACCGGGGCAAGCGCATCATGGTCAGTTCCGACTGCACGATCCCGGGGCATCCGGAAGTCTTCGTGATCGGCGATCTGGCGAACTTCCGCGATGCAGACGGGAAGTCACTGCCGGGTGTGGCACCGACGGCTATGCAGGGAGGCAGCTATGTTGCCCGTGCGATCAAGAGCCGGCTGGAAGGCAAAGCGGTGAAGCCGTTCCAATATCTGAACAAGGGGAATCTGGCGGTTATCGGCCGGGCGGCCGCCGTGGCCGAAATTGCCGGCTTCAAATTCAGCGGCGTGGTCGCGTGGCTGCTATGGCTGTTTGTCCACCTGATGTACCTGGTTAATTTTCAAAACCGGATTCTGGTCTTCATCCGCTGGGGCTTCAGCTACCTGACATATAACCGCGGGGCGCGCCTGATTACTGGTTCGCGCGAACCTACCGAGCAGGAACGGCAGCTGCTCAAATTACGCGAGACCTCGCTGAAGTAGCTTTGAAGCGCTCCCGGTGCTATCCTACTGCGGAATGGACGAGCTCCTGGACTTGCTCGCTGGCCGGAATGAAAACGTTTCGCTGGATGTAGCCGCTTTACAACTAGCCACCATAGAATACCCGGACCTGGAGGCAGCCCCCTACATTGCCCTGCTCGATTCGCACGCCGCCGAACTCGGCGAGCGAGTGGACGACGCAACTGGCGGCGAAGACTTCGTGCGGCTCCTGAACGACTACATGGTGGACGAACTGGGATTCCGGGGCAACGAGAAGGACTACTACTGCGCCTCCAACAGCTGCCTCAATACAGTGCTGACGGAACGCACAGGAATTCCCATTTCTCTCGCCGTACTTTATATGGAGGTAGGCCGCAGGCTGGAACGCCCGGTCTTCGGCATCGGCCTGCCCGGCCACTTTCTGGTTCAGTATGACGATGGAGAATTCTCCGCCTTCATTGATCCGTTCAATAGCGGCAGGCTACTCTTCGAGCAGGAATGCCTCGAACTCGCCAAACAGGTGATCGGCTATGATGTGTCGTCCGATAGCTCCGTTCTACTCCCTGTCAGTAAGCGGCATATCGCGATCCGCATGCTGAATAACCTGCGGGCTGTTTACTTCAAACAGCAGAATCCGCAAAAAACTTCCGCTGTCCTGGATCTGCTGATTACGGCGGAACCTTCTGCCGCCGAGGCTTACAAGCACAGGGGCCTGTGCCGGTCCCAGATGGAGCTATTCAAAGGCGCCAGAAGTGACTTCGAGACCTATTTGCGCCTGGAACCAGAAGCGTACGACCGCACGGAAGTAGAGGCGCAGATCGAGCGTTTAAAGCGCTGGCTGGCCCGTTTGCACTAACTGCTAATAACCGGATTTCTCTGGTCGATAAGTTTCGTTATGGTTGAAGAAACTTTGTCCAGCGAGGTCGTATCTACGCGCTTTAACCGCCTTCTCGGCGAATTGCTGCGGGGAAAATTGAAGCGCAACTGTTTCCAGCGGTGGGAAGTGGACTTGCTGCTCGACATAGAGAGCTGCGAGATGGGGCCGGGCGCGAAGCGCCAGGCTCTGAAACGGTATCAACGCGCCGTCACCCGGCAGCTTGAAAAGGGCGCAAACAGGCCATTCAAGCTCTCTGAGTATTTGCATGGGGGCCAATCTGCAACGGATGCTATCCTGAAATCTTAGAATCGGTTTCGGGGAGCAATTCATGGGATGTGGAAGCAGTGGAATTCCGATGCGGCCGGAAGAAAACGCCAGCGGCCACAAGGTGATGTGCGTCAAGTTCGGAAAGGAAATGCCGGGCCTCGATGAACCGCCTTTCGATGGACATCCGCTTGGCCAGAAGATCTACGAAAACGTGTCGAAGGAGGCCTGGAAGTTGTGGCTCGAGCAGATGAAGATGATCATGAATGAATACCGCCTGAATCTGGGCACTCCGGAGTCTCAGGAATTCATTCTGAAACAGATGGACGATTATTTCTTCGGCGAAGGCGCTGCCCTGCCGCCGGGCTACGTGGCGCCGAAATCCAAGAGTTAGCCCGACCCTTAGCGCACCACAGCCAGATGCCTGGCTATATCGAACTGAAGTTCTGCGTGCGCCCGCCGCAAATCATCCTCTACTTCACCCGGAGTTGAGCGGCGCGAAAACAGGAAACCCAAGTAGCTGCTGCCTTCCGGAAGCCGCAGCAGATGCTGGCCCTCCTTGGCGGTAATCACCACTTCCGCGATAGCTGCCGCCTTCGCTACGCCCTGAACACCACGATAGATTCCGCTCTGCGGGATGGGTATCATCATCACCCCGGAGGCAGCGCCCTCCCGTCTCAACCCGCCGACGTCTTCTCCGAGGGCGTGGCGCAGAATCAATTCCTCCAGACTTACAGCGCCTCCATCGAAACGCAGGGCGCGGGCGCAGAGTCCGCCAATCGGCCGGGCCGCCACCTCCAGCATCCATACCCCGGCGTGATTGAGGCGCATTTCCGCGTGGATGGGCCCATGAGTGAGCCCAAGCCCGGTGATGGCGCGCTGCGTGGCATCGATCAGGCGCTGCTGATCCGGCTCGCGCGACGGCGTCACATAGATCGTCTCCTCAAAGTAGGGTCCGTCCAAGGGATCGGGCTTATCGAAAATGGCAAGGGTCTGTAATCGGCCCGCAGTCACAATTCCTTCCAGGGCGAACTCGCGCCCTTCGACGAATTCCTCTACCTGGATGTACCGGTCTTGCCGTTCAGCCAACCGGAGGATCTCGGGATTCTGCAGGATGGCGCGGATTCGAGCGAAGGCCTCAACAAACTCAGCTTCGCTGTTGGCGCGAACGACGCCTCTGCTGCCGGACAGCCCGAGGGGTTTCAGCACGCAGGGATAACCGATGGGGTTCGAAGGCCGCTCCAAGGGCACGCGTACGAAACGCGGAACCGGCAATCCCGCTGCACCAAACCGCTCGCGGGCAAGGAATTTGTTCCGGCTCGCTTCCACCGCTTCGATGGAATGATAGGGGATGCCAAGCCGTTGGGCCGTGAGAGCAGCGATGGTGGTAGGACGATCTCCAATCGCGACCAGAGCGTCGATTGGCGGAGACAGTCGGGACAATTCAATTGCGGCATTCTCCGGCTGTTCGAAGCGCACTGGAACGGCGTGGTCGCCCCATGGATCGTTCAGGACGTGACAACGGTCAGTGGCCATCACCACGTTAAGACCGAGCGCACTGGCGGCTTCGGCGAACATTTGAGTCTGGTAGCCGGTTGTGGCCGCAAGCAGCAGAAGGCGTTTCGACGTCATCCAATCAATTGAGCAGGGAGCAATAAAATGCTCCTGTCCAAGACCATTATCGCCTCAACTTCCAGAATCTTGGAAATCGGCAGAGCCTTCTGGCAGAATGGAGCGAACCTGGATGGCATCGCAACCCTTGACGGATACTCTGCTGCTGAATCGTTTGCGCGAGCGCGATCCGGAAACCCTGGCCGCTACCGTGAACGAGCACAGCCGCCCTTTGTACCGCGCCGCGCGAGGCATGGGCTTCGATCAGCAGCAGGCCGAAGATCTTGTACAGGACGTCTTTACCGTGTTTCTGCAGAAGCTGGACGAATTCGAAGGGCGGTCCCAGTTGCGAACCTGGCTGTTCGGGATCTTGCATTGGAAAATGCGCGAAAAGAGGCGCTCCTTGCAAAGGGATGAATCGTATGACGCGATCGACGCCTCTTTTGCCGAGTGGTTTGACGGAAAGGGGTACTGGGTAAGCCATCCGGAGGATTTGGAGCGCCTGTTTGCCTCCAAAGAGATCGGCGCCGCCGTGGAGGAATGTCTGGCGTCGGTTCCGCTGCAACAGCGGGAGGTTTTCCTGTTGCGCGAAGTGGAAGGATTGGACTCAAAAGAAATTTGTAAGAATTTGCAGATCAGCAACACTCATATGGGGGTATTGCTTCACCGCGCACGGCACAAACTTCGGGAGTGCCTGCGGGGGAAAGGATGGCGATGATTCATATAATGAATTGCCGGGAAATTGCTACACTGCTCGATTCGGATGCGGTGCAGCACCAGCGTTGGATCACGCGGGTTCAATTCCGCGTGCACCTCTGGACCTGTTGGCATTGCAGACTTTTAGCTCGTCAAATCAAATGGTTAGGAAAGGTGGCCCGGCAGGCGGCAACCGCCGGGCCAGAGGCCGATACAGACTTTGAGGCGCGGATTCTGCGGAATCTCTCCTTCCCGCCGAAACAAATTTGAGCTCGTTCGTAAGAAATAGCCGTTTGATACCACTCACTTGATATGGACAAACGGCTGTTGACACCGGTGCTTGCCATGCTCGTAAGCGGTTTGGCAATGCAGGCCCAGGCGCCAACAGCTTCCATAAGCGGTACGGTAACCGATTCCAGCGGCGGAGTACTGGCAGGCGCAATCGTTTCCGCCTTGAACGTTGAGACCAAGGTGACGCGTGCGTCCGTTGCCAATCAGACCGGAAACTATCAGATTCTCGGCCTGCAATCCGGGGTCTACGAGATTGTAGCGTCTCAACCGCAATTCAAGACCGTGCAGAGAAACGAGCTTGTACTCCGCGTGGGCGACGAAGTACGGATCGACCTCACGCTGCCGACCGGGGAGTCGCGGGAGTCCATTGTGGTTACCGAGACCACACCGTTGGTGCAGCTTGAGACGGCCGCGGCGTTCGCCGTCGTGAACGAACGGTCGGTGCAGGACCTTCCTACCGATGGCCGCCAGTTGCAGAACCTGGCTCTGATTGTGCCGGGCGTGTCTGGGGGCTGGAACGTTTCCACCGCGGCCAACCGCTACGGGAAAGCGCGCGAGAACACGGAGGGGGCATTCAACGTAAACGGCGCCCGCAGCCGCTCCAATAACTTTCTGGTAGACGGCATGCCGATGAACGTCCGGCAATACAGCGTCATCAACTTCGAGCCTTCCAACGAAGCTGTTCGCGAATTCTCGGTCATCAATGCAGTGCCGACGGCGGACTACGGCCGCACCATGGGTGGGCAGGTTAACATTATCACCCGCTCCGGATCGAGCCAGTTTCACGGATCGGCGTACGAGTTTTTCCGTAACAATGTACTGAACGCCAACGATACTTTGAGCAAACGGTCCGGGCTTCCAAGAGGCAAGGTGCGCCACAACCAGTTTGGCGGCAGCGTCGGCGGACCCATCTGGAAACAGAAGCACTTCTTTTTTGTGAACACCGAACTGCTGCGAAACCTGGAGGGCTCGGAAACGCGTACGTCGTTCGTGCCGACTGCCGGCCAGGCGCGCGGATTGATTCCGTACACCAACGCCAGAGGGCAGGCGCAGGTGCTGGACCTCTCCGGGAGAATCGCTCCGGTCTCGGCGAAACTTCTGGAACTCTACCCGGCCCCGAACGCTGCGCTCCCCGGAGGAAACTACAACGCCTCCCTTGCCATCGGCGTCAATGACTATCAGTATTCGGTGCGCACCGACCATCACTTCACGGACCGTGACCTGGTGACCCTGCGTATTTCCTGGAATCTGAACGACCAGGTATACATTGTGGACCGGTTTGGCGGACCGTACATTCCCGGGTTCCCGCTGCCTAATCCAGAGCGCAGCACGAACGGCACTTTGGGATACATCCGCACCTTTTCCACTTCGATCTCAAGCGAGGCGCGCATCGGGTTCAATCGCTATGGGAACAATCTTGCGAACGGCGATCCGCGAAACGCAGCCGAATTCGGGCTGCCGAACGGCTCCAGCGCCAATGGCATCCCGTCGATTTCATTCGCCGCCGGCGGGCTGGCAGCCTTGGGCGGGCTCTCCTGGTATAACCGGATTCAAAATGAAAATACGGCTTACGGTTCTGAAGCCATCAGCGTGCTTCGCGGCGCGCATAGCCTCAAGTTTGGTGGGGAAATATCCCGCTATCATTACAACACGCGTGGAGCGGGAAATCAGCGGGGAACCATTTCGTTCGATGGATCGCGAAACGGGCTGATTCCCAATACACCCTCGAATGCCTTGGCAAATGTGCTGGCCGATCTGGTTCTGGGTCTGCCCAGCCAGGCCACGATCACCGTAGGACAATTCGGGCGCGGGTATCGCGATTCGGCGTGGGCGCTGTTTGCGCAGGATACCTGGCGCTTGAACCGGAGACTGTCGATCGATTACGGATTGCGCTACGAGTACAGCGCGCCGTGGAACGAAGTGAACAACAAACTGGCGAACTTCGTCCCGGGCCAGGGGATCGTCACGCCGCAGACGGCTGGATGGAATGGTCTCTACCAGCCGGACCGGAACAATTTCGCACCGCGCTTGGGGTTTGCTTACGACTTGACCGGCAAAGGCCAGACCGTGGTGCGCGGCGGCTTCGGCGTTCTCTATGAAACGCTGTTGCAGGCCAGCACCGTGCAGCAGATTGAGAACAATCCGCCGTTTTCCAGTTCGGCAATCACCAACACCCCCACTCCGTTTTCGACAAGCAGCACCGTCGTCTCGCGGACGCTGCTCGACCTGCTAGCCATTGCCGTTCCTTCGCGGTCCCTCGCAGCCATTCCGTCTAACCTGCGAAATCCGTACAACATGCAATACAGCCTGGACGTGCAGCAGGCATTAGGGCAAAGCTGGCTGGTGGAACTGGCATACCGCGGAACGCGCGGCGTGCGGTTGCCGCTGAACTACGACATCAATCAGGTGCCGCTGGGCTTGGCTTCGCCCGTGCGGCCATATCCCGGGTTCAACTCGATCAATCAATATACGAACACCGGAGTTTCTACCTATCACAGCGTACAGATGAAGGCGGAGCGGCGCTTCCATGCGGGATTGAACCTGCTGGCGGCTTACACCTGGTCGAAATCGATCGATAATGCGAGCGACTTCGCCTCCGGAGATGCCAGCGAGCACGTGCTGAACAGCTACAACCTTCGCGGGCAGCGCTCGGTCTCCAGCTTTGACATTCCGCACCGCTTCACCGCCGCGTTCAATTACGCCATTCCGGCCCAGACCATGAAGGCCCTGCTGGGCGGATGGCAGTTGAACGGCATCGTGACCGTGCAATCCGGACAGCCGTTCACCCCTTACACCAGCCAGTTCGATGTCTACCGCAGCGAATCCTACAACCGGCTGAACGTAGTAGGCGATCCAAACCGGAATGTCCCTGCCGGCCTTGCTTACAATCCCGCGGCCTTCGCCTTTCCGGCCACTGGCACATTCGGCAATAGCGGACGCAATATTGTCCGCGGTGACAGCTTCCGGACCGCGGACCTTTCCGTGTTCCGGAACTTCCAGATCCGGGAACTCTGCAAGCTGCAATTGCGGTTTGAGGCGACAAATGCGCTTAACGACGTGAACTTCCAGGGGCCGGTAGTGAACCAGTCCACCCAACCTGGCGCGTTCGTTGCCACGGCGATCCCGCGTACGCTCCAACTAGGAGCGAAGATCAGCTTTTGAATTGCGGTATAACTCGTTCGTGACCAGACGACAGGTTTTATTCGCGCTTGGAGGCGCGGCCGCGCTGCGGGCTCAGGAGCGATACCCCGGGGTGAACTATCGGGAATACGCGCGTGTGCTGCCGGATTTTCTGGCAAAGTTGGCGAACGAGGCGTACCATCGCCGCAATCAGGCCCTGGCGCAACTTACCTCCGCCGCCAGCATCAAGCAGCGGCAGCAATGGGCCCGCGACACTTTCTGGAAGCTGACGGGAGGCATTCCGGAGCGGACCCCACTGAACACACGAACGACCGGTTCATTTGAGCGCTCCGGCTATCGCGTGGATAAGCTGGTCTACGAGAGCCAGCCGGGTTTCCACGTCGCTGCCAATCTCTACATTCCCACTACCGGTAAGCCGCCGTATCCGGCGGTTCTCTTCCAAATGGGGCATGCGCCAAACGGGAAAGCTTCACCCACTTACCAGCGCTGCTGCCAGGGTTTGGTGCAATTGGGATACGTGGTGCTGGGATTCGACCCGATGGGCCAGGGCGAGCGAATCTATTATCCCGACGCCTCCGGAATTCAGACCCGGCTGCCATCCGCCGATGAAGAACATTCGCTGGCGGGACGGCAGATGCTGCTGACGGGTGACTCCGCCACGCGCATGCAGACCTGGGATGCCGTCCGCTCGCTGGACGTTCTGGCCTCGCACCCACAGGTGGACCCGTCGAGAATTGCGACATCGGGCCAATCCGGCGGCGCCACGTTGAGCATGTTTCTGGTTGCGGTGGACGACCGCATCGCGGCATCGGTGGTTTGCAGCGGCAATACCGAAAATGTAGCCTGCCGCGACTTCATTCCGCCCGGGTCGACGGACGACGCCGAGCAGGACTTTCCTGGATCCGCACCGCTTGGATGGGACCGATGGGATCTGTTTTATCCGTTTGCGCCGAAGCCGATGCTGATCACCGTCAGCGACAAGGATTTCTTCGGCACCTATTCACCGAACTACCTTACCAGCGGGTGGGAGGAGTTCCAGAAGCTGAAGAAGGTGTACGACGTAATGGGTCACGGCGATCGCCTGGCGTGGGGCGACACGCCCCTGCCGCACGGGCTTTCCTACGACACTCGTCTTTTGATGTACGACTGGTTCGGCCGTTGGTTGAAGGGCGGAGGCGCAGGAATCAAGGAAGAGCCCCCGACGCACTTGGAGCCTGATGAAACCCTGTGGGTTTCTCCGAAGGGCAGTATGGTGCGCGGATTCCACGGAGAGACGCCCCACTCGCTCGCCGTGAAACGGCCGGTGCGGCGCGCCGCGGGTTCCGTTGGTGACTTGTTGGGTGTGGTCAAGCCCGGCCGCGGCGTTAACGCGGCCCTCCTGAAGAGGGTTCCGTCCCGTGAAGCGGACATCGAGGCCTTGGACATCCCGTCCGAAGCAGGCGTCTTCCTGCCTGCCTGGAGGTTCCGTCCGAAGCGAATCGACCCCTCGAAGCCGATGCTGGTCTTGCTGGAACCCCAGGGACGATTGTCCAGATGGCACGAGGATGAGCTTTACCTGACGTTGGCCGGCATGGGATATCCGGTCTGCGTGCCGGACCTGCGCGGTGTAGGCGACCTGACACCGGCAATGGGACGAGGAGCGGCGCGGCATGCCCGCGACCACAACAACGAGGAAGAGTATGCGTGGTCTTCGCTCATCCTTGGCCGGCCGCTGCTTGGCCAGCGTGTGACCGATGTACTGGCTGTGCTGCAGGCGGTCCATGAGCCCGGAACCCGCCTCTGCCTCGCGGCACAGGGGAAGATGACTGTGCCCGCGCTTTACGCAGCCATGATGAATGCGGACGTCAGCAGCCTCTACCTGTCCGGCGGATTGGCTTCGTTTCGCAGTTTGGTGGAGACGGAACAGTACGACTATACGTTCGCAAATTTCGTCCCCGGGATCGCGGGGTTTATGGATCTGCCTGAAATTGTACGGAGCCTTGCTCCGCGCAAAGTTACCGTTGCCGGCATGGTGAACGCATCAGGGCAGCCGGCCGGAGCGGCGGTCGATCGAAAGATGTTCGGCGACGCCGCGAATGTTTCCGTACTGGATCGCGCTGCCTGGAACGCGTCAACGATGGTGAGCAGCCTGCGGTGAACCGGCCGCGGATGAGCCTTTCTTAGACGCCTTTTTGAATATCGCGATGCGTTTCTTTCACCTTGTAACCGGCCTTCTGCAGCCGTTTTCGAATGTCGGAAGCAATCATGACAGACCGGTGATGCCCGCCGGTGCAGCCGAAAGCTATGGTGAGATAGCTTTTCCCTTCGTTGATATAGTGCGGCAGCAGATAGATCAGAAGCTGTGAGATGCGCTCGATGAATTCGATGGATTGCGGAAACGAGCGGATGTAACGAGCAACACCGGCGTGCTTTCCGGTCTTCTTCTTGAACTCCGGAATGTAATTGGGGTTCGGCAGGAAGCGGACATCGAAGACCAGGTCGGAGTCGACAGGCACTCCATGGCGGTAACCGAAGCTCGTCACGTTCACCATGATCTGGGCGCCGCTGCTGGTTTCGCCGAACTTTTCCGTCACCGCGGCGCGCAACTCATGCACGTTGAACTTCGACGTATCGATAATGTGGTCGGCTAAGGCGCGGATGGGAAGCAACTGTTCCCGTTCCGTCCGGACACTCTTGGAAACCGGAGCATGAGTGCCCAGCGGATGCGGACGCCGGGTTTCGCTGAACCGCCGCACCAGGGAATCGTCGCCGGCCTCCAAGAACAGGAGGGTAGTGGGCAGCGCCCGTTTGATTTTCTTGAGTAAGGCAGGGAAATGCTGCAGCGCGCCACCTTCCCGGATGTCCACCACCAGTGCGGCCTGGCGGATAGTGGGAGACTCCCGGGTCAGCTCAGCGAATTTCGGAATGAGGTCAATCGGCAGGTTATCGACAGCATAATAACCAAGGTCTTCCAGACTTTTGAGAACGGTTCCCTTCCCCGAGCCACTCAACCCGGTGATAATCACCAGGTGAGAGCCCGGGGCTTTGATTTCCGATTGCCCTTTCGCGATCAATCGGATCAGCTCTCGATCAGGTCCAGGTGACCGTCAGGCCGGCGGATGAGGACCGACATGCAGTCTTTCCGCGCGTCCCGATACACAATGTAGTCGCCCGTGCTGCCTAACTCGAGGACGGCTTCGTCCAGCGTCATCGGCTTGCGGGTAGTGGTTTTGTAGTCGACCCGGTAGATCGTCTTCGCCGATCCGTTGCGGCGTGAGGGCTCTTCCTTCGGGGCAGCCATGGCAGCAGCCTCGGAATCGCCCTTGGCCCAGGGCGTCTTGGTGGTTTTGTCCACGTTGCGGCGTTTGGCGCGCAGCTTTAGAATCTGCTTCTCCAGCTTTTCCAGTGCTCCGGTCATTGCCGTGTACTGGTCGCCATCTTTCGCCGCGCCAACCAGGGAGTGATCCAGATAATTGACGGTGATCTCCGCGCTGTGGACGCCTCGGTTACTTGCGAGGATTACGTGCGAACTCTTTTCTCCCTTGCCGTCGAGAATCTTGGCTAGTTTTTTAAACTTTGCCTCTATTTTCTCGGTTTGAGCCGGATAAAACTTCTCTTGTTTCCCTTTGTAGGTGATGTTCACGTGTACAACCTCCCAATGGCGTGGGACTCGGGTCCCGGCCTGAGGATGCAAAATCAGTTACTCCCGCTGCCGCCGCTGGTGTGTGGAAGGAATCTTCATGTCCTCCCGGTACTTTGCGACAGTGCGGCGTGTTACTTGAATTCCTTCACGTTGCAGTTGGGCGGTGATCTGCTCATCCGTTAGCGGTTGTGCGGGATTTTCATCCGCGATCATCTTCTTCACCCTGCGCTTCAAAATCAAGAGCGGTGTAGCACTGCCTGAAGGACCCTGAACAGCTTCTGAGAAAAAATAGCGGAGCTCGAATACACCCTGCGGCGTGTGGGCGTACTTGCTGGCAACGGCCCGGCTGACCGTCGACGGGTGTACGCCGATCTCCTCGGCCACCTCCTTAATCATCATTGGTTTTAACTCATCGATGCCGCGGTCCAGGAAGTCTCCCTGGCGCTGCACAATGGACTGGCAAACCTTCAGAATCGTCTGTTTGCGCTGCTCGATGTTTTTCATCAGCATCAGCGCCGAAGCGTAGCGCTCCTTCACGTAATTGCGGACCTCTTTGCTGGGTTCATTGTCGCGGTCCAGCATGCGCCTGTACTGCGCGTTCAGCCGCAGTTGGGGCAAGTCCTCATCATTCAACTGGATGAGATAATCGTCTCCGTCTTTCGTGATGTAAACATCCGGTTCCACGGCACGCGCGGCCGAAGTGGTAAAGCGCAGGCCGGGACGCGGATCCAGCCGCCGGATCATGTTCACGGCTATCTGGATGTGCTCCGGTGGACGGCCCAGCACCTTCGCCAGTTCCTTAAATTGCCGGGTCTCGAGAAGCTTCAGGTGGTTGTGAACAATCTGCCAGGCGACGCCGCCGCGGCCATTGTGATTCTCCAACTGGATGAGCAGGCACTC